>JAHCII010000005.1 GCA_026129305.1 Anaerolineales bacterium
GGTTTCTCGATCAGCCAGCCTACAGGATTATTGCCGAGCGCGACCCATATGGCGTTGAGCAAACCGTTTTGCGGTTGACCGGGCGCACGGAAGTTGTAGATGAACTTCCAGATCACGCTGGCGCCCACCGCTGAAATGGCCATGGGGAGAAAGATGATCGACTTGGCCAACGATTCCAGGCGGATGCGGTCCACCATCACTGCAATGATCAGACCCAGTGAAACTACGACTGTGGTAACTCCGACCAGCCATAGCAAGTTGTTGCGCAGGGTGAGTAGCATGCTGGGGTCTGAGAAAATAAAGACGTAATTGTCCAGGGGCAGGCCCAGGGGGCTGTTAGCGTTTGCCCAATCCAGGCCGCGGGCATCCCTGAGGCTCAGGTAAATCGTGTTGAAGGTGGGGTAGACCAAGTAAGCGGTTA
Organism: Anaerolineales bacterium; assembly: GCA_026129305.1. Taxonomy (GTDB): domain Bacteria; phylum Chloroflexota; class Anaerolineae; order Anaerolineales; family UBA11579; genus JAMCZK01. The sequence goes on from JAHCII010000005.1 coordinate 422, forward strand.
GGATGATGACCGCCGGCCCAATAAAAGCGTAAGGACGGACCCGCTCCCGCGTGCCTTCCGGCAGCAGGGAAACCAACGAGTCCATTACCAGGTACAAGGCCCACACGCCCACCACGCCGACAAATAAGGCTACTAGGGCGGCCATGTACTTGTTGACGCCCGGGGTGGTCATAAAGCGCAAACTTTCGCGGAAGACGAAGAAGGTCACCACTGGGCCCAGGAAGGTCATCGCCACGCGCAGCGGCCCAGTGGAAAGGAAATCAGTCAGGTTGCGACTGGTGGTTTTAAGCATGCCGGCTCCTTGCAGCACTTGGTGATCGGCCAGTAGTAAGCAGGGCAGTCATTTGACTGCCCTGCTTCTCTACTTAGTACAAAGACACTAGATGGCCTGAGGCTTAAGGCCAGCTGGCGTCAATTGCCTGCAGCACACTGTCGAGGTTCGAGCCGCCGACGTAGTCCACAATGCCAGTCCAGAAGCTGCCGGCGCCCACGGCGCCAGGCATGAGGTCAGAACCGTCGAAGCGGAACGTGTCAGCATTGGCCAAGATCTCGGCAAAGCCGCGGGTAAGGTCGTTGGGGTACCAGTCGAGGCTGGCGTCCAGATGCGGAGCGATCAGGATGCCGGCTTCCACTTCAGCTCGAGCCGATTCGCCGGTGGTCAGGAACTCCATCACGGCGCGTACAGCGGGGGTGTCCTTACCCATGCTCAGCAGCGAACCGGAGCCAAGCACCGGCTTGCCGTAAGCAGCGTCAATCGGCGGCAGGTAGAAGTAATCCACATCCGTGCCGATCTCAGTGCCCTCCGCAAAGAAGCCGGCGATGAAGCTGGCTTGGCGCATCATGTAACAAGCGGGTTCATCACCCAGCAGCATGTTGGGTGCATCGCCGAAGTTGGTGGTCAGGATGCCGGTGGTGCCGCCCAGAACGTAGTCCGGGTTCATCCAGATCTCGCTGGCAACTTCAAAAGCGTTGCGTACTTGGGGAGAGTCAAAAGCCAGTTCGCCAGCCACCCAGGCGTCATAATCTTCCGGGGAGGCGGTGCGCAGCATGATGTCTTCCACCCAGTCAGTGCCAGGCCAGCCTGTGGCGCCACCGCTCTCAAAGCCGATACACCAGGGTGTGCCGCCATCGGCAACGATCTGGTCAGAGAGGGCGATCATTTCGTCCCAGGTCTGCGGGACGGAATAACCAGCGGCGTCAAAGGCCGGTTTGGCGTACCACACCAGGCTCTTTACGTCCGCATTGTGCCAAACGCCATACAGCGAACCATCCACAGTGCCCAGATCGATCCAGGACTGGGTGTACTTGGTCAGCATGTAATCTTGCGAAAGGAACTGGCCCATGTCTACCAGGAAGCCGGAGCGGGCAAAGTCTGCCATCAGGCCGGGCTGGGGGAAGTTGAGGATGTCGTAGGAGTCGCCAGCTTCGGCGCGCACCAAGGCGACGGTTTCAAAGTCGGGCGAGGCTTCGACCACAACTTCAATGCCAGTGCGCTCTTCGAAAGCATCGAAGTTGCGCTGGAAGAGGGCAACCTGCTCGCCCTCAGCGGCGGTGAAGATGGTTACAGTTTCGCCGGCAAAACTTGCCTCATCGCCGCTGTCACCCGCATCCGGGGTGCTAGCCGCTGGGGCGCAGGCGGCCATAATGAGTGCAAGCATTGCCAAGACACTCACTACGAGCCAAACCTTGTTGAAATTCTTCATTCTTTTCTCCTTGGATAGTTGCAGAGTAATACTGAAGCTTGAAGACAGTACTTTTTCTGGCGCCTCCTTTTTTGCAGATATTGCGGCACACCATTAAAGGGCGCCGGAACACGCATCTTTGACCCACTACCAGTAAGAGAAAATTTGTAAGCGGTGCATGCACCTATTACGATAGTACTACTCACAAAATTCAGTGTCAAGTAAAGCTACCCTGCAGCACTCCCAATTGGCTTGGCTGGCTCTATGGCTTGTTGGACTAAAATACTTGATATACGCAGTTTATCCATCGAGCGGACCGTAAAAGTGAGGCCTTGATAGACAATTTGTTCGCCGACTTTGGGCAAGTGCCCTAATTCAGACATGATCAGGCCCGCGCAAGTGGTGTAGGCATCCGTTGAAGGCAGCTCCACATTGAGTTTGGCGCTCAGATCATCTAGTTGGATGTTACCGGCCACCAGCCAGGCCTTATCTCCCAGCTTGCGGATTTCCAGGTTGGCGGGCTGATATTCGTCATCAATCTCACCCACGATGACTTCCAAGACATCTTCGAGGGTCAGCAGGCCGGCGGTCCCGCCGTATTCGTCAAGCACGATGGCCATGTGGGTTCGCTGTTTGGTTAGCAGGCTGTAGATCTGTGGCAGGTGCAAGGATTCTGGGATATAGGCCAGTTGGCGGGCGATATCTCTTAGCGGAGTATCGTCCTGGGCCCAGATCAAATCTTTGAGGTGCACATAACCCACCACGCTATCCAAGCTCTCTTCATAGACAGGAAAGCGTGAATGGCCCGACTTCGCGGCCTGCTCCAGCGCCTCGCGCGGGCTCAGCGAAGCCTCCAGAGCGCTGATCTCGGGGCGGGCCGTCATGACCTCATGTGCTTTGCGGTCGGCATAATCAAAGACACCGCGCACAAAGGCGCCTTCACTGATCTGAAATATGCCCTCTGCAGTGCCTTGCTGCACGAGCAACTCGATCTCTTCGGCGCTGGTGCTGGGGCCACCCTCGGCTTGGGGCCCCAGCAGGCCCAGGATCAGATCGGCCGAAAAGGAGAGGAAACGGATGGGCAGGGCGGCGATCCTGGAAAGCCATTTGACCGGGCGCGCCAATGCCACGGAGAGCGCCTCAGGATTGCGCAAAGCCAGTTGCTTGGGCACCAGCTCGCCAAAGACAAGCGATAGGTAGGTGATGGCCAGTACGATGGTGAGCAGGGCTAGCTGGTTGGCGTAAGGGGCCAGGAGGGGCACTTGGCCAAACGCCTCAGCAATGTCTGGCGCAGCTGACTGGCCGCCAAAAGCCGCAGCCAAGTGGCCGACCAGAGTAATGCCGACCTGCACGGTGGCGAGATAGTGTCCAGGTTTTTCCTTGATTTGGAGGACATCAGTTGCGGCGCTTTTGCCTTCGTCCGCCATGGAGCGAAGGCGGTGCTTGCGAGAAGTGACTAAAGCTAATTCAAGTGCGGCGAAAAAACCGTTGATGAGAACTAAAACAATGATCAGCAGAAATTCGAGTGCCATGTGTCCTTTGCAATACTTAGGCTAGGAACATTAGTATAACAAATCACGCTAATCACAGAATTGCGCATAGCCATTAATCTAGAAAAATAACTTCAAAACTATTTCCCGAAAATATCATGATAACCGCGATCCAATTCATCATCGCTTAAGTGGGCGTAGCGCTGGGTGACCTGAATGTTGCGATGGCGGGCGAGCTCCTGAGCCAGTTTGAGATTGCCACCTGATCCCCTCAGAACTGTGGTCACGAAGTAGTGGCGGAAGGAGTGGGGCGTAATGCCGCTGTTCTCCACGCCCAGCGCTTGCTGCGTGCGTTCCGCCACAATATTCCTGCCCGTAGTAGGAGTCATCAGCTTGATTGTTTTTGCACTGCCTTTGTCGTGACGAGCGAATATGGGCAGTGCGCCTAAGGGGCGGCCTGAACTCCCATCCAAGCTGCTGCGCGCATTGAGATAGTCCTTGATGGCGCGCAGGGCGCGTTTGGAGAAACGCACAACTGCCTCACGGTTGCCTTTGCCGATGATGATGGCTTTGCCTTCGTTGGGGTCCAAGTCGCCCCGGCGCAAATTGCAGGCCTCGTGCACGCGCAGGCCCGTATCGGCCAAGGTAATAATGAAAGCGCGGTCACGCAAGTTGCGCAGGTGCTCTGTCTCGTTCTCCGCGGGATAAGCGGCCAGCTGGTTGGCAAACTCCACAGTTTGCTCAATAGCCTGGCGCGGGAACTGCGGCAAGCGGGGGCCGGGCCGGCGGCTGCGCTGGCGGATCAGCAGGCGCACGCGCGGAAGGTTGGGCTCGGCCAGTCGCTCAGCGGCCAGGAACTCAAAGAAGCCGGCGACCGCTGTCAGACGTTGGCGCTCCGTGGCCGGCGAGAGATGCTTCTGCGAGGCAGCAAACCAAGCCACAGCGTCTTCTTTTAGGTGCGAAAGAGAGGTTTCTCTGGGATCTAAACCCTCATTGCGAAGCACTTGCGAAAAAGCTGCCAGGGCTTTGTGATAAGCGATGGTGGTGTTCTCTGACCTGGCCAGTTTTACCGTATCCACATACTGACCGATGGCTTGTTCGATTGTGAGCGTAGTTTCCGAATCCATTCAGCACAGATTATAGAGGGCCGCGGCGAATTATCGCAAGCAAATATTTTGATTTAGAGCAAGAGCCCCAGCACAGCTGAGCCAAAGATTCTTCCTACCAAGAGCAGGGAAATTAGAAACGCCCACATTCCGATAAAGGTGCCCAACGCCACACGAACAACAGTCTGCATGTATTTTTCTCCTAGAAGATTTCTTCAACACAATTTAGTATAGACCGAAATGGCTTAGGACAGCCTTTTTTGGAGCTTGTAAGGCAATTGTCATGATTTACGATAATAATACTTATCGAAATCATAAAGAGACGATGAGGCCTTGTCTCCCCCTACCTAGTTTTGGCTACACTTTTATCCTCTAATCTGCAATGTATCGATTTCGGCCGTGCTGTTCTTTACTTTCAGTTTGTTTATCAATGGTATCTCCCGCCACTCCCCCACCATCATAAGTTAGGTGCAGTTACAATGTGCATTCCCGATTCGTTTGCTAAGACCTAGTGGAGTGAACATGTCCCCTGAAGACTTTAGCAGTAAAGAAGCGATGTTAAATGATGGAGAGCAGCCCCGGTCTGCGGGCTCACGTATAGCTGGCTGGCTGCGAGGGTTTATTTTCTTTGTGCTCATTCTGGCAGTGTCGGGCTTGCTGGCTTGGTTTCTGCTAATCGCTCCCTTACAGAGCCAAGTGGCTGATCTAACTGCTGAGCTGCAGAACGCCAATGAGCAGGTGGCTATATTGCAAGCATCACGCCCATTACAAGAAGTCTACAGTCTGCTGGCGGATGCGAACACGGCTCGCTTTGAATTAATGCGCAACCGCTCTGCGAGCGCTTCGGCCGCTTTGCTGAGCTCTGAGCAGACCCTGGCCAGCCTTGAGCAGCTGGTTGGTGAGCGCTATGGTGACACTCTCGAGGACATTCGAGAACGCCTGGAGCTGGTCAAGGCGGACATCGCCGAAGACGATACCCTGGCGGCACTGAGTGATCTGGATGTGCTGGTAAACATCCTGACCCAACTGCAACGCACTGTTTCTGAGTAGCGCCTCTTGCCCATGGAAGTATCCTGGTGGCTTTCTGCCCTGGTAATCGGGGCCGGTTTCATCTGCGGAGTTATTAATACGTTGGCTGGCAGCGGCTCACTGATCTCGCTGCCGATCCTTATTTTTCTCGGGCTGCCAGCACCGGTGGCCAATGGCACCAACCGCGTCGGCATCTTGCTGCAAAACTTGGCTGCCGGTTGGAGCTTCAAACAAAGCCGGGTACTGGATCTGCGTGGCGCTTTGGTGCTCAGTGTTCCGGCTGTACTGGGGTCCATCCTGGGTGCCTCCGTGGCAGTTAACCTCAACGAAGAGCTTATGGAGCGCGTGATCGGTGCGGTCATGCTGTTGATGCTGGTGATCTTGATCCTGCGCCCGGAGCGGTGGCTGCAGGGCAGTCTTTTGGAACTCGCCAGCCGACTGGACTGGAAGCAATCCGCCAGCATGTTTGTGATCGGCGCCTATGGCGGCTTTATCCAGGCGGGTGTTGGCGTGTTCCTACTGGCGGCCCTGGTGCTGTCGGTTGGATATGATCTGGTGCGAGCCAATGCCGTCAAGATCATCATCATCCTGGCATTTAGTCTTTCTTCCTTGCTGGTGTTTAGCAACAACAGCCAGGTTGATTGGGGAATGGGACTGCTTTTAGGCTTGGGCAATATGCTCGGCGGCTGGGTGGCGGCCCGCTTGGCGGTCAACAAAGGCGCCAATTGGGTCCGCTGGGTGGTGATTGCCACCGTAGGCTTGTCTGTGTTGTACCTGTTTGACGCATTTGATTATCTGCTGGCATTCCTCGGCAGCTAGCTGATATATAATCGCTTTCATTCTCTACCGACTGGAGTATTTAAAGCATGGAGTGGATCACAAATCCAGAAATCTGGATAGCACTTCTTACATTAACCTCATTGGAGATTGTTCTCGGCATTGATAATCTGGTGTTCATCTCCATTCTGGCTAGCAAACTGCCAGCCAACCAGCAGAAGCGAGCCAGCCAGACAGGCCTGGCCCTGGCGTTGATCACGCGCCTGCTGCTGCTTTTCTCGATCGCCTGGATCACACGCTTAACCACCCCGCTGTTTGTCTTGCCGATCATTGAGCAGGCCGTATCTGGCAAAGATATGATCTTGCTGGTTGGCGGCTTGTTCCTGATCGGGAAAAGCACCTTTGAGATTCACGACAAGCTGGAAGGCGACGAGGAGCACGCTGAAGCCAAAGTGGCGGCTTCCTTTGTAGGCGTGATCACTCAGATCATCTTGCTCGATCTGGTCTTTTCGATCGACTCGGTGATCACGGCCGTTGGCATGGTGGATAGTGTGCCGGTCATGGTGGCCGCAGTTGTTATCGCCATCATCATCATGGTCCTGTCCGTCAACAGCATCAACGCTTTTGTAGAGAAACACCCCACCATCAAAATGCTGGCCCTGTCTTTCCTGTTGTTGATCGGCTTTTCGCTGGTCGTGGAAGGTTTGCATCAGCACATTCCCAAAGGGTACATCTACTTTGCGATGGGCTTCTCGGTCTTTGTGGAATTCCTGAATCTGAGACTGCGAACCAAGAAAACAGAACCTATTACGCTGCGCAAGCCGTATACCGCGAAGCGTAAAAGCAAGGCGAAGTAGCGTGTGGCTAATAGTTAAACGTCGTATCTTCCGGGTGGTGATCAACCTCATCGTCCGCTCGCTGATGCGCGTCGAGATCTCTGGAATGGACAAGCTGGAGAACGCCAAGGGACCCACGATCGGCGTCAGCAACCATTTGGGACGCTTTGACGCAGCTCTTTCCCTGGGCTTGGTCAGGCGGGATGACCTGATCATTGTTGTGGCAGAGAAGTATCGCCAATCAGCCTTTTATCGTTGGATGGTCAAGACACTGGACCTGCTATTCCTGGAACGCAACGAGGCCGATTTCGGCACGCTGAAAGAAGTCTTGCGGCGGCTGAAGAGCGGTGGCATGTTGATGATCGCTCCGGAGGGCACACGAAGTCATACTGAAGCATTACTTGAGGGCAAGCCCGGTGCGGCCTTCCTGGCTGCCCGCTCCGGGGCCACCATCATTCCGTCGGCTGTGATTGGCAGTGAAGATCGTGTAGTCAAAGAGCAACTGCGCAAATTCCGCCGGCCCCGTGTGCGCATCATTGTTGGCGAGCCTTTCACTTTGCCGCCGATACCCAAGACGGATCGAGATGCGTACTTTGAGGAATGCACGGATGAAATTATGGCGCAAATCGCTGCCCTACTTCCTGAAAAATACCGGGGCGTGTATGCTACGCACCCACGAGTGGCCGAGTTGATTACTTTAAAGTCTTGAAGTTTTTTACTTTTTTGAATGGCATTGGCTATACGCATTTAATGTTGGATGCATCCAATTCCCTACAGGAGGCTTATAGATATGCAAGTTAATGGAAAAACTACCATCAAAGCCCCGCGCGACAGAGTGTGGGCGGCCCTTACTGACATGGATTTCGTTGCCGCCTGTGCCCCCGGCTTGGAGAACATGGAAGTTGTGGAAGCCGACAAGAAATTTCGTGCCACCGGCTCAGTTGGCCTGGGCAATCTCAAAGTCAGTTTCACTGGGGAGATTGAATTCACCGCCCTGGAAGCACCAGATCGAGCGGTCCTAAAAGGCCGCGGGACGGCGCCCGGCAGCGCTGTCGAAGGCACTGCCGAGATGCGCTTGAGCGACGGTCCCGAAGGCGGCACCCTGCTCGACTGGACGGCCGACATCAACGTGCTGGGCACCATTGCCAGTCTGGCCTCCCGCATGATGGGCAGCGTAACCCAAAAACTCACCGCGGAATTTTTTGGGTGCGTCAAACAACGGATAGAGTCGTAAACTAAGCTTATGCGCGAGCTTCTGCCGGACCTTGCAGACTGGCTGGCGGACGGCGAGAAAATCGCCATCGCCACCGTCATATCCACATGGGGCTCGGCGCCACGCGGACCGGGATCGACCATGGCGATCACAACGGATGGCAAGCTGGTGGGCTCGGTCAGCGGTGGATGCGTAGAAGGCGCGGTAATCGAGGCTGCCCGCCAAGTCATTCAGGACGGCCAGCCACAACGCCTGCACTACAACGTGGATGATGAAACCGCCTTTGGCGTAGGCTTGGCCTGCGGCGGTGAGATCGATATCTTTGTCGAACGCGTGAACCCTGAGATCTTTGCCGCGCTGCTGCCGCGGCTCCAGAACCAACAACACAGCCACTTGCACACAGTCGTCAGCGGCGAGGCTGCCGGGACACAGGAATTGCTGGACGAGACAGGACGCCCGATAGTCAGCAGCAATGGCCCTCTAGCCATCACCCTGGCGGATGGCCGTTTGCCGCAAATCGTCTCGGAAGGGACAACTGAGATCTTCAGCCATCCGTTGCCTCCAGCGCCGACACTGGTCATGGTTGGCGGCGGGCATGTGGCCATCGCATTGACCCATCTGGCTAACACACTTAGCTTCCGCAGCGTCATCATTGACCCCCGACGCCTATTCGCTTCTCAGGAGCGCTTTGCCCATGCTGATCTCTTGCTGCAGGCTTGGCCCAACAAGGGTTTTGAAGAAATTCAGCTCAACAGCTCCACAGCCGTGGCAGCCCTGGCGCACGACCCCAAAATAGACGACCCCGCCTTGATCGCGGCCCTGTCGAGCGATTGCTTCTATGTAGGGGCGCTTGGCAGCCGGAAAAACCAGGCCAAGCGAAGACAGCGCCTATTCGAGGCAGGTTTGGACGAGACCACAGTGGATAAACTGCATGCCCCCATCGGCCTGAGCATTGGCGCCAAAACGCCGGAAGAAATCGCTTTAAGCATCATGGCAGAGATTGTGGCAGTTTATCGCGGCGAACATTCGGGCATTTAGCTTGCCCCCTCCCCGCTCCGAGACTACAATAACCATTCCAGATGAAACCCGCACCGTTTAAGTATTTTGCCCCCGCCTCTCTCGAAGAAGCTTTGGCCCTCAAGGCCGAGTACGGTGAAGAGGCCAAAGCTTTGGCTGGGGGCCAGAGCTTGATCCCAGCCATGAACTTCCGCGTGGCGCAGCCGGCCATCCTGGTGGATCTAAATCGCATCGCCAGCCTGCGAAACATCCACAAGAATGGCGCCCTGACCATCGGTGCCATGACCACCCAATCCACCGCGGAAAAGAATATGCTAGTCGCCCAGCACGTCCCGCTGCTGCATGAAGCCCTGCCCAGCATTGCCCATCCGCAAATTCGCAACCGCGGCACGATCGGGGGCAGCGTAGCCCACGCCGACCCCGCCGCGGAGCTGCCTGTGGTTTGTCTGGCCCTGCGCGCCCGCATGTTGGCCCAAAGCCAATCCGCAGAGCGCTGGATCGAAGCGCAGGAATTCTTTTCCGGTTTGTTCTCGACAACTCTGGCTGCAGACGAGCTATTGACCGCCGTGGAATTCCCACTGGTCGAAGAACGCACGGGCTACGCCTTCTTGGAAGTGGCCCGCCGCCACGGCGATTACGCCATGGTTGGCCTGGCGGCCGTGCTCAGCCTGGATGAGAATGGGCTCTGTCGCCAAGCGCGTCTGGTATATCTGAACGTGGGTGACGGGCCGCTGGAAGCGACCCAGGCCGCGGCCAGCCTGCTGGGTCAAAAACCCAGTGCCAAAGCCTTTGAGGATGCCGGCAAAATTGCCAGCCAAGAGGATATGCAACCCTTCGGCAACTTGCACGCCAGCCCGCAATACCAACAACATCTCTCCGCCGTACTAACCCAGCGCGCTCTGCACCTGGCGCTGGACCGCATCACTCAGAAAGCTACACACCTATGAGCCAGACACACTCCATTCAAGTCACGATCAACGGCACCCCATATGCCCACGAGGTTGAGCCTCGTCTCTTGCTGGCTGACTATATTCGCCAGGTGGTCGGGCTAAGCGGCACGCACATCGGCTGCGAACATGGGGTGTGCGGCGCCTGCACAATCTTGCTGGATGGACAGGCGGTGCGCTCCTGCATCATGTTGGCGGTGCAAGCCGACGGTCATGAGCTAACCACGGTGGAAGGCTTGGCTCAGGACGAGAAGTCTTTGCATCCCATTCAAGAGGCCTTCTGGGAAGCCCACGGCTTGCAGTGCGGGTTCTGCACTCCCGGCATCTTGATGACGCTGGTGCCTTACCTGGAAGAAAATCCCAATCCAACCGAGACCGAAGTGCGCGATGCGATCTCAGGCAACCTATGTCGCTGCACCGGATATCAGCACATCGTGGATGCTGCCCTGCTGGCGGCCGAAAAGTTGCAAAGCAAAGCGTAGATGCCAGAGAAAGAAAGTACCCTCTCAATGCATCTGTCAGCCCTGGAAGCTGACTTTGCACAAAAAAATGCCCAGCTGCACGCTTACGTGGCCGAAGATGGCCGTTTTGAACGCCTGCACAAAGCGGCAGCCCAACTGCCGGCAGAAGATAGTCCGTTGCACGGCAAGCTGCTTGCCGTTAAAGATATCTTCCACGTGGCCGAACTGCCCACACAAGCGGGCAGCCGGCTGCCCGCCCGCGCCCTGAAAGGCCCACAAGCCAGCAGCGTGAGCAATCTGAAGAATGCCGGAATGCTGGTGGTCGGCAAAAGCGTCACGACTGAATTCGCCTACTTTGCCCCCGGCCCGGCCCGCAACCCGCACAATCCGGCTCACACACCGGGTGGTTCCAGTAGCGGCTCGGCAGTGGCTGTCGCTGCCGGGCTGGCAGATCTAGCTCTGGGGACACAAACCATCGGATCGGTCGTGCGGCCGGCCTCATTCTGTGGGGTGGCCGGTTTCAAACCCAGCTATGGGCGCATCGCTACCGACGGTCTAATTCCGCTGGCGCCCAGCCTGGACCACGTTGGCCTATTCGCCCGCACAACCAGCAGCCTGGCGCCTGCCGCAGCGATCTTGTGCGCGGACTGGGCCGCAGACACACAGAAGAGCGAGAAGCCTATTCTGGCCGTGCCCGCAGGGGCCTACCTGCAGCAAGCCAGCCCAGAAATGCTGGCACATTTTGAAAAGGCCGTGACCAAGCTGCAGCAAGCAGGCTACTGGGTACGGCGCATGGATCCTTTCACCGATCTGGACAGCATCCAACGGCGCCACCAACTTATTCTGGCGGCTGAAGCCGCGGCCACCCATGCTGCCTGGTTTCATGACTTCGCTCATCTTTACTATGCCAGGACTGCCGCTCTGATCCGTGAAGGCCAGGGGATTTCCGATTCGGCTTTGAATAAGGCCAGGCGAGAGGCTTTCGATTTCCGGCAAACCCTCAACACCCTGATGGATATTCATGCGATCGATTTGTGGCTCAGCCCGGCCGCCTTAGGCCCGGCGCCCAAAGGCATCCAAAGCACAGGCGACCCGTCAATGAATTTGCCCTGGACTCAGGCTGGCCTGCCCAGCCTGGCATTGCCTGCGGGCAAAAATGCTTTAGGCCTGCCTATGGGCATCCAGCTGGCGGCGGACTTCGGCCGAGATGAGGACTTATTGGCTTGGGGGAGCGAGATCGAAAGTGCCTTGGCGGGACTGGCATGAGCGTGACCAAGAGCGAAATCCGTTCGGGAGCCTATTACGACTCTGTGGTCTTGATGCAGCTGCAGCGCAACCTGCTGCAACTGCCAGGTGTGGAAGATGCCGGTGTGGTCATGGCCACTCCCGCCAATCTTGAACTGCTGGCAGAAAGCCAGCTCCTGCAGGCGGAAGGCAAAGCCGCCAAACCCGAAGACCTGCTGATTGTGGTCAAAGCGGTCAGTGCGGCTAAGGCAGAAGGAGCGTTGGCCCAAGTGGACGAGCTGCTGAAACGGCGCAGCTGCGCGGCCGCAACCAGCAGTTTCCGGCCGCGCAGCCTGGCTGGGGCGGTCAAGGCCTTGCCCGATGCCGACTGGGTATCGATTTCCGTGCCCGGGCGTTATGCCGCCGGCGTCGCCCGGGAAGCACTTGAGCTCGGCAAACACGTATTCTTGTACAGTGACAACGTCTCGGTGGAAGACGAAATCGGCCTAAAGCAACAAGCACTGCAAAACAGCTTGCTGGTCATGGGGCCAGATTGCGGCACGGCGATCATTAACGGCATCGGCTTGGGGTTTGCCAACCACGTTCGCCAGGGTCCGATTGGTCTGGTAGCCGCGTCTGGCACAGGCCTGCAAAGCGTGACCAGCGCCATCCACAACCTGGGCGGCGGCGTTTCACAGGCCATAGGCACCGGTGGGCGCGACCTCAAAGAAGCCATCGGCGCGGCCAGCACACTGCAAGGGCTGACTTATCTGGCGGCGGACGTAGCTACGCGGGTGATTGTGATCGTTTCTAAACCGCCCGACGCGGCTGTGGCCAGCAAGCTGCTCGCCGCAGCCCTGGGCGCCGGCAAACCGGTGGTGGTCTGCTTCTTGGGCTTTGCCGCCCCTGCCGTCCGCCTGCACAATTTGCATTTCGCTTCAGGGCTGGAGCATGCGGCCCGCATCGCAGTCGACTTAAGCCAACAGCGGGTGGCCCGGGATAGCGGCAGCCACTCTAAGGCAAAGCCCATCAGCGGCTATCTGCGTGGCTTATTCAGCGGCGGCACCTTGGCCTCCGAACTGTTCTTAGGGCTCAATCTCTTTTTGTCCCCTCTATTTTCTAATGTGGCTATACGCAGTGAGCAGAAAGTAAATGACGCCCACAAGAGCCAGGCCCACACCATCCTGGATCTGGGCGAAGACGAGTTCACCGTAGGCCGTTTGCATCCCATGATGGACAACGACCTGCGCATTCGCCGCCTCAAGCAGGAAGCGGCTGATCCACAAGTTGGGCTGATCCTGCTCGACGTGGTTTTGGGGGAAGGTGCCCATCCCGACCCGGCCGCCGAGTTGGCCCCGGCCATCGCCGCAGCGCGCAAGGCTCGTAAAGAGCTGGAATTCGTCGCCCTGCTGGTGGGCACAGACGAAGACCCGCAAGACATCCAAAAACAAGAAGAAGCCCTGGCCAAAGCCGGAGCCACAGTCTACCGAGACATCACGCAAACGCTGGAACACGTGGTCGGGCGTCTGTTGGGCGCCGCAGAGGTGCAAAAAAGCCCAGCTCCGTTCGCACAACCTCTGGCGGTAATCAATGTAGGCGTGGAAAGCTTTTATGACAGCCAAAGCGCCCAAGGAGCCCAAACCATTCATGTAGACTGGCGCCCACCCGCCTCTGGCGACGAGGATCTGATGGCGCTGCTGAGCAAGATGAGGACTTAATGGTCAGTATCGACAAAGCCAACCAAACCGCTGTTGAACGCATGATGGGCGCCCGTCCTATTTTGAAAGGCGTCGCCCCGGCCCGGGATGTGATTCCCGGCATGCGCCCCAATCTGTTGCTGCACGCCGGCCCGCCGATTGAGTGGGAACGCATGTCTGGGCCGCTGCGCGGCGCCGTGATCGGCGCTCTCATTTTCGAGGGTCTAGCCAAGAATGAGAAAGAGGCTGAAGCCCTGGTTGGAAAAGGCGAAGTGGACTTTGCCCCCTGCCACCATCACGCCACCGTCGGCCCTATGGCGGGCGTCACTTCATTTTCGATGATGGTCTACATCATCGAAAATGAGACCCACGGCAACATGGCCTATTCCAATCTCAACGAGGGGTATGGCAAAGTGCTGCGCTACGGAGCCTACAGCGAAGAAGTTATCGCCAAACTGAAATGGATGAACGATGTGATGGGGCCAGTTCTGGCCAAGGCTATCGAAGCCAGTGGCGGCATGGATATTCGAGCCCTGCTCTCCGAGGCTCTGCACATGGGCGACGAAGGCCACAACCGCAATAAGGCCGGTTCCATCCTCTACACCACCAAACTAGCCCCCTGGATCACCCAAACAACTGGCGATAGCGCCGTGGCTGGCGAAATCCTCAAGTTCCTGGGCGAGAATGCACTCAGCGTGCTGAACCCGGTGATGGCGGCCTGCAAAGCCATGGCCGATGCGGCCCACGGCGTAGAAGGCAGCACCATGGTCAGCACCATGGCACGCAACGGCACTGACTTTGGCCTGCGGGTCAGCGGCCTGGGCGACCAGTGGTTCACCGCTCCGGCTGAAGTGCCGGATGGCCTGTATTTCCCCAGCTACACAAGCGCAGACGCAAACCCGGACATCGGCGATAGCACCATCACCGAGACGGCCGGCATTGGCGCCTTCGCCATGGCCGCCGCTCCGGCCATCGTGACCTTCGTCAGCGGCACACCGCAAGACGCGCTCAACGCCACGCTGGAAATGTACGAGATCACCACGGCAGAACACAGCCATTTCACCATCCCCCAGCTGGAATTCCGCGGCTCCCCCACTGGCATCGACATCCGCAAGGTGGTCGAGTTGGGGATCACACCGCGGGTCAATACCGGCATCGCCCACAAGGATGCCGGCGTAGGACAGGTGGGTGCAGGTTTAGTGCGCCCACCAATGAAGATCTTTGAAGATGCCGTACGGGCATATGCCAAGCAATACAACTTATAAGGAGCCTTATGAAAATCCACGACCTATCCCAACCGCTGAACCAGGACGCTTCGTTCTGGCCTTTCTATCCGCCCTTTGAAGTCAAGTACATCAAGCGCAAAGCGGAGCACGGCGTGAATGCGCAGTATATTCAGACCTCCAACCACATGGGCACGCACCTGGATGCCCCGCGGCACTTCGTGACCAACGGCAAAACCATCGACGAGCTGCCGCTGGACTGGCTGTACGGCGAAGGCGTGATCGTGGATCTGAGCGATCAGTTGGACGACCTGGATGTCTTTACTCCTGAAATGATCGAGGCCAAGGCTGAGATTAAGAATGGTGACATTCTT
The DNA here is from genome assembly GCA_026129305.1 of Anaerolineales bacterium. Classification (GTDB taxonomy): domain Bacteria; phylum Chloroflexota; class Anaerolineae; order Anaerolineales; family UBA11579; genus JAMCZK01. Next base: position 15,498 of record JAHCII010000005.1, read on the forward strand.
TTCATCCATACCGGCTGGCACAAATATTCCTTCTTTAGCGAGCAGGCCGACGAAGAGCGCTACATCCAGCGCCATCCCGGCCCGCACCACAGCATCTGCGATTGGCTGCTGGACAAGAAGATCCATCTTTGGGGTGTGGACATGATCTCCACCGACCACCCCATGAACCTGCCCATCGGCCGCTTCCTCGGCAAAGGCGGCCTGGAACATTGGGCCAAGGTGCGCGCCATTGTGGAAAAGAAGTTCGGCGGTTCCGCCAAAGTCGATGAGATGTTTCCCAGTGAAGCTTACCAACTGACCCACAACGCACTATTTCCGCACGATTGCTTCCACGTGGAAAATATGGGTGGTGAGATCGGCAACCCGGCCTTGCATAACAAGCGCATCACGCTGGGCGCATTCCCCTGGAAGTTCAAAGGCGGAGAGGCTGCATTCTGCCGCGCGGTCGCCTTCACTCAGGAGTAGACATGGCCACGCGCTACTTCGGCGAACGCATTAAACGCAATGAGGACCCCCGCCTGTTGACTGGGCGGGCGCTCTTCGTGGATGACGTAGACCTGCCGAACATGGCGCACATCGCCTTCGTGCGCAGCCCCTACGCGCACGCCCGCATCAAATCGATCGATGCTGCTGCTGCCCGGGCGCTACCCGGTGTGGCGGCAGTCTACACGGCAGCAGACCTTGGTGATTACTGGCGCACGGGCGTGCTCAACGTGGGCGTGCCGCCGATCAAAGACGCCAAGTTCAACGAACGCCTGCACTCGATCCTGGCCAAGGACAAGGTGCGCCATGTAGGCGAAGCGGTGGTCTGCATCGTGGCGGACAGCCGCTACATCGCCGAGGATGCTGCCAATCTGGTCATGGTGGACTATGAATCGCTGCCGGTAAGCACCGATATCCGCAAGGCCTTGGGCGAAGAAGTCGCGCTGATCCATGAGGATTTGCCGGATAACACTGCGGCCCACGTGGTGCAGACCAAGGGCGACTACGAGAAGGCCAAAGCCCAAGCCGACGTCGTGATCCAGCGCGAATTTCATTATGACCGCGGCACTGCCGCCGCCATGGAAAACCGCGGCATCGTGGCTGCCTGGGACGCCAAGGCCAGCAAGCTGACCATTTGGGACACCACGCAGGCGCCAGTCATCATTCGCAACGGACTGGCCGGCATGCTGGGCCTCTCTGAACACCAGGTGCGCCTGGTGGCGCCCTTCATCGGCGGCGGCTTCGGGCCAAAGATTCTGATGTTCTATCCGGAGGAAATGCTGCTGCCCTGGATAAGCATGCAACTAGGGCGCCCAGTCAAGTGGATTGAAGATCGCTCCGAGAACTTCTACGCCACTACGCAGGAGCGCGGCCAGTACCACCAAGCCGAAATTGCGCTGAAGAAGGACGGCACCATCCTGGGTGTCAAAGACGTCTTTCTGCACGACAACGGCGCCTATGATCCCTATGGGCTCACCATACCGATCAACACGCAGTGCACGCTGCTCAACATGTATCTGGTACCGAACTACTACAGCGAGTTCACATCTGTTTTCACCAACAAACCGATGACCAGCCCGTACCGCGGGGCGGGTCGCCAACACGGGGTTTTCGTGATGGAGCGCCTGATGGACGCTGTCGCCAAAGAATTGGGCATGGACAAGATTGCCCTACGCCAAAAGAATCTGATCCCCCCGGACCAGTTCCCCCACCGCCACGGCATTATCTATCAAGACTTCTCTGAGCTGACCTACGACAGCGGCAACTACGCACCGCTGATCGAGAAGGCCATGGAGATGATCGACTACCAAAAGTTCTACCAGGAGACCAAGCCCCAGGCCGAAAAAGAAGGCCGTAAACTCGGCTTGGGCTTCGTTTGCTACGTGGAGGGCACCGGCATCGGCCCCTATGAAGGCGCCCGCATCCAAGTGCAGGCCAATGGCCGCGTGAGCGTATCCACCGGCATCGGCACGCAGGGCCAGGGCCACTACACCAGCTATGCCCAGATCGTCGCCGAACAGCTGGGTATCCCCATCGATCAGATCGATCTGGTCACCGGCGACACCGATCAATTCCACTGGGGCGTAGGCACCTTCGCCAGCCGCGGTGCGGTGGTGGCGGGCAATGCCATCCACGCCGCCGCGGTGCGGGTGCGCGAGAAGATCTTGAACAAAGCCATCGAAGAATTCGAGGGCGAAGTGACCGCAGACAAGCTGGAACTGCTCAACGGCGTGGTGCAGATCATCGGTGCGCCGGAAACCGCCATCCCGCTGGGCATGCTGGCCCAAAAGGCCAACCCGATGCGCGGCGCGGTTAAGCCCGGTACAGAACCTGGCTTGGAAGCGACGGACTACTTCGGTCCGGAAATGGGCGCTACTGCCGCCGGCGTGCACGCCATGATCGTGGAAGTGGACCCAGACACGCTGCTGCTCGACATCAAGAAATACGTGACAGTGCATGACTGCGGCAACGTGATCAACCCGCTGATCCTGGATGGACAAATTCAGGGGGGCGTGGCCCAAGGCATCGGCAATGCTTTCTACGAAGAGCTGGTCTACGACGAGATGGGGCAGATCCTGAACGCCTCTTTCATGGACTACTTGCTGCCCGGCGCGCACGATGTGCCGCGTATAGAGATCGGCCATCAGGTCACCACCTCCCCACTGAACCCCTTGGGCGTCAAGGGCGCCGGCGAAGCTGGCGCGATCCCGGTCGGGCCGCTGTTCGCCCAGGCCATTGAAGACGCTTTGGGCGAGGGCCTGGAACTGCGTGAGATCCCGCTGAGCCCCAATCGCCTGTGGGAGCTGAGCCGCTCCTCCGAATGAGCTCGGCTCCGTCTCGCAGGCTGCGAGCCAGCAGCATCGCCCCACGTGCCAAGGCCTGGCTGGCCGGCACACAGCAAGCCTACGTACTGCATTCCTTTGAACGCGCCATTAACCTGGTCAACCAGGAAGGGGACGTGCTTACTATTGCGGATGAAGGGCTGGGCCATGGGCCTTTCTCACTCCTGATCGAAGACCAGCTGCCTCAAGACATACACATCGGCAGCAAGCTACTCGTGTTCGAAAACGGGTTGTGGCTTGGCGATTGGTTGGTAGATGCTGAAGACGCCAAGTTGTGGCAACCCACTCCGGACTGGACTTCCATCCGCTCTCTAAGCGACCTTGACTGGGCAAGCCAAGCCCTGGCCGAACTGCTGCGCCAGCACGCCACGGCTGAGAGCTTTGCGCATTTGGTAGTCAATCCCTTAGGGCGCTCGGCGCTGCCGGGCCGCATCCAGCAAGCGGCCGAGCAGCGCATCCCGCTGCTTTTTGCCGCCGTGCGGGATGGCGATAACGGACAAGCCGCCCAAGCAGCCAAAGGGCTGGCCGGGTTGGGCCCGGGTCTGACCCCCGCCGGTGATGACCTGCTGTTGGGCGCCTTGTTTGCCTGCTGGGCGCGCCTGCCCAGTGAAAATGCCAGACTGCTCAGCCAAGCGATCGTGTCTGCCGCTGCGCCCCGCACCCACCAATTGTCAGCCGCCTGGCTGTCTGCCGGCGCGGCAGGCGAAGCTCCGGCCGTGTGGCATGAGCTTTTTGAGGCGATCGCAAAAGAAGATGCCGTTTCACTCGGTGAAATGGCTATGCGCATACTGCCTACTGGACACAGTTCCGGCGCTGATGCGCTGGCCGGCTTCTCGGGTGTGCTGCAGGCTCTGCATGGAGGCCTCGCCTAGTCAAACAAGAGCCAGCGTGCTAAAATCTTTCGGTTACGCTGAACTCAATTCAGTTCCGCTCTGGCTTGCGCTAAACCAGGGCAACCCCGTGGAATAGGAGCCACACACATGCGCAATTACGAAGTAATTTACATCGTCCACCCCGATTTGGACAGCGACGCTTTTACACAACTCAACAAACAGGTTGAAGGCTGGATCAAGGACGGCAAAGGCAAGATCGAGAAAAGCGACATTTGGGGCAAGCGCAAGCTGGCCTACCAGATCAAGAAGCAGAGCGAAGGCCAGTACGTCTTGCTGCGCACAGAGATGGATCCCTCTTTGTGCGCTACGCTTGAACAGCAATTCCGTCTACAGGAATCTGTTCTGCGTTTCATTATCGTTGCTCTTGAGGAAGAGGCCGAACCGGCCGCCTAAGCATTCGCTTCTCCTCAACAGGAGGCAGCATGAGCAGAGGGCTGAACAAAGTCATGATCATCGGCCACTTGGGCCGTGATCCGGAAATGCGTTATACACCTTCCGGCCGCTCGGTGACCAGTTTCAGCGTGGCCACCAGCCGCAACTGGACCACAGCCGAAGGCGAGCGCCGCACAGAGACCGAGTGGTTCAATGTAGTTGCTTGGGGCAGCCTGGCAGAAATTTGCAACCAGTACCTGAAAAAGGGCCAGCAAGTTTACGTGGAAGGCCGCTTGCAAACCCGCCGCTGGGAAGATGAAGAAGGCAATAAACGCAGTGCAACCGAAATTGTGGCTCGCGAAATGATCATGCTTTCTCACAAGTCTGAAAAAGAAGGCGAAGCGGGCGGCGATGACCACTACCCAGAGAACGACGAAGAGGAATTCCCCTTCTAGCACATTCACGAAAAGAGAACAACGGACTTCATGGCAAACACACAAAAAACCCCTGTTCTGTCACGGGTACAAAGAGCAAAGCCCAGCAGCGAACGCGACATGAATCGCCTGGTACTGCTTGGGACTGGCGCCCTGGTAGGCGTCGTCTTGCTGCTGGTAGGCTGGACCTGGTTGTTGGATGCGGTGATCTATCCCAACCAAGTCGTCGCCGTAGTGGAAGGCAAAGAGATCAAGGGGGAGCAGTACATTTCCCGCACGCGTCTCAATCGTCAGCAAATGATCAACAACTATTACCAATCGTACAGCGAATACACGCAGATGAGGCAATTCTTTGGGGATGACCCGCGGCTGCAGCAGCAGTACTTCACGGTTATGGCTCAGATCGAGATGCAGTTGGACCCCGAATACGCCGCGGAGTACACAGTCAACCAGCTCGTCAATGAAGAACTGATCAAGTTGGAAGCCGCCGCGCTAGGGATCACCATCAGCGACGCGGACTTTGCGAAAAGCCAAGAAGAGCTGTTTGGCTTCTTCCCGAATGGGACGCCCACTCCAGCCATCTTCCCGACCACTTTGCCCACGTCCACTTTGTCAGCGCAGCAATTCAGCCTGATCGGCATCGACCCCACGGCTACGCCGGACATCGATGCAGAATCAACAGAAGAAGGCGAGACACCGGAGACAGAGCTGGAAACGGCCACCCTGGAGCCCACCCGGACCAGCGAACCGACCACGGCCCCAGCCACCGCGACCCAAACGACTGGTCCGAGCCCGACGCCCCTCCCCACAGCAACTGCCTACACTCAGCAGCTCTATGAGGAGAACCTGGCCACATATTACAGTAGCTACCAACAAGAGATTGGCGTGCGCCCTCAAGACCTGGAAGACGCCTATCGCACCCTCTTGCTGCGTGAGGCACTCAAGGACCAGGTGACCGCTGACCTGCAACCACTGCAAGAGCAAGTGTGGGCGCGCCACATCCTTGTGAGCACTCTCGAAGAGGCTGAAGAGGCGATCAACCGAGTGAACGCAGGTGAGGACTTCGGTGATCTGGCGATTGAGCTATCTCTGGATACGGGCAGCGCCAGCGTCGGAGGCGATTTGGGTTGGTTCGCCAAAGAAGTCATGGTGGAGCCTTTTGGGAATGCCGCCTTTGCGCTCGAAATCGGTGAAATCAGCGAACCGGTTGAATCACAGTTCGGTTGGCACATCATCCAGGTCTTGGGCCATGAAGAGCGCGGCCTGAGCCAGGCTGAACACGAACAGCTGCGTGAACAAGCTTTCCTGGTCTATCTGGACGGCTTGCGTGAAAAGTATGATTGGCGGATCGAAGACAGCTGGCGCAATATGGCGCCAGAAACGCCTCGCATCCCCAGCAGCCTGCTGCAATAGCCAAAGCGCAACAAAAAGGCCGGTCAAAGACCGGCCTTTTTGTTAGTTATTCTCTTGGAATGATTAACCAACAGACGAAGTAACTCAGGATGCCAGGCACCCCACCCGGAAGTGCCGCCAGAAAGAACATCAACCGAAACCAAAAGGCGCTGATCCCAAAGAACTCGCCCAGACCGCCGCAAACCCCAGCCACAATCCGACCACTCCTCGAACGACGCAATCTATTTCTCATACTTGCCTCCGCTTCTTAGCGTGTGTATTCCTCTCCAACCTCGTCCAGCTTCAAACTGATCATCTGGCTGGCGGTATCACGGCCCATGGTAATTCCGTAGATAACGTCTGCGATCTGCACCGTGTTGCGGTTGTGCGTAATGACCACGAACTGAGTGTTCTGACTCAGTTCACGCAACACCTCGGTAAAGCGGCCCACATTGGCCTCGTCCAGCATGGCGTCCACTTCGTCCATGACGCAAAACGGAGTGGGTGAAGCTTTGAGCAAGGCAAACACCAAAGCCGTAGCGGTCAGACTACGCTCGCCACCGGAAAGCAGCGCCAAGCGCTGGGCGCGCTTGCCGGGTAAGCGCGCCTCAATATCAATGCCTGTTGCAGCCATGTCGGCTTCTTCTGTCAGCACCAAGCGGGCCGACCCGCCGTTGAACAGACGGCCAAAAATGACCTTGAATTCTGCAGCGACGCGTTCAAAGGTGTCGCGGAATTCATTTTCCATCAGTGCGTCCAGTTCAGAAATGACTTGCTTCAGATCGGTTTCGGCGGAATGCAGGTCACTGACTTGCGTTTCCATGCTCTCGACGCGCTCTTTGATCTCGCCATACTCCTGCTGGGCTTCCAGATTGACAGATCCTAAACGCCGGATCTGGGCGCGTTGGGCCTTGAGCACTTCTTCCAACTCGGGATCCAGCTCGGTGAGCATTGGGAGTTGCTCCACCAGGTTGCCCAAGGGCAGTGGTGTAGGTCCGGAAATACCCTCTTCGTACTGGAAGGCCACCAGGCCAAAGTCGTCCTCGACCCGGGAACGCAAAGTGTCCAAGGCCTCTTGCTGGCGGGCCATGGCAATCTGGGCTTGGGTATGGTTACGCTCGGCCGCGCTGAGAGCCTGCATGGCCTGGCTCTCGGCAGCCTGCTTCTGCGCCAGATGAGCGTCAGCCTCAGTCAACTTGGTTTCCGCCGGAGCAATTTTCGCTTGTATTTGGGCTATCTCGCCACCCATCGTGTCGCCCTGCCCGCCCAACTGCTCGATCTCGGCAGCAAGCGCCCGCGCCTGGTCCTCGACCTCGGCCTGGCGCTCCTGCTGAGCAGTCAACTGGTCTTGAGCAAGCTGCAAAGCCTGCCGCCGCTCCTGCACGCGGCGCTGCGCCTCTTGCAAAGCGCGCTGGCCTACGGCCAGGCGCATTTCCCAGTGGGCCACCTGGGCATGCTGCTCATCTGTAGGTACGTCTTCAATGGAGCCGATTAAGCTTTCAAGATCTTGCTTGGCGGTGACTTGCTGCTGGAGGATGCCGGCTTCCGAGTCTGCCAGGCCGCCCAGCTCTGTCAAGGCGGTCGCCGCTTCCGTCTCCAGGCTGCGCTGCTGGGTGCGGAACCACTCCAGTTGGCTTTCCAGCTGGCTGACTTCCAGACCACGCTCCTGTACCGCTCGATGAGCGGCGTCAAGCTCGGTGCGGCATTCTTGAACGGCAGCCTGGCTGCGCTGCACCTGCTCCTGGGCGTTCTCTATTTGAGTCTTCAGACGCCGCACTGAGCCTTGAATGGTCTCCAGCTCAGCATCCACTTTCTCCAGCTCAATACGAAGCTGACGTTCCTGCCTGGGTCTGGCCAACCCGGCCGCGGCCTTGGGGGCGCGCACCTCGATCTGTCCAGAGCGATGGAACAGCTCGCCCGCCAGGGTGACCACACTAGCCGCCTCGGCATGGCGTTCCAAAGCCGGTTTGGCATCGGCCCGGCTGGACACCACCAAGGTGCGGCCCAAGAGCAGATCCAGCGCGCTGCGCAATTCCTCAGGCGCCTGCACCAGGTCTGCCGCCACGCCCAGCAAACCACCAGAGGGAGCGGCCTGCATGCGCACCGCACCGCTGCCAGAGGGCACCAAGGCCCCAGCCGCGGCCTGGGTCCCCAAAATATCCAGGGCGGCATCCGCATCTTTGCCATCCGCCAAAACCACAGCATCTAAGTAATTGCCCAAAGCCGCCGAAATGGCACGCTCCAGCTCTGCCGGCACAACCAGTTCACGCCCCAGGCTGCCCTTGCGCAGCCCCAAGCGCTTCTGCTGAGCCGCCTCTAACAGCACACGGGCACCCTCGGCAAAACCTGAGGCAGTCAGCTGCGCCTGCTCCATGCCGGCAATTTCGGCCTGCAAGCCCGCTCGGCGCGCCAAAAGTTCACGGTTCTTGATCTCGTCTGCGTCCAGCCTCTTGCGCTCAGCGTCCAGAGCCAACTCTGTTTGCTCCAGCTCCGCCAGTGCCGCTTGCAAAGCGCTTTCGGCGCGCTCGGCAGCCTGCTGCCCAGCCGCGGCCTGCTCCTGCAGGCTGGCCAAGTCCGCGTCGAGATTGCCGAGGTTGTGCTGCAGTTCCGCCACTTCAGACTGTAAGCGGGTCTGTTGGGACTGCAATTGCTCGCGCTGGGCCACCAGGCCGACATGCTGGCGCTCCAATCGATCGATAAAATCACGGGCGGCTTCAACCTTGGCGGCATTCGCCTCTCTAGACGCCTGGCGCTCGGCCAAGTCTCGATTGGCTTCATCCAGCTTAGCCTGAGCTTCGCTGGCTTCCACCTCGTATTGCTGGGTATCCTTTTCAGCTTCCTGCAAGCGATCACCCAAGACACGCAATTCGCCTTCAATGCGGTTGCGCTCTTCGGCCAGCGCTTCGCGGCGCTCGGCCAAGGCGCGCTGTCGCTCATCGGCCACAGCCAAGCCTTTGGTGGCATCCTCACGGCTGGCGTGCAGTTCCACCAAGCGCCGGCGCCAATCATTCAATTGGTTACGCAGCTCCTGGGTCTGTGCGCGCAGCTGATTGACCTCTTCATTTAGCACACGCTGCTGTTCGCGGGCTGTGTTCAATTCCTGCTCACGCTGCTCAGCGTCCTTGCGCCGGGCGCGCAACTCACCTTGGGCGCTATGCCAGTGATAGCCATACCATTGGCGCAGAGTGGCTCTCAGATCGGCACGCAGGCGGGAATACTCTTCTGCGCGGGCGGCCTGGCGCTCCAGGCTGCGCACCCGCGGGCGCAGCTCCGCCAGGATGTCTTCGACACGCTCCAAATTGCGCAGTGTGGTTTCCAGACGGCGCAGGGATTGGTCCTTGCGCGTGCGGTACAGGCCGATGCCTGCAGCTTCTTCAAACAAGCGGCGCCGCTCGTCGGACTTCAGCGTCAGCGCCGCATCCACCAGGCCCTGGCCGATGACGGTATAAGTGCGCTCAGAAAGGCCCGACTGGGCCAGCAATTCGGTCACATCCTTCAGCCGCACCTTCTGCTGATTGATCAGATATTCATTTTGCCCGTCTCGGTAGGCGCGGCGCGTGATGGCCACTTCAGAAAAGTCCAGAGGCAGCCAGCCATCGCTGTTGTCAAAGGTGACCGTGACGGAGGCCATGCCGGAACGAGCCCGCTTCTCCGAGCCGGAGAAGATCATGTCCTCGGTTTTGCGGCCGCGCAGAACGCCGTAGGACTGCTCGCCCAGCACCCAGCGCAGCGCGTCGGCAATATTGGACTTGCCAGAGCCGTTGGGACCAACAACGGCGGTAATGCTGTCCGAGAATTCGAACAGCATTTTGCTGGCAAAGGTTTTGTACCCGTTCAGTTCAAGAGATTTAAGCCGCACAGTCGTTCTCGTTAGGTTGTCGCATCACAAAACGATACTTCAGCGCCAACCGCTACATCCTTTCCATTTTCTGCAAAGCTTCACGCGCCGCCTCTTTGCTGGCCGCTTGTTTGCTGGACCCTTCACCCCGGCCAATCGGGCGCCCTTCTACCAGCACCTCCACAACAAAGTGTTTGCTGTGGTCCGGGCCGGTTTCTTCCACGATCTTGTAAAACGGGGCAGAGTGTCCCTCTGCCTGCACAGCTTCCTGCAGCATGCTTTTGGGGTCCCGGTCGCCCAAGCGGCTGATCTTCTCCTCAGCCACTTCAAGCATGGGGTGCACAAAGTCACGCACCGATTCTATGCCACCATCCAGATACAAGGCGCCGATCAAAGCTTCAAAGGCGTTGCACAGCATGGCTTGGCGAGTGCGCCCCCCGCCCTCCTCTTCGCCATGCCCAATTCGCAAGGCACGCCCGATGCCGACCTCTGCGCCAAATTGCCCCAATTGCTCTGTGCTCACCAGCGCAGCCCGCCGGCGGGTCATCTCCCCTTCAGACATATAGGGGAAATATCGATAGAGCCAGGCGCCTACGACAAAGTCCAGAACGGCATCGCCGAGAAACTCGAGGCGCTCGTTATCCTCCAACGCCTCGGCGTGCTCGTTCAGAAAAGAACGATGTGTCAGCGCTCTGGCCAGCAGGCGCATATCCTTAATTGGCAAACCTAAGCGAACAGCGAAGCTCTGGGGTGTTTCCAGCCCGGGGCCGGGTGCACTCGACATCATGTGCCCTCCCGGAACTCAAGGAACGACAGCCACCCCTCGAATGAGGGGTGGCTAGCGGTCCGCTAGTTCCATTATGCAATTGTAATCGGGTTATTGGTACTTGCGTACAGCCAACACCGCATTGTGGCCGCCAAAACCAAAAGCGTTGGTCAGGGCCACGTTTACCTTGGTTTCGCGGGCCTTGTTGGGCACATAATCCAGGTCGCAGTCCGGGTCTGGTTCCAGGTAATTGATGGTCGGGGCGATCAAACCGTTGCGGATGGTCTGCACGCAGAAGATGGTCTCCAGGGCGCCAGTAGCACCCATCATATGGCCAGTCACGCCCTTGGTGGAGGAAACGGCCAGCTTGTAGGCCTGCTCGCCAAACACCGATTTGATGGCGCGCGTCTCAGAGAGATCGTTGAGCACCGTGCCAGTCCCGTGGGCATTGATGTAATCCACCTGGTCCAAATTGATCCCAGCCACGTCCAGGGCATTGCGGATCGCCTGAGCGCCGCCTATACCTTCGGAATGCGGGGCGGTGATGTGATATGCGTCTGCCGAGGAGGAATAACCAGCCAATTCGGCGAGAATGGTGGCGCCGCGCGCCTTGGCATGCGACTCGGTTTCCATCACCAGAACCGCCGCCCCTTCGCCGATCACCAGTCCATCACGCCGCTTATCGAACGGGCTGGGCGTGCCCTCCAGACGACGAGACATGGCCTGCATACGGTCAAAGGCGGAGACAGCCGTCTTGGTGATGACCGCTTCAGCCGCACCGGCTATGGCCACATCGATCATTCCGGCGCGCAGCATCATCCACGCCGTGCCAATCCCATCCTGGCCGGAGGCACAGGCAGAGGCGACCGAGAGCGCCGGTCCTTTGGGGCCGTGGTCGATGCCGACCAAGCCTGCGGCGCCATTGGGCATCAGCATTGGAATCATGAATGGACTGACGCGCCGCGGACCTTCTTGAAAAGCCGCCAGCACGCCCTCTTCCATGGAGGTCAGCCCGCCCACAGCCGCAGAAATGACGGTGCCGATGCGGGCCGCGTTCTTTTCCGTGATCTCCAGGCCGGATTGCTGGATGGCCTGCTGGGCCGCGGCAGCGGCAAACAGCTCATAGCGGTCGCGGCGGCGAGTCTCGCGCGGGTCGACGTACAGCGTAGGATCGAAGTCTTTGATCTCGCAGGCCACTTTGACCAAATGATCACTGCTGTCAAACAACGTGATCGGACCCAAACCCGACACACCATTGACTGCGTTCTGCCAGCTTTCCTCAACCGACTTGCCGACCGCATTGACGGTCCCCATGCCTGTGATTACGATTTTCTCAGCCATTTCACTCCTTAAAGCGCTTTAAGGCCAGAACCAGTCAGCACCAGCACAACCGGGTCTGGCAATGCCTCTGCCACCTGGGACAAGGCAGCCCAAACGATGGCAGATGTTGGCTCTACAAATAACCCTACCGAGGCCAGAGCGTCGCGGGCGGGCAGAACCTCGTTCTCTTCCACTGCGGCAAATCGCCCACCGCTGCGTTCCACAGCAGCCAGCAATGCATCGCCGCGCAGCGGCTGGCGCACACGCACGCCTTCTGCGAGGGTTTCGCCTTCGGTCACCCAAGCCAAGCCCGCGTAGCCCTGGGTGGAAAGAGACCACAAAGGGGCGCAGGCACGCGCCTGGACACCAATCAGCTGCGGCAACGCCGCAATTTTGCCGGCGGCCAGCAGGGTCTCGAAGCCGAGCGCAATGCCCAGCAACAGGCTGCCGTGCCCCACGGGGGCCAGCACGGCGCCGGGAGCGCGGCCTAACTGCTCACACAACTCATAGGCTATGGTGGCGATGCCTGGCAGCCCAAAGGGCAAATAAGCATGGCTGGCGTACACCGCGCCGTCGGCGGCAGCACGCTGAACCGCGTCAGCCGCAGCCGAGCGCGGTCCTTCCACTGCCTGCAGCTCAGCCCCATAGGCTTCGATCTGCTTGCGTTTGGGGCCGGAAGCCGCAGCAGGTACAAAGACCCGGGCGCGGATGCCGGCCCGGGCCGCATAAGCGGCGAAAGAGGCGCCGGCATTGCCTGAAGAATCTTCGACGGCTTCCTCAACTCCACGGCTCAAAAGCCAACTGGCCAAGAGCGCACTGCCGCGGTCTTTGTATGATCCGCTGGGGTTTTGGGATTCAAGCTTGAAAGCCAGCTGCTTACCAAAGCCCTGCCCGAACACCAGAGGCGTATTGCCTTCTCCGAGACTGATCTGCCGTCCATCACCTGGCAGGCCCAGGCTTTTGAGATAGCGCCAAATACCTGCCTGGCTGGCGTCAGGCTCGGAGTAGCTAAGCGGACCGGCCAAGCCGTATACCCCGCTGCACTGGCAGCGGTACGGCATACCCTCGCTGGGGTATGGCCGTCCACAATTGCTGCACTTGAATTCAAGCACCGGCTAGTCACCCGCCTCTGGAATATACTCCCCTTCGACCCACTCTTCGCCTTGCGGGCCAACTTCTTTTTTCCACACGGGGACAATTTCTTTCAGCCGGTCAATGCCATAGCGGGCGGCCTCGAACACGCCACTGTCACGATGGGCTGCGCTGCAGGCGATGACCACTGTGGGCGTGCCGGGCAGCAAAACGCCAATGCGCTGCACAATCGCAATGCCTTGCACTGCTGGCCAGCGGGCGCGAATCTCCGCCGCCACCTGGCGCATCTTGGCTTCCGCCATCGGAACGTAGGCTTCGTACTCGAGGCGAATAGTCTCATGCGGCAGGTCGCGCAGGGTCTGGCCGCGCACCATGCCACTGAAAGTGCAGGTGGCGCCTGTGCTGGGGGTGGTAATGCCCGCCAGCAACTGGTTCAAGTCGATTTGCTGCTCTGTGACTGAGAAGACCTCAGGCGCCCCACTGCCGCCGCTGACGGGAGGGAACACGGCCACTTGGGCGCCGTCTGGCAGCAAGTCTTCATCAAAGGCATATTCCTGATTGACGGCAACCAGCAGGCTGGCTCTGCCTTGGGGCAGCTGGGGAAATTGGGCTGCCAACTGCCGGCGAAAGTCAGCCACGCGGCTGCCGGCCGGCAATTCCAGCTCGGCTTCGGCCACGCCGGCCTTATCTTTCAGCGTGGCAAAAAAGAAAATCTGCACTCTAGTCACGCGGCTGGCTCTGTTTGGGAGATTTGGCTTGCTTGGCCTCAGCGGCTTTGCGTCGGGCAATTTCCTGCAAGGTGAAGACACTGCGGCCGCTTACGCGCATGGCGCTCTTTTTCTTCTGCAGCTTTTGCTCGCGGCGCTGCCATTTGGCGTCTTGAACCTTGGGCATGCTTACTCCGCGGCGTGATAATCGCCGCTTTTGCCGCCCGTCTTGCTCAGCAAGCGAATGTTCTCAATCCGCAGGCTTTTCTCGGCAGACTTGGCCATGTCATAGAGCGTTAGCGCCGCCACGGAAACGGCGGTCAAGGCTTCCATCTCTACACCGGTTTTGCCCGTAATGCGCACAGTGGCTGTGATGCGCACTCCAGGCAGATCATCCTTCAATTCGAATTCAACCGTTACATGTTCCAAGGGCAAAGTGTGGCAGAAAGGAATAAGCTCCGCGGTGCGCTTGGCGGCCTGAATGCCCGCCACCTGGGCGACGGCCAGCGCATCGCCCTTTTGAAGGGCATTGGCGCGCAGCAAGGCCAGGGTTTCAGGTTGCATACGCACGGACCCTTCCGCTACGGCTATGCGCTGGCTGGCGGGCTTCTCGCCTACATCCACCATCCGGGCGCGACCGCTCTGATCTACATGACTTAGTTTGGCAGCAGACATACACAGATTATAGCAACGAAGCCCCCTGGGCTTTGATATGATTGACTTATGCAAGAGATTATTGATCGTCTGACAAACTCCCAGCAGCGCATCCACGCGCTCTTGGAGCGTCTTTGACTTAGCCCAACGCGAAACTGAACTGGCCGAACTGGAGAAGCAAACTGCTGCGCCAGACCTGTGGGACGACCCACAGGCAGCCCAGCAATTGATGAAACGCTCCGCTGCGCTGCGCGACGATATTGAGACCTGGCGCAAGCTGGAGAGCCGCATCAGCGATGCGTTGGAACTGGCTGGGCTGGGTGACGAGAGCCTGTCAGAGGAGCTGGGCAGCGAGTCGACTGCTTTGGAGCGCGAGCTCGAGCAGCGTGAACTGCGTACCATGCTCTCCGGCGATTACGACGCCGGCGATGCGCTGCTGAGCATCAATGCCGGCGCGGGCGGCACCGACTCACAGGACTGGGCTGCCATGCTGCAGCGCATGTACCTGCGCTGGGCGGAAGAGTCCGGCTACAAGACCGAGATCCTGGACCAAACCCCCGGTGAAGAAGCCGGCATTAAAAGCGTGACCATCGCCATCGGCGGGCAGTACGCCTATGGTTACCTACGCCCGGAAAAAGGCGTGCACCGCCTGGTGCGTCTCTCGCCCTTTGACTCGGCCAACCGCCGCCACACCTCCTTCGCCCAAGTGGAAGTGCTGCCGCAGGTGGAAGATGCCGATGTGCAGCTCAACCCCAATGACCTGAAGATCGAGACCTTCCGCTCCGGCGGCGCCGGCGGGCAAAACGTGCAAAAGAACGACACCGCCGTGCGCATCACGCACCTGCCCACTGGTCTGGTGGCCAGCTGCCAAAACGAGCGCTCGCAAACCCAAAACCGCGAAAATGCCATGCGCGTGCTGAAGGCGCGCCTGCTGGAAGTGCAGCAGGCTGAGAAAGAAAAGGAGCTGGCCCAGCTGCGCGGTGATTACCAGAAAGCGGAATGGGGCAGCCAGATCCGCTCCTACGTGCTGCACCCCTACCAGATGGTTAAAGACCACCGCACAGACCACGAAAGCGGCAATACGCAGGCCGTCCTGGATGGCGACCTGGACGAATTCATTGAGGCATATTTGCGCTCCCAGATCAAGTAATGGAACGCAGCTTTCTCACCCGCTATGCCTGGCTGTCCATCGCCGCCGCGGTGGCGACAATTGCCCTGAAGACCACCGCCTATTGGCTGACCGATTCGGTGGGCTTGCTCTCCGACGCGGTCGAATCGCTGGTCAACCTGGCGGGAGGCGTGCTGGCCCTGGTGGTGCTCAACATCGCCGCCCAGCCGCCGGATGAGGAGCACGCCTACGGCCACAGCAAGGCGGAATATTTCTCCAGCGGTGTAGAAGGCGGGCTGATCTTGCTGGCGGCGGTGAGCATCGCCTGGGCCGCCTTCCAGCGTCTGCTAAACCCGCAACCGCTGGAAGATATCGGCCTGGGCTTGGTCGTCTCAGTGACCGCTTCGCTGATCAACCTGGGGGTCGCCTTGGTGATCCGCAGGGCCGGCCAGCGCCACAATTCGCCGGCTTTGCAAGCCAACAGCCAGCACTTGCTCACTGATGTGTGGACCTCCGCCGGGGTGCTGCTGGCGGTAGGCCTGGTGGCGCTGAGCGGCTGGGGCTGGCTGGACCCGGTTGTGGCGCTGATCGTGGCCTTGAACATCACCTGGACCGGCTACCGCATCCTGCGCCAATCAACCGAGGGCTTGATGGACACGGCCCTGCCCGCCGAAGAGCTGGTCCAGATCCAGCAAATTTTGGATAGATACACTCAGGACTCGGTGCGGTTCCACGCCCTGCGCACGCGGCAGTCCGGGGCGCGGCGCTTCGTCTCGATGCACGTGCTGGTGCCCGGCGACTGGAGCGTGCGCCGCGGCCACCGTCTACTGGAGCAGCTCGAAGGGGAGATCCGGGCCGGCTTGGAGAACGCTACGGTCTTCACCCACCTGGAGGCGCTGGAAGATGCGGCCAGTTGGGATGATGAGGGGTTAGATAGAAAATAGATTGCTTAGATATACTTAAAATAGCTCAAGAGTTCACGGCCTAAAATCGAAATGAGGGAATAGGATGAGCTACGTAACAACAATCGCTGAAGTAAATAGCCTGATTGAAAATGACGTTCTTGAAAGCAAGACACTCGAATACAAATTAGAAATTCCTGGGGCGTCACATGATGAACGCAAAGAATTTCTTGCAGATATAAGTTCTTTTGCCAACTCGTCTGGAGGTCAAATACTCTATGGCATATCTGCTGAAAACGGCATTGCGAGAGAGATCATAGGTATAGAGAACAGTCTACTTGATAATGCCACCTTACGTCTTGAAAATCTGCTAAGAGATAGTCTCCAGCCTCGAATCCATGGAATCGAATTCATACGTATACCAATTGAGGACACTGGTCGCTCAATTCTCGTGCTTCGGGTCTCAAAGAGCTTCTCATCTCCACACGTAGTTAACTATTCGGGACACTGGCGTTTCTATGGCCGGAACTCAGGTGGAAAATATCCTATTGATGCTATTGAACTCCGCACTGCATTCCAATTTTATCCTGAGATAGAAGGACGGTTTCGCGATTTTAGGGCTGAAAGAATTAGTGCAATTAAAGACAATCAACTGGCTCCCCCCTTAGTGGGTCTTGGACGATTATGTATGCACTTAATTCCTCTAGGTTATAGAGATACAAATATAGACATAACCCGAGTTAAAGATGAACCACAACTTTATTCTCTAATGTCCCCCATTGATAGTGGAATTGAATCCGTTAGGTTCAATCTTGATGGTCTTATCAGCAGCTGGTCTTCTCCACAGATAGGTTTTGCATCCTCGTACGTTCAACTCCGCAGAATGGGATTATTGAAGCAGTTGCCGCACATATACTACGCCCTGGGCCAAACGGTGAGCTAGAAATTCCTTCGCATGCTTACGAACGAACACTGCGCGAAGCACTAACACGATATTTATCATTGCTCAATGCACTCCACGCACCTGCTCCGATAGTTGTGGCAATCACTCTAATAAATGTGAAAGGCTATGTATTAGCCGTTAATCGACAACAACTCTTTGACCTACCAGGAAACCCTCAAATTCAACCTCTTGCCAAAAGTGAACTTCTTTTACCAGAGACAATTGCCGAACACTATGATACAGATATAGACCAATTACTTCAGCCACAATTCAACGTAGTATGGAATGCATATGGTTTTCGCAGATCGTTAAACTATGATGGAGATGGAATCTGGCAGGCAGGATGACTGGTCGGCATTATGTTATACTTTTGTTTTGCAAAACTAGCTAGAAGGTTGACAAAAAATGACACCACTTCCTAAACGAAAAGTTTCCAAGGGCCGCCGCGACCGCCGCCGCGCCCATGACGGCTTGCAGGCCCGCAACACCGTGGCCTGTGCCAACTGCGGCCAGATGCGCCTGCCGCACCGCGTCTGCGGCAACTGCGGCTACTACAAGGGCCGCGAGGTCATCAAGATCGCCAGCGAGTAATTGCAGGCAGAGAAAGCGGGCTTCGGCCCGTTTTTCGTTTAAAATCCGAACATGACCTTCGACCCCAAAACCACCGCCTTCGTCTTCCCCGGCCAGGGCTCGCAAAAAATCGGCATGGGCAAGGAATTGTCCGCCGCTCACCCCGAAGCCAAAGCCATCTTCCAGCAAGCCGATGACACGCTGGGTTTCGCTTTCTCCAGCTTGTGCTGGGATGGCCCGGAAGCTGAACTGAACGATACGATCAACACGCAGCCCGCCCTATTTGTACACAGTATTGCCGCCCTGCGCGTCTTCGAGAAACTGTGGCCCGGGTTCCAGCCCGCCTTTGTGGCCGGCCACAGCCTGGGTGAGCTGAGTGCGGCCGTGGCTGCTGGGGCGCTGGACTTCGCCGCCGGACTGCGCCTGGTGCGCCGCCGCGGCGAACTGATGAAGCAGGCCGGCCAGCGCTCGCCGGGCGGTATGGCTGCCATCTTGGGGTTGGATATCCCGGCCGTGGAAGCAGCCTGCGCCAGCGCCAGCACCGCTGAGGAAGTCGCTCAAGTGGCCAACGACAACTGCCCGGGTCAGGTGGTCATCTCCGGACATTCGGCGGCTGTGGAACGCGCCATGGAAGCCGCCAAGGCCGCCGGCGCCAAACGCGCCCTGCCGCTGGCGGTGAGTATTGCCGCCCATTCGCCGCTGATGGCGAGTGTGCAAAGCGAATTTGCCTCGGCCATCGCCGAGGCCAACCCAGGCCAGCCAGCCATCCCCATGATCGGCAATGTTGAGGCTGCGGCGCTGGCCGACGCGGCGGCGCTGCGCGCCGACCTGGAAGCGCAGCTGACCGCCCGCGTGCGCTGGACCGAAAGCATCCAGACCATGCACCGCTCTGGCGTAACCCAGTTCATTGAGCTCGGCACTGGCAGCGTGTTGACTGGTCTATTGAAACGCATCGAGAGCGAGGCTCAGGGCATCGCCTTGGGTGAGCCCGCCGACTTTGAAAAAGCCCTCGCCGAAACCAGCTAAACGCCGGTTGGTATAATCTCCCCTCAGTAAAGGACCTTACCATGCCCATACACCCCACCCCCCTCGCAGACCAGGTCGCCGTGGTCACCGGCGGCTCACGCGGCATTGGCCGTGCCATCGCCATTGAGCTGGCCGCCCGCGGCGCCAAAGTGATCATCAACTACAACAGCAACGGCAAAGCCGCCCAGGATGTGGTGATGGAGATCGTCAAAGCCGGCGGCCAGGCCGCCGCACTGATCGGCGATGTGGCCAAGTCTGAAGACGCCCAGGCGCTGATCAAAGGCGCTATCGAAAAATGGGGAAGCATCGACATCCTGGTCAACAATGCCGGCATCACCCGCGATATGCTGATCATGATGATGTCGGAAGAGTCTTGGGATGCGGTCATGGATACCAACCTCAAGGGCACCTTCAACTGCTCCAAAGCCGCCGCCCGGCATATGATGAAAGCCCGCCGCGGCCGCATCATCAACATCACCTCTATTTCCGGCCAAATTGGCAATGCCGGCCAAACCAACTATTCGGCCTCGAAGGCCGGCCAAATCGGCTTCACCAAGGCGCTGGCACGCGAGGTGGCTTCGCGCAATGTGACCGTCAACGCCATTGCGGCCGGCTATATTGATACAGAAATTTGGGACAGCGTGCCCGAGGAAATGCAGGCGGCCACAGTCAACATGATCCCGCTGGGCCGCAAGGGCCAGCCGGAAGAAATTGCGAATGCCGTGGCCTTCCTGGCCTCGGATGAAGCCGCCTACATCACCGGCCAGGTGCTGGCTGTAGATGGCGGGCTGGCCATGTTCTAAAGGCGGCCATGCGAAACCCCGATACGACTACTGTTGCACCCGATGTACTGCAATCCATCGCCCGGCTGACCGCCCTGGAAGTACCTGGCGTGTACGCCATGCTGGCGCACGGCGCAGGCCGCCGCTCCGACCAGGGCGTGCGCGTCCAGATCGAGGGCAACCGTGTTGAAATGGACCTGTTTCTGATATTGGAGAGCGGAGTCAACCTGCGCCAGGTGGGCCACGAGGTGCAGGCAGCGGTGACCCGCGCCATCGACGAAATGCTGGGCATGCAACCCGGCCGCATCAATATCCACATCGAAGACATCTATTACCCGAACAGCTGACCCGAGATGAAACCAAGGACACGGGCACGCAGCCTGGCGCTGCAAGCACTTTACGAGATCGACCTCACCGATCACCTGCCCGGTCATGTCCTGCAAGTTCGTTTCAGTGAACACCAACTGGAGCAGGAGCTGGAGGAGTTTGCCCGACATTTGGTGCTGGGCGTACTGCCCTTGCGCCAACGTCTGGATGCGTATATTGCGGAGCACGCACCCGAATGGCCGATCGACCAGGTTTCCGTGATCGACCGAAATCTGATCCGCATGGCGGTGTGGGAATTTGCCGTCAGTGGTGAAACACCGGTCAAGGTCGCTATCAACGAAGCCGTGGAACTGGCCAAGCGCTACGGGTCGGACAGCTCGTCCCGCTTCGTTAACGGCGTGCTGGGCAGCCTGGCAGACCGCCGCGAAGAGATCGGGCAAACGCTTAGTTCGCTGGCCCCGTTGGGTGACGAGAAGAGCTAACGCCATGGAATTCCTGGGAATTGGCATTACGGAACTGCTTGCCATTCTGATCATCATCTTCCTGGTGATGGGTCCGCGCGACCTGGTGAAAATTGGCGGCAGTTTGGGGCGTACCCTGCGCAAATTTCGCAATTCCGAAGCCTGGCGCGCCATGCAAGACGCCAGCCGGCAACTGCGCGAATTCCCTGAAACGCTGGTTCGCCAAGCCGGGCTGGACGAACTGGAAAATGATCTAAAAGAACAAAAGCAGGCCTTACGCGAGCTGGAAGGTCAGTTCAGTGCTTGGACGCGCTCGCCGGCTTCTCTGTCCCAGAAAACCCAAGGCGCCAAGGACCCTGCTACAGACGACAACCCACAACAAGAGGCTAAGTAATGCGGGCGGCCTTTACCGCCCTGTGGCGCGGCCTGACCGCGCCCTTCCGCTGGGTCGCCCGCGGTTTGGACCGGCTGACCGCAGGGCCGCGCCGCTTCTTTGGCGAGGACCCTGAGGATTCGCCCCTGGGCGAAGCCGTGCAAAAGGCCGTCGCCCGCCCAGACGAAGTGCTGGCACACCTGGCCGCCCTGCGCGGCCATCTGCTGCGGGCTACATTGGCCATGGCCCTGGCCGCTCTGATTCTGTTCGAATTCTCGGGGACGCTGCTGGACTGGCTGGCTGCGCCCGTGGGCGGCCTGGAGGCCCTGCAAGCGGTGGACATCACCGAGCCGATCGGGACCGTGATGCGCGTTACTCTATTGGCCAGCTTTGCCGTGACTTTGCCTTACATCGCGCTGGAATTGCTACTGTTTGTGGCCCCCGGCATTTCGCGCAAGGCGCGCATTCTCGGGCTGTTGGCGATCCCGCTGGTGTTCGTATTGTTTGCCGCCGGGGTAACGTTCACTTATTATGTGTTGCTTCCACCTGCGGTCAATTTTCTACTCAACTTTATGGATATTCCCACGATTGTGCGACCCTCCTCATATATCGGCTTCGCCACGGGACTGATGTTCTGGGTCGGCCTGTCTTTTGAATTTCCCCTGGTGTCTTACACCCTGGCAGCCATGGGTTTGCTCCCGGCCCGTTGGTTGGCGCAAAATTGGCGTATCGCCGTCGTGCTGTTGGCCGTACTGGCCGCCGCCATTACGCCCACAGTCGACCCGATAAACATGATGCTGGTGTGGATCCCGCTCAGCCTGATCTACTTCCTCAGTGTGGGCACAGCCGCCCTGGCCCAACGCACCCGCCGGAGATTGTGATGAAGCGATTGCTCTGCTTTCTTGTTGCCTTGGCGTTATCCGCATGCAGCGGACAGACCACCCAACTTAGCAGCTACGAATTGCCGCGCTCGGTGGATGTCACCTTCAGCGCACTGCTGCCCCAAGACACGCCAGCCGGCGAGCAGATCTTCCTGGTGCTGCTGGATGACGTGACTGGATTGGCGTTGAACACGCAACCGATTGCCATGCATTCAACCGGCGAACAAAGCGTCAGCCTAAAAATAAGCATCCCGCAGGGCAGCTTGCTGAAGTATCGCTATATGCGCCAGGGGGTCGCCGGCAGTGCCAATGAAGCCGCCGCCAATGGCACAGCGATCGAGTTTCGGGCCTTCTACGTGGATGGCCCAGGGCACGTGGCGCACGACATGGTGGCGGCGTGGACCGACATGCACATGCAGCAAGAGACCGGCCAGGTGAGCGGGCAGCTCACAGGGGCAGACGGCAGCCCACTGGCTGATATGGTAGTGGTCGCCGCCGGTTTGCAAACCCGCACCGACCCAGAAGGTCAATTCGTGCTGCCCGGCTTGTTGCAGGGACTGCACAATGTACTGGCCTACTCCCCCAACGGCAGCCAACGTACCTTCCAGCAAGGGGCGCTGGTGGCGGCCCACAGCGATACACCGGCCACGATTGAAGTACAGCCCAGCAGCCTGGCGAGTGTCACTT
Source organism: Anaerolineales bacterium (assembly GCA_026129305.1). Classification (GTDB taxonomy): domain Bacteria; phylum Chloroflexota; class Anaerolineae; order Anaerolineales; family UBA11579; genus JAMCZK01. The sequence continues at coordinate 37,851 of JAHCII010000005.1, forward strand.
TCTGGCTGACGCCGCCGGCAGACCATACCGCCGGCACCCCCGTGTTCCTGACCGGCAATCTGGACAACCTGGCCGCCCGCCCGCTGATGATCTCACAAGCGGACGGACGTTATGGCTTGATCTTGCAATTGCCGACCGGTGTGGACATACGCTACAAATACACGCTGGGCGACGGCCTGTGGAATGCGGAGCACCTGTCGGATGGCAGCTTTTTGCTGCGCCAACTGATCATCCCAGACGGCACCAGCGAATTGGAGATCCACGACCAAGCCGTCTCCTGGTCGGCCGGGTCTGCCGCACCCATCTGGTTTGAGCTGCAGGCGCCGGGGGACAACCTGCTGGCTTATGTGCAATTCAAGCTCGGTGATTGGTCCACGCCGCTGCCGACGTGGCCGCTGGGACCGGGGCATTGGGCCTACCGGCTCAACAGCCCCACCAACTTTGCACAAACGCTGGAGTACCGCTACTGCCTGGACCCCGCCTGCACCGTGGTGGACAGTGCCGGCATCCGTAGCGTAGAAGGCAACCAGCCACAACTTCAAGAGATCCGAGATGTTGTAGCAGGCTGGCAAAGCGAATAAAAACGCAAATCCCAATGGGTATAATGAGATCTGGAAGGGTAATTTTGTGAGCTACGACTCGTATGAAGACAGCCCCATCTACGCAGAGGGGCAGACCACAGACAATTCTTCCCGCAACCTGATGATCGGGTTGGTTGTGCTGGGCGTTTTGATGCTGGCGGGTCTGGTCGCAGCGATCTACTTCCTGCTGCAGCCTGGGGCACCCACGGAAACCGTGCGGGACATTCTAATCATCCTAGTGGCCTTCGAGTTCCTGCTGGTGGGTTTGGCTTTGCTGTTGCTATTGGTGCAAGTGGCGCGTCTGGTCAATTTGCTCAACAACGAAGTGCGCCCTATCCTCGAATCTGCCACTGACGCCGCAGACACGATGCGCGGCACAACCCAATTCATAAGTGATAAACTCGTGGCCCCCATCGTTAAAGTTAATAGCGGCGCAGCGGCAGTCCGCCGCGCGCTGGACCTACTACGACTATGGGTTAACAAATAATCGAGTTAACCAAATTTTAAGGAGTGTGACATGTCTGACAGAAATGGTGATTTTGGAGCTTTCTTTTCCGGCCTACTGATGGGCGGCATTATCGGTGCGGTGAGTGCCCTGCTGATGGCCCCCCAATCTGGCGAAGAGACTCGCAAGCTGTTGCGCGAAAGAGGCATTGAACTGCGCGATATGAGCAGTGACGCCCTGGAGAAGGCTGCCGCTGAGGCGCGCGAGCGTGCCGATGAGCTAACCCGCCTGGCGCGTGAACAGGCCAAGGATCTGCGTGGCCGCGCCGATGATGTCCGCACCCGCGGTGAAGCTGCGATTGAGGATATTCGCCTGCGCGGCGAAGCGGCTGTAGAGGCCGCCAAGACCCCGCGAGGCGGCAAGAAGAACTAAGAATACGATCTGTATCTAAGCATAAAGGACTGGCCTGGCCAGTCCTTTATTGTTAACTTAGTGCGGCTGCGATGGCGGCGGGCAGCTCCGCCAGCAGATCGCTGGGCAGAACACCCGCCGCGGTGCCCAGGCGGCTTAAGGCACGCTCACCCGTGTATCCGTGCAGCCATACTGCGGCGCAAGCAGCCTGGTAAGACGGCACTCCCTGGGCCAGCAATCCAGTGAGGATGCCTGCCAGAACATCTCCACTGCCGGCCCGGGAAAGCGCCGGGGTGGCCAACGGCAAGGTGGCGCTGCGCCCGTCTGGCGCGGCCACCACAGTGAAGGCGCCTTTCAGCACCAGCACCTGCCCCCAGGCCTGAGCATAGCGCTCGGCCACTGCCAGCCTGTCGGCCTGGATGTGCTCGACACTCAAGCCACTCAGCGCGGCCATCTCGCCCGGGTGCGGGGTCAGCACGCTGTCCGCTCTCAGGCGACCCGGCCAATCTTCGATCTCTGCCAGCCAGCGCAAGGCGTCTGCGTCGATGACTGTGGGCGGCAGGTCCAAGCCCAGTGCCGCACGCACAAAGGCACCTGTGCCGGGTTGCTGGCCCAATCCCGGTCCCAGCAACAAGCCCGTTGCGCGCGGCAAAGCGGCCTCCAAATCAGCCGCGGCGGCCTCGGCAATGGCGTCGTTCTCGCTCGGCAGGACCATCCAAACCGCCTCAGGCAAGTGCCCGGCCAGCATTGCCTGTACCTTTTCTATGGTTGCCACGCGCACCAAGCCACTGCCCACCCGATAGGCGGACTGAGCCGCCAACAGGGCCGCTCCGGGGTACGCCTGAGAACCGGCCACAACCAGGGCGGTGCCAAAGGTGCCTTTGTGCGCATCCAGAGGGCGCGGCGGTAAGGCCTGGTGCACCATAGGGCGGTCGATCACCGAGCGCCGGATGGCGGCCCAGGCAGGCAGGTCCGGCGGCAGGCCAATATCGCCGACCTCAATTTGCCCCAGATAGGGCAATGCGCTGGTGGTCAGCATGCCTTGCTTTACGGCAGCCATGCACACGGTGAGGTCTGCGGCCAGGGCTTCAGGGGCGACTACACCAGTCCGGCAATCCATTCCAGAAGGACAATCGACAGCCACCACCAGCGGCGGCGTGGCCAGGTTGCTGAGTATTTGGACGGTCAGGTCCAACGCATCGGCAAACGCCGGTCGCAGCGGAAGGCGCATGCCGGTGCCCAACAGGCCATCCAACAGCACGGCACATTTTTGCAGAGGAGTTTGGGCCAAATCTGGCGCAAAGGATGAAATTCGCACGCCTCCACTTTGTGCGGTGAGCAGCAGGTCATCCTCAGCCGGCCTTCCGCCGACCAGTAGCGCTTGGCTGTGCCAGCCCGCTTCAGCCAACAACCGCAAAGCCACCAAGGCGTCTCCGCCATTGTTTCCAGGCCCCACCAGGGCCACTATATTCTTATCAAGGGAATGGCTATGCGCAATCACGGCTTGCGCTAAAGAAGCGCCCGCAGCCTGCATCATGTCAGCGTAAGACCAGCCTGCGGCGTCTGCCGCCTGCTCAATGGCGACCATCTCATCTACTGTGACCAGTTTCGCCATAGGTTGATTATAGGTTAAATCAAAGACAGCGAGCGGCCCATCACAATGAGTCACTCGCTGTCGATTGGTGCGCTGGGTGGGAATCGAACCCACACGCCTTGCGGCACATGGCCCTCAACCATGCCTGTCTACCAGTTCCAGCACCAGCGCAGACAAGGAATTATAATGCCCGCAATCTTAGTGTCAAGCAACAGCGGTTTTGTCAACCGCTGATCCATTTTTGGAGGATAGATGCGTATCGTTCTGGACGCCATGGGCAGTGACAACCATCCTGCACCGGAGGTTGAAGCCGCAGTGGAACTGGCCCCAAGCATGGGGGCAGACTTGATCCTGGTGGGCGATGCCCCCCGCCTGAAGGAGATGCTTGGTTCACGCGCCGCAGGCGTGGATGTGGTTCATGCGCCGGAAGTGTTCGAGATGAGCGATCACATCGGCCCTGGTGCCCTGCGCCGCTCTCAGAATTCCATGGGCGTGGCCCTGGATCTGGTCAAAAGTGGTGAAGCGGCCGCCTTCGTCACGGCGGGCAATACGGGTGGTGCGCTGGCCATCGCCCTGGCGCGCCTGGGCCGTCTGCACGGCGTGCTGCGCCCCGCCCTGACCGTGATGTACCCGGTCAAGGGCGGGCGCTGTGTGGCGCTGGACATTGGCGCCAACGCCGAATGCAAGCCGGAATATCTGCAGCAGTTCGCCCTGATGGGCGCCGTATACGCCGAAGAGATACTGAGCATCAGTAGCCCGCGCATCGGGCTGATTTCCAACGGCGAGGAGGAAGGCAAAGGCAACGACCTGATCAAGGCCACCTTCCCGCTGATCGCCGCCAGCGGCCTCAACTTCGTGGGCAATATGGAGAGCAAAGAGCTGTTCGGCGGGCAGGCAGACGTTGCCGTGACCGATGGCTTCACCGGCAACGTGCTGATGAAGACCGCCGAAGCCGTGGCCAAGCTGATCACCGAGCGCCTGCGCGAAGAGCTGATGGCCTCCCCGCTGACAAAGATCGGCGGTCTGCTTTCGCGCCCAGCCTTCCGCCGGCTGCGCAAAGACCTGGACCCGGGCGAGATCGGCGCAGCGACCTTGCTGGGCGTCAACGGGCTGGTGTTCATTGGTCACGGCCGCTCAGATGGGCGTGCCATCGTCAGTGCGGTAAAGCTGGCGCAACGCTCTGCGCAGGTGGGTTTGCTGGACAGCCTGCGCATGCGCATTGAGCAGGGTCTGAGCCAGGTCACTGCGCCAGCCAGCCAATGACCATGCATATTTACAACAACGAAGCGCTGTACAAACGAAACATTCGTGGGTCTTTTGTCGCCAGCCTGCTGGGCATGCTGGCGCTGGTCGGATCCGTGTACGTGCTGTTCGGGGAGGGCCAATTCGGCCTCTACCTGCTTTTCCTGGTGTTGGGCATCGTGCTGGTCCAGGTGGGTTCTTGGTTCAGCCGCTGGGGCCGCCGGGCAGACCAGGGTTTCAACAAGGCGCTCGGGTCGCTGGACAATCATTTCAGCCTGTATCACTACCGTTCACCGGTAGCGCACTTGCTGGTTGCCCCCAGCGGCGTTTGGATGCTGCTGCCGCGGCACACCCGCGGCCAGGTGAGCTATGACAGCCAGAAAAAGCGCTGGACGGTTAAGCTGCCCAACATTTTGGCGCGCTTGGGACAAGAAGGCATCGGCCGTCCAGTGGCCGAAGCTTCGATAGACGCCGAAGCGATCGACCGCTTCCTGCAAAAGCACTGGCCGGACGCACAGTTGCGCATCCAGGCGGTCTTGGTGATGATGGATGAGGATACTGAGGTTGAGCGCGTGGCTGGCGCCCCCATCCCGACTGCGTCCATCAAAAAGCTCAAGCACACGTTGCAAAAAGGTGATCCAAAAGCTCACCTCACAGCCGCTCAAAGAGACAAGCTCAACCGCCTGCTGCATCAGCATTACCCGTCCTGACAAAAAACACGCGAGTATTCTTCATGGTGTATAGTGGGGCCGAACTAATCTTTCCAAAACCTAAGGAGCATTTATGGCAACAGAAAAGGCAACACCCGAGAAGACAGCAAAGAGCAGCAAACCCACTGCCAGCAAGCGCACAGCCGCCACCCCGGTGGTCAGCGAAGCGGCGGGCGTGGATATGACCACTGTCGGCAAGTGGAGTTTCCTGGTCGGCTTGACCTTGGCGGCAGTCCTGGGCGTCCTGCCCTCCACGCAGCTTAATCCCGTGGTCACCGATTGGGCTCGCTACCTCCTCATGCTGTTGGGCCTGGTTGGTGGTGTGCTATTCGTCAATAAGGCGGAAGAGAACTCTTTCATCATCTTGTCCATCGGTCTGGCCTTGTTTGGCAATTCGCTCGGAGCCATTCCCCAGATTGGCACCTACCTGTCTGGCATTAACGGCGCATTGGTCTTCTTTCTGGGCTTTGCCGTGATCGGCGTTGTGGCCCGTAACATCATTTCCTGGTTCACACGCTAACCATTAGAATCAAAAAACGAAAAAGGCGGCCAGCTGGCCGCCTTTTTTATTCTATGCTCCTTACAGCATTTAGATGCCGAAGAAGGCATCCAGAGAAAGGGCGCCAGCACCGGTGAAAACCAGCGCCAGAGCAGCCACTAGCAAGGTGAACTCCAACTCCCAGCCGCCCACGAAGTCGGCTTTGGCCATGCCGATCTTCACGCCACGAATGGCCACCAGCATCACCGCAACAAAGCCCAGCGCCACCAGCGGAGTAAAGATGCCCAACGCCAGCAAGACCGCCCCAAGGGTTTCCCACAAAGAAACCACCCAGCCCATCAGACCCGCGGCAGGCACCTTAAGCTGCTGCAGGAAGCCAGCAAACTTGCCGACATCTTTGATCTTGGGCAGACCGTGAGCCCAAAAGACATAGGCGACGCCTAAGCGCAAGACCAAGAGACCCCAATCGGAATACTGCGTAATAAAATCAAACATGTTGCTCCTTAAAGAAAAGATGATTTGACGAAATGACTTGACGTCATTTGCACACAGATTATGCGGCGACAAGATCCCAGCGGCCCCAGGCCACAAACAGCGCCAACAACAACAGCACTGTATTGATGACGATCGCCGGATATTCCTTTCGTGAAAAGTGGAAACCTGAGGCCAATACCATCACCAGCGCCAACGAAGCCGCCGCCACAGGCGTGAGCCAGGGCAGCACCCCTGACAGCATCGGCAAGAGAACCCCCAAACCACCGGCGATCTCCGCCAGGCCGATGAAGCGCAGCAATGGAGGGGATACGGCAGACATCCAAGCCATGGCGGGCTGTACGGCAGCCTGCTGGGCGCGAAACGCCTTGTTATAGCCAGCAGCGATAAAACCCAGCCCCAACAGGCCCTGGGCGATCCAAAGAATGATATTCATGCAGCTCCTTGTATAAACAACACTTGTAGTGTATGCTACAGATGATAGCTAAGTTGACCAATTCGTCAACCAACAAAGAACCGAGTATGTTCGCTATGCGACAAAAGGCTAAGAATGTTGATTAACCCACTTGCCACTACCGAGCGCGAGGACCCGCGCATCACGCGCACACGCAATCTGCTGATTGAGGCGCTCAACGAGCTGATGGGCGAGAAAAGTTTCGAGTCGATCACGGTCAGTGAGATCGCCGAGCGTGCCACCTTGAACCGGGCCACTTTCTATGCGCATTTCCAGGACAAATTCTCCCTGTTGGAGTATTCCATCCGCAGCCTGGTACGCACCCAACTGCATGCGGAGCTGAGCGCTGACCCCGGCCTGACCGAGATGATCGAAAAGATGCTGCGGGTGGTCTGTGGGTTATTGGAGGGCTATGAAAAGCACTGCCCTGCCCCGCGCGGCCAAATGCAAGCCTTATCCGAAAAGCAAATTAAGGACGAGATTTACACCCTGCTGCTGCAGCGTCTGGAGACCAGCAAACCCAACCGCCCGCAGCAAGCCTCTGTGCAGCAAACCGCCATGGTGACCAGCTGGGCCATCTATGGCGCCGCATTCCAGTGGAGCCAGCAAAGCAAACGGCAGCCCGTGGCGGAACTGGTGCGCCAGGTGCTGCCGCTGATCACCGCCAATTTGCAAGCCTATCTGCCCATCAAGCCAGAGCCGCTGGCCAGCCCGCGGCGGGCGGCTGCCGGACGGGCTCCCTCCGGCTTGCTAAGCTACAATTTGCGCCTCCATCCCCAATTCCTCTAAAGGACTACCCATGGAAAAGAAGCTGAATGAACTGAAAACGCGTCTCGAAGAAGTCTCCAACTTGAACAGCGCCACCGCCGTATTGGGTTGGGACCAGGCCACCTTCATGCCGCCTGCCGGGGCCAACAGCCGCGGCCGCCAAATGGCCACCCTGGCCAGCTTAAGCCAGGAGAAGTTCACCGACCCGGCAATCGGCAAGCTGCTGGATGAACTGCAGCCCTACGCTGAAGGCCTGCCCTACGACTCTGACGATGCAGCGCTGATCCGCAAGACGCGCAGTGATTATGAAAAGGCCGTCAAGGTGCCGCCGGCTTGGGTGGCGAAATTCAGCACCCACTCCGCGGTGAGCTACCAGGCCTGGACCGAAGCACGCCCCGCCAACAACTTCAAAGCCGTGGAGGATAAGCTCAAGACCACGCTTGATCTGAGCCGCGAGTATGCCAATTTCTTCCCCGGATATGAGCACATCGCCGATCCACTGATCGACGGACCTGACCCGGGTATGAAGGCATCCGATATTCGCCGCGTCTTCGGCGAGTTGCGCGCGCAACTGGTACCGCTGGTCAAGACCATCACCGAACAGGCAATGGCGGATGACAGCCCGCTGCGCGCTGGCTACCCAGAGGACGAACAGCTGGCTTTCGGCATGCAGGTTGCCAAGGACTATGGCTTCGACTTCAACCGGGGTCGCCAGGACAAAAGCCCGCACCCCTTCATGACCAGCTTCGCCATTGACGATGTGCGCATCACCACGCGTGTGCAGGAAGGCGACCTCTCCGACGCGCTGTTTAGCACGCTGCACGAGACCGGCCATGCCCTGTATGAGCTGGGCATTGACCCGGCCCTGGAAGGCACACCGCTGGCGGGCGGTACATCCTCCGGCGTGCATGAAAGCCAATCACGCACCTGGGAGAACATCATCGGCCGCAGCCGCGGCTTTTGGGAGCATTACTACCCCAAGCTGCAGAAGCAGTTCCCCGGTCAGCTGAGCAAAGTCTCGCTGGACAGCTTCTACCGGGCGATCAACAAAGTTTCACGCTCCCTGATCCGCACCGACGCCGACGAGGTGACTTACAACCTGCACGTCATGCTGCGTTTCGAGCTCGAACTGGAGCTGCTTGAAGGCAAGCTGGAGGTTAAAGACCTCCCGGAAGCTTGGCATGCCCGCTACCAGGCGGATCTGGGCATTCACGCCCCCAGTGATGTAGACGGCGTGCTGCAGGATGTGCACTGGTATGGCGGCGCCATCGGCGGAGAGTTCCAAGGCTATACCTTGGGCAACATCATGAGCGCCCTGTTTTATGATGCAGCGCTCAAAGCACACCCAGACATTCCTCAGCAGACCGGCCAGGGCCAGTTCGGCACCCTGCACAGCTGGCTGAAGGACAACCTCTACCAGCACGGCTCCAAGTTCACACCGAATGAGTTGATCGAGCGGGTGACCGGCGGCCCCCTGCGCATCGAGCCGTACATCCACTATCTAAAAACCAAATACGGCGAACTGTATACGCTCTAACAAAAAAAAGGCGGGCCAATGGCCCGCCGTTTTTTGTATAGATAAGCGCCAAATTAATGCGCTCAGTCTGCGGGCTGGGCTGGGTACAATGCGTTGGCTGATTTGAGATTAAGGAGGCCTGATGAAAAGAACCCTTTTGATCCCGATATTTTTGACTGCGGCATTGTTGCTGAGCGCCTGCGGCCTGTCTGAAGCGGATCTGCAAGCCACGGTCACGCAAGCAGTAGGCGATGCAGTCACCACCGTGCACGCGCAATATACCCAAGTGGCCTTGCTGACTCCCAGCCCGACCAATACAGAGCCACCCACCAGCACGCCTGATGTCACCGAGACGCCGCTGTTCACACCAACCAGCCCGGCAGCGGGCGGGGCGGGGACCGGCACAGGCGGCACCTGTGATGTGATGGGCTTTCTGGCGGATGTGACGGTGAGCGATGGTGAAGAGATCGCGGCCAATACGCCGTTCACCAAGACCTGGCAGGTGCGCAATGCGGGCACCTGTGAATGGTCCACCAGCTATACGCTGATCTACAGCAGCGGCGATCAAATGGGCGGCGCCAGCGGCCAGGCACTCAGCGTGGCGGTGCCCTCTGGTGGCAGCACGGAAATATCGGTGACTCTGACGGCCCCGGCCACCGCCGGTGACTATACCGGCTGGTGGGCGTTGGCCAACGCCGGCGGGCAAGCCTTTGGCTATTTGTCGGTTGTGATCAAGGTTCCTTAGTCAAGTCTATGCAAAAACCAGAGGCCGCTGAAAGCGGCCTCTGGTTATTTAATCTTCCTCGCCAGGAAATGGGGTTAGTTCCACAGCGGCTTGCAGCAGCGCGGCCACTTCAGGCGCCTCCACATCTGCCAGAGCACGGATCTTCACATGGCGGGCGTATTTTCCAGTACCCTGCAGCAAACCTTCGGGGTCAGGCATGTCGACGCCACGCGGAAAGCCCAGGTTGACGTATTCGCCGTAGAGAATCACCACGCAAATGATGTGCTTATACGTCTCGGCGTAACCGTAACCCAGCAGGCTAGCTTTAATGTCGATCTGCTCTCTGGCGCGCGGTTCGATATCGAAGATGCGCTCACGCAGAGCCAGCGCCAGATTACGCACATCCGGCGCGTAATTCGACAGGAAGTCTTCCAAGTCTTCTGAAATTGTTTTGCTGAGGTTCATCGGTTCACCACTCCAGTGGGGATGCTCCCAAGAGCTCACGCACATCATTTATGTGATGCAAATTGTGATAGAGCGTAAAGAACAGCAGCTCGCGCAGGGTGAGCTTGCCCAGCAGCGGATGCGGCACGGCTGCCTTGTCCAGGTCTTCATCCTGCCAAGTGGAGGCTGCGGCCTCCAAGCGGAAAGCATCCTTGTGCCAGCTCTCGAGCAGCTTTTGCTGGGCTGTCTGCGGGTCGGCGGGTTGGTCATTCACCTCAGCCACAAATTGGGCCGGGGCAACACCGCCCTGCCCCAAAGCGGCCCGGTAAGCCGCCACCAGCTCAGGGAATGAGCGGCTGCGACCGGGCGAACCCCAGATCAAACCAGATACACGGCGAGGCACACGCAAAGCCAGCGTGACCGGGCGCACAGAAATACTGAGATGGGCCAAGTTCTCCGCCGGGGACCAAACCCCAGCCGGATGCTTAAAGAAATTGCGGTTGGGGATTCCGGCAAAGTATTCATACACCTGGCGATCCATGTCAACCAGGCTGGCGTAAATCTCTGAAAAGCGAATAAGGGTTCACGCTGCAATCATAACGCCATCCGGCAGCGGCTGGAGCGCTAGGGTTTATAATCCTCCCGAGAACCACAGCAAAGGAGACAAATGTCTAAATCTTCCAAGGTACGCGTCGCCATTATTGGCGTCGGCAACTGTGCAAATTCCCTGGTGCAGGGTGTAGAGTATTACAAGAACGCCGCGGAGACGGATGAAGTCCCCGGCTTGAAGCATGACAATCTGGGCGGCTATCATATTCGCGATATTGAGTTCAGCGCGGCCTTTGATGTGGTATCCACCAAGGTGGGCAAGGACCTGAGCGAGGCCATCTGGGCCTACCCCAACAACACGATCAAGTTCGCTGATGTGCCGCACTTGGATGTGCCGGTACAGCGCGGCATGACCCATGACGGCTTGGGCAAATATCTGCGGGAGGTGGTCGAGAAGGCGCCGGGTTCCACAGCGGATATCGCCCGCATTTTGCAGGAGACCGGGACAGATGTGGTGATCAACTACCTGCCAGTCGGCTCGGAAATGGCCACCAAGTGGTACGTAGAGCAGATCCTGGAGGCCGGTGTAGCACTGGTGAACTGCATCCCGGTCTTCATTGCCAGTCAGGAGTATTGGGGGCAGCGTTTTGCGGAGCGCGGTCTGCCGATCATCGGCGATGACATCAAGAGCCAGGTAGGCGCCACGATCACGCACCGTGAGCTGGCCCGCCTGTTCGTGGAGCGCGGCGTGCATTTGGACCACACCTACCAGCTGAACTTTGGCGGCAACATGGACTTTTACAACATGCTGGAGCGCGAGCGCCTGGAGTCTAAGAAGATCTCCAAGACCGGCGCGGTGACCAGCATGCTGCCCTACGAGATGAACCCTGACGATGTGCATGTCGGCCCCAGTGACTATGTGCCCTGGCTGACCGACCGTAAATGGGCGCATATGCGCCTGGAAGGCCGCTCGTTCGGGGATGTGCCGCTGAACATCGAGGTCAAGCTGGAAGTGTGGGACTCGCCCAACTCGGCCGGCGTGGTGATCGATGCGGTGCGCTGCGCCAAAGTAGCCCTGGACCGCGGCATGAGCGGCCCGCTGATCGCACCGTCCGCATACCTGATGAAGACCCCGCCCCAGCAAATTCCCGATGACTTGGCGCGTAAAGCCATGGAGGAATTTATTGAGGGCGAAAACGTGATTGCCGAATAAACCTGAAAACACACAAATCACAGGGCCGGGTGCATACCTGGCCCTGTTTGATTCTTCCGCCGGATTGTAGGTGTTGCGCTTGTTACAAGTTTGCCCATATGGGTTGTTGTGCTGGCTTGACGAAAGCGCTGGATTTTGTACAATAGACAGGACATGCACGAAACGCCACACCAACTTCCCCTGTACGTCAGCGCCCAAGAGAACAGTCTCTTGGGCGCTTTTTTTGTGCCTGGCGGCGACCCATGTTGACGCGCCTGCCCGCCCTGGTCGATGTGCATGTGCACCTGCGCGAACCTGGCGCGACGCACAAGGAGGACTGGGCCAGCGGCACGGCGGCGGCGCTCGCCGGCGGCATCACAACAGTGCTGGCGATGCCCAACACGCTGCCTACGATCAATTCGGTCGAGACTCTGGCGGCCGGGCTGAAGCAGGCGGCCGGCAAAGCCCACTGCGATTACGGCCAGTACATCGGCGGCGCCGTCGGCAATGCGGCCACAGCCGCCGCCGTCGCCCCCTTGGCGGCCGGGCTGAAGCTATACCTGGACCAGACCTACGGGGACTTGAAGCTGGACGACATGCTCGACTGGCTGCCGCACTTCGCCGCCTGGCCGCAGGACTGGCCATTGTGTGTGCATGCCGAAAGCAAGACAATGGCGGCGGCGATCCTGCTGGCCGCACTACACGACCGGCCGGTGCACATCTGCCACGTCTCGCTGGCGGAAGAGATCGCCCTCATCCGCGCCGCCAAGCAAGCCGGCCTCAAAGTGACCTGCGAGGTCTGCCCGCAGCACCTCTTCCTGTGCGAGGACGACATCCTCGCCCTGGGCGCCGGACGGGCCGAGGTGCGCCCGCGGCTGGCGAGCAAAGCCGACCGGGAGGCGCTGTGGGCCAACCTGGACGTAGTGGACTGCTTCGCCACGGACCACGCACCACACACGCTGCAAGAGAAGGACAGCGCCACACCACCGCCTGGTTACCCTGGGCTGGAGACCATGCTGCCGTTGCTGCTCAACGCTGCATCCGAAGGACGGCTCACGTTGGACGACATCACTGCCCGCCTGCACAGCAACCCCCGGCGCATCTTTCGCCTGCCGGAGCAACCAGAGACGTACGTCGAAGTGGACCTGGACAGCCGCTATGAAATCCGCGCCGCCGAGCAACACACCCGCTGCGGCTGGACACCCTTCGAGGGCTGGCAGGTCAACGGCCGCGTGGTGCGCGTGACCCTGCGCGGGCAAACAGCCTATGAAGAGGGCCGTCTGCTGGCTGCCCCGGGCAGTGGGCGGCCCATTCGTCATTAACCGGAGGAACCGATGACCCCTTTATCCAGTGCGATCAATACCTTTAGCCTGCCCTTTGGCGAGCAACGCAACGCCCCGCTGTACGGGCAGGACATCCTTTCAGTGAACCAATTCAACCGGGAGGATCTGACCTATATCTACCGGGTGGCCCACGAAATGCGCAGCATCGTAGAGCGGATTGGCAGCTTCGATCTGCTCAACGGGAAAATCCTGGCGAACTTGTTTTACGAGCCTTCCACGCGGACTTCCTCCTCCTTCACGGCGGCGATGGAACGGCTGGGCGGATCAGTGATCCCGATCAACAATGTGCAGTACTCTTCGGTATCCAAAGGCGAATCGCTGCCCGACACAGTGCGCACACTGGAATGCTATGCGGATGTGATCGTGCTGCGCCATCCCGAAGTGGGCTCCTGTGCACTGGCCGCACAGTATGCCAAAAAGCCGATCATCAACGCCGGCGACGGCATTGGTGAGCATCCCACCCAGGCGCTGTTGGACCTGTTCACCATCTTTGAAGAGCTGGGCAACCCAGAAGGACTGAGCGTGACCCTGCTGGGCGACCTGAAGAACGGCCGCACGGTGCACTCGCTGGCGCGGCTGCTGGCCCTGTTCAATGTCAAGCTGAACTATGTCTCACCGGAAGTACTGAAGATGCCGGAGGAGATCGTGGCCGAGCTGGGCAAGAAGAAGGTGAAACAGGAAGCCTTCAGCGAGTTGGATGGCATTTTGCCGGAGACCGATGTGCTGTATGTAACTCGCGTGCAGAAAGAGCGCTTCGCCAGCCTGGAAGAGTATGAGCAGCTCAAAGACCTGTATGTGATCACACCCGAGACGATGAAAGCCGCCAAGCAAAGGATGATCGTAATGCACCCTCTGCCGCGGGTCGGCGAGATCAGCATGGATGTAGATGATGACCCACGGGCGGCCTATTTCCGCCAGATGGAGTACGGCATGTACACGCGCATGGCCTTGCTGGCTATGGTGCTGGGAAAGGCATAGCCTTGACCGGATTCTTTGCGCAATTGGAGGCGCGCTGCCGCGCGGTGGATAGCCTGCTGTGCGTGGGGCTGGACCCCCACGGGGAGGACCTGAGCGAGCCCAGCGCAGCCGCTGCCAGGGAGTTTTGCCTGCGGTTAATCGAAGCCAGCGCCCCTTATGCGGCGGCTTTCAAGCCCAACTCAGCCTTCTTTGAAGTCTTCGGCGCGGCAGGCATGCAGGCGCTGCAAGATGTGATCGCGGCAGTGCCGGAGGGAATCCCGGTGCTGCTGGACGCCAAGCGCGGCGACATCGGCAGCACGGCGGCAGCCTATGCGCGGGCCGCCTTTGGTGAGCTGAAGGCAGGTGCGCTGACCGTCAGCCCCTACCTGGGCCAGGATGCGGTGGCGCCGTTTCTGGAAGACCCGGCCAAGGGCGTCTTCCTGCTGTGCAAGACCTCCAACCCCGGCGCGGGCGACCTGCAAGACTTGGACGCCGGCGGCCAGCCCGTGTACCTGCACGTGGCGCGGCTGGCGCAGGAATGGGACCAGCACGGGAACGTAGGCCTGGTGGTGGGCGCCACCTACCCCGCCGAGCTGGCGGCGGTGCGCGCCGCAGCGCCAAGGCTGTGGATCTTGGCGCCTGGGACCGGTGCCCAGGGCGGTGATCTGCAAGCGGCCGTGCATGCCGGCCTGCGGGAAGATGGGCTGGGTCTCTTGGCGCCAGCCTCACGAGCCATCAGCCGGGCGGCTAACCCGGCCGCTGCAGCAGCCGAGCTGCGCCAGGCGTTGAACGCGGCGCGGGCCAGCAAAACCCAAACGGCCAGGCCGGTTTTTCGCCATGCGCAGTTGGCCGACGACCTGCTGCGACTGGGCTGCGTGCAATTTGGCGAGTTCAAGCTCAAGTCCGGACAGCTCTCGCCGATCTATTTGGACCTGCGCCGGCTGGTGGGCGACCCGGCGGCACTGGCGCGGGCGGCAGCAGCTTACAGCGTCGTACTGGGCGACCTGCACTTTGACCGGCTGGCGGCGCTGCCCTACGCGGCCCTGCCGCTGGGGGCGGCCATTGCCGTGCAGGGGGGCTGGCCGCTGATCTATCCGCGCAAGGAAACTAAGGGTTACGGCACGCGATCGGCGGTGGAAGGACCTTACGATCCCGGCGAGACCGTCGTGGTGATCGATGACCTGGTCACCACTGGTGAGAGCAAGTTCGAAGGCATCGAAAAGTTGCAGGCAGCCGGGCTGAAAGTGCGCGAGATCGTGGTGCTAGTGGACCGCCAGGCCCAGGGGGAGGACGCTTTTGGCCCGCGCGGCCTGACCCTGCACGCCGTGCTGCGCTTGCCTGAACTGCTGGACTATTGGCGCGAGCAGGGGGCGATCAGCCCTGAAGAGCACCAAGCCACGCTGGGTTACTTGGAGAGCTGATGTACCAGCGCATCCGCCCCTGGCTGTTCCGGCTGGACCCTGAGCTGGCGCACGGCGCCAGCCTCCGCCTGCTGCAGCTGGCGGGCGGCTTGCCGCCGGCGGCGAGCTGGTTACAGCGGCAGTTTGCTGCCCCAGCGCAGCCGGTACAGCTGTTCGGGCTGCGCTTCGCCAACCGGGTGGGCCTGGCGGCCGGCTACGACAAGGACGGCCTGGCCTGGCGCGGCCTGGCCTGCCTGGGCTTTGGCCACCTGGAGCTGGGCACCGTGACGCCACGGCCGCAGCCGGGCAACCCACGACCGCGGCTGTTCCGGCTGCCCGAAGATGAGGCGGTCATCAACCGGCTGGGGTTCCCCAGCCGGGGTGCGGGCTTTCTGGCCCGGCGGCTGGCGGTGCAGCGACCGCCGGAGTTGGTGCTGGGGGTCAACTTGGGGATCAACAAGGACACACCCCTGGAGCAAGCTGCAGCCGATTATCAACAATTAATGCGGACCTTCTCGCCGCTGGCCGACTACTTGACGATCAACATTAGTTCACCCAACACGCCCGGGCTGCGCCAGCTGCAAGGTCGCCGCTATTTGGACGACTTGCTAGGTGCACTGGCCCCGCTGAGAAGCGTACCGCTGCTGGTCAAACTCTCGCCGGACCTGGACGACGCCCAGTTGGACCAAGCGCTGGAGGTGCTGCTGGCGCAGCGGGTCGACGGCGTGATCGCCAGCAACACCACCCTGGCGCGTCCGGCAGGCCTGCGCTCGGCTGCGGCTGGCGAAGCCGGCGGGCTGAGCGGCCAGCCGTTGGTGTCCGCCAACCGCAGCATGGTAGCGCGCATCGCCGCCCGGGCGCAAAATCGCCTCCCGATCATCGCCGCCGGCGGGATCTTTGGCGGCCATGAGGCCCAGGCGGCGCTGGACGCGGGGGCCAGCCTGGTGCAGGTCTATACCGGCCTGATCTATCGCGGGCCGGGCCTGGCCCGCGATATCGCCGCAGCCCTCGTACAATAAGGCTATGTCCCACGCGGAAGTTCTGGTCACCGGTGCGGCCGGCAAGACCGGCCTGGCCGTGCTGCGCGCCCTGGCGCGGCGCGGCAAGGGCGCCCGGGCGCTGGTTCACCGGAGCGAACAAGCTGCGGCCGCCCGCCAAGCCGGCGCGGTGCAGGTAGTGCTGGCCAATCTGCTGGACGGCGCGGCACTACGGGACGCGATGCAAGGCATGCGGGCGGTCTACCTGATCTGTCCCAATCTGCACCTCCAGGAAACCGAGATGGCCCAGGCGGCCATTCTGGCGGCGCAGGCGGCGGGCGCCGAGCATTTCGTGTATCACTCCGTGCTGCTGCCCGCCGAGCCAGTCATGCCGCACCACTGGCAGAAGCACCTGGCCGAACAAAGCCTGGCGGCCAGCGGGCTGCGTTACACCATCCTGCAGCCGGCCAGCTACATGCAGAACGTGCTGCCGTATTGGGAAAGCATCCGCAGTGGCCTGTATCGCGTGCCGTATTCGCTGGAGGCAATCTTCACCCCAGTCGATTTGGAGGATGTCGCCGAAGCCGCCGCAACGGTGCTGGCCCACCCAGTAGACTACGCCGGCCAGGTGCTGCCGCTGGCCGGGCCGGAGCGGCTGAGCTCTGAGCAGATGGCGGCCGAGATGGCCGCCCAGCTGGGCCACCCGGTGCGAGCCGAGGCGCAGCCGCTGGCCGACTGGACAACAGCGGCCAACGGCCTGAGCGAGTATGCCCGCCATGCCTTGCAGCGCATGTTCGCCTATTATGATGCGCACGGGTTTGCCGGCGACAGCAAGGTGCTGCAAGCCACACTGGGCCGCCCGCCGCAAACCTTCCGGGAATTTCTCAGCCGGCTAGCAAATTAGAATATTTGTACTATAATCAGGAAAAGAGGCTTAATTCCATGAGCGAAGAGAACGGCTTACTGCATGGCATACGCGTGCTGGACCTGACCCGCGTATTGGCCGGCCCCTATTGCACCATGCTGCTAGGGGACTTGGGGGCCGAAGTGATCAAAGTGGAAGAACCCTCCCGGGGCGATGACACACGCCAGTGGGGTCCGCCCTACACGCAAAACGGCCTGTCGGCCTATTTCATTTCAGCCAACCGCAACAAACGCAGCCTGACGCTCAACCTGCGCAGCCCTGAGGGCCAGGCCGTGCTGCGCGAGCTGATCGCCCACAGCGATGTGCTAGTGGAGAATTTCAAGACCGGTACCCTGGAAAAGATGGGCCTGAGCTATGCCGAGCTCAAGACGCTCAAGCCGGATATCATCTACTGCACCATCACCGGCTTCGGCTACAGCGGCCCGCTCAAGGACCGGCCGGGCTACGATTTCATCAGCCAGGCCATGGGCGGGATGATGAGCCTGACCGGCGAGGCTGAGGGCGAGCCCATCCGAGTGGGTGTGGCGATCGTGGACTTGCTGGCGGGCATCCATGCCAGCAACGCCATCATGGCCGCGCTTTTTGCCCGAGAACGCCAGAAAACCGGGCAGCGCATCGATATTTCGCTGTTGGATTCGCAAATCGCCACGCTATCCTATGTCGCCAGCAATTATTTGATCTCGGGCAAGCCGCCCAAACGCTACGGCAACGCTCACCCCAATATTGTGCCTTACCAGTCGTTCAAGGCCGCCGATGGCTATTTTGCCTTCGCGGCGGGCAATGACCTGCAATGGACGCGCTTTTGCAAGGAAGTCGGGCAGGAAGATTGGGCGCGTGACCAGCGTTTTGCCAGCAATCCGCAGCGTAACGCCCACCGTGAGGCGCTGCTGCCGCTGCTGGACGCTTTGTTCGCCCAGCAGCCCATCGCCCACTGGCTGGCAGTGTGCGAACGGGCCACGGTGCCTGCGGCGCCGATCCTCAGCGTGGACCAGGCGCTGGCCCACGAGCAAGTGGCGGCGCGCGGCATGCTGACGCAGGCAACCCTCTCCGACGGCGAAAGCATCCAAATGCTGGGCTCACCGCTGCAAATTCCGACGCAGCCGGCGCAAGTGCGCCTGCCGCCACCGACCCTGGGCGAGCACACGGCTGAAGTCCTGAGCGGCCTGTTGGGCAAGACACAAGCCGAGATCGTCCAGCTGCAAGCCGAAAAGATCATCTAGCCAGCCAAGTGGCTATACGAAATGGCCGAGCAAAGCACCCTAACGCCCGCACAGCGCACCATCATCCACCTGGATCTGGATGCCTTCTTCTGCGCGGTGGAAGAGCTGCGTGACGCTTCGCTGCGCGGCAAGCCATTTGCCGTGGGCGGCAGCCCTGAGGGCCGCGGCGTGGTGGCCTCGTGCTCTTACCCGGCCCGCAAATTCGGCGTCCGCTCGGCGATGCCGATGGCGCGGGCGCTGCGCCTGTGCCCAGACCTGATCATCGTGCGCCATCACTTCCGCGACTATGTCGAGATGTCCAACAAGGTGATGGAGCTGCTCAGCGGCGTCTCGGAAACCATCCAACCGATCTCAATCGACGAAGCTTTCATTGAAATTAGCGCAATGCCCGGCGACCCATTAGTAATCGGGCGCGACCTGCAAAAAGCGATCCGTGACCACTTGCAGCTGCACTGCTCGTTGGGCGTTGCCAGTAACAAACTGGTGGCTAAGATCGCCACCGAAGTGGGCAAAGGCTCGGTGCGCACAGGCGCCTACCCCAACGCACTGCAGCATGTGCCGGCGGGTGAAGAGGCAGCCTTCCTGGCGCCGCTGCCCTGCGAGGCGCTGTGGGGTGTCGGGCCCAAGAGCGCAGAGCGGCTGGCGGAGCTGGGCTTGCGCAGCATCGGCCAGATCGCCGCGCACCCGCTGCGGGACTTGCAGCGGCTGTTCGGCCCGCAAGGCGGCCTGGATCTGCAGCGCCGCGCCCGGGGCATCGATAACAGCCCCGTGCACACCTCGCACGAGACCAAGTCGATCAGCCAAGAAGAGACCTTTGCGCGCGACACAGACGACCGGGCGCTGCTCGAGGGGCTGATTCGCAGTCAGGCAGAAAGCATCGCCCGGCGGTTGAAACGCAAAGAGCTGTACGGCAGCACGGTCAAGATCAAACTGCGCTGGCCGGATTTCACTACGATCACGCGGCAAAGCACTTTGCCCGAGGCCAGCGACGACGCCCGCCAGATCGAAGCGGCGGCGCTGCAACTCTTCCACAAAAACTGGAAGCTGGGGCGCAAGCTGCGCCTATTGGGCGTAGGGGTCAGCAACCTGGGGCCGCCCAGCCGGCAGCTGGGGCTGTGGGACTGGAACCCCAAAGAGGCCGCCAAACAAGAGCGTCTGGAAGCGGCGGTACGCGCGCTACAGGCGCAATATGGCGATGCGGCCATTCACCGGGCCAGCCAACTGAAGGCAGAGCCGTGAGCCACGCCATCGGCACCTTGCGCGAGCAGGGCTTACACGCGGCCTTGAAGCTGCACCTGGCGCAGCGCGGCGACCGCTTTGAGCAGGAAGTGGATGGTTACCAGATCGACATTTTGCGGGGGGACCTGCTGATCGAAGTGCAGACCGGCAACTTTTCTGCTCTGCGCAAAAAGCTGGGCGTCTTGCTGGAAGCGCATCCGGTGCTGCTGGTGCACCCGATCGCGGCGCAAAAATGGATCGTGCGCCAGGATAGCCGCGGCCGCCAGGTGGCGCGGCGCAAGTCACCCAAACGCGGCCGGCTGGAGGACATCTTTGACGAACTGCTGTACATCCCTCAGGTCATCCAACACCCCAACTTCGCCTTCCGGGCCGTGCTGACGGAGGAAGAGGAGGTCTGGCGGGATGACGGCCGGGGCTCGTGGCGGCGGAAACACTGGAGCATCGCAGAGCGGCGCCTGCTGCGGGTGGTGGCCGAAACCGAGTTTGCCGGGGAGCAGGATTACCTGGGCTTGCTGCCGGCCACACTAAAGACGCCCTTCACCCACAAACAGTTGGCCCAGGCACTGGGCGTGAACACGCGCCAGAGCACGCGGGTGAGCTATTGCCTGCGCAAGATGGGCTTACTGGAGGAACACAGCAGACAGGGGCGCGAGCTGCTGCTGGCCCCCGTCATGGCTTCGTCTCAAGCTGACGGCCGCACACAGTAGCAAGCCCGCAGCACTGAGGTGCCTGACGCAGTAAGCTATATGAGGGCCCTTCACGACGCGAAGCCACTGCCTTTGCAGCGATTTCGTTGTTCAAGCTGACACGGCAGTTTGTACTCTTTGTGGCTTTGTGGTTTACTTCGCTTGATGCCCAACATCACCCTAGATCTCGGTAACTACCGAGCCGCCTACGAGCATACGCTCGACAAAGCCCGCGCCGAACGGGTCGTAGAGCGCATCTGGCAGCGCGACCACACCCTGTGGGCGCCGCAGCCCGACGAGATCAGCAACCGCCTGGGCTGGCTGGACATCGCCGAGCGCATGCAGGCTGAAGTGCCTGACCTGCAGGCCTTCGCCGCGGAGGCGCAGGCGGCCGGCTTCCGGCGGGCGTTGATACTGGGCATGGGCGGCTCCAGCCTGGCGCCGGAGTTGTATGCCGACCTGTTTGGCGGGGGCGACGGGCTGGCGGTCAGCATCCTGGACAGCACCGACCCCGCCGCCGTGCTGGCGGCCGAGGACGCCCACCCACCCAGCGAGACCCTCTACATCGTCTCGAGTAAGTCCGGCGGTACGGTGGAAACCTTCTCCTTCTTCAAATATTTTTACAATCGAGCTCTGGAGACGTTGGGGGGGGACCAAGCCGGGAGCCATTTTGTTGCCATCACCGACCCGGGCAGCGGCCTGGCGCAGACCGCCGAGCAATACGGCTTCCGGCGCACATTTCTGGCCGACCCCACTATTGGCGGGCGCTATTCGGCCCTCTCGCACTTTGGGCTGGTTCCAGCAACCCTGACAGGCGCCGATCTGAACGGGCTGCTGGCCAGTGCGCAGGCGATGGCCAAGCGCTGCCAGACCGCTGACCCGGCGGACAACCCCGGCGCCAGGTTAGGGTTGGCGCTGGGCGCGCTGGCCCTGGCCGGCAAAGACAAACTGACCCTGCGCCTGCCCGCCAGGCGGGCAGGCCTTGGCGACTGGGTCGAGCAGCTGATCGCCGAGAGCACGGGCAAGCGGGGCCACGGCATCCTGCCGGTGGTGGGCGAGCCGGTGCTGTCGCAGTACGGCGAAGCGCGCGCTTTCGTGCAGTTCAACGGAGGCCAAGCCGCGCCAGACGAGGAATTGCGCATTGAAGTGGACTGGCAAGCAGACTTGGATCTGGGCGGACAGTTCTTTCTGTGGGAGTTCGCCACGGTAGTGGCCAGCTATGTGCTGGGCGTCAATCCCTTTGACCAGCCCGACGTGGAAGCCGCCAAGGTACAGGCGCGCCAATTCGTGCAGGCCTACCAAGAAAGCGGCCAGCTTCCCAGCGGCGAGTCGGTCATGCCGAGCCGCAAAGCTCTGAACGATTTTCTGGCCGGCGCCAAGCCGGGCGACTATATTGCCTTGCAGGCCTATCTGGCCGCTGACGCCGCTGCACAGACCAACCTGCAAGCGCTGCGGGAGCAGTTGGGTCAGCAGACCGGGCTGGCCACCACGCTCGGTTACGGGCCGCGCTTTTTGCACTCCACTGGGCAGCTGCACAAGGGCGATGCGGGCCACGGCTTATTCATCCAGCTGGTCAGCCCTCCACCGCAGCCCGATCTGCCGATCCCCGACCAAGCCGGGCTGCCCGGCAGCCAGCTGGGCTTCGGCACGCTGAAAGCCGCCCAAGCGCTGGGCGACGCCCAGGCGCTGCACAGTACCGGACGGCGAGTGCTGACCCTGATAGTGAACGACACCAACCAACTAGGGAGCCTGCTGGAATGAGCACGGACGAATACAAGCGACAAGCCGCCGAAGCCGCCGTGGCACTTGTGCAGCCCGGCATGCTGCTGGGGCTGGGCCACGGCAGCACCGTACGCTTCGCGTTGGAGGCGCTGGCCGCCCAACTGCGAGCCGGCGCTCTGAGCGACATCATCGTTGTACCGGCCTCTTTGCAGACCCAGGCCGAATGCGAGCGCCTGGGCATTCCACTGGGTGCCCTGAACGACTATGCCCAGTTGGACTTGACCATTGACGGCGCCGATGAGATGGATGGGCAATTCAACCTGATCAAAGGCGGCGGCGGCGCGCTGCTGCGCGAGAAGATCCTGGCGCAGAACAGCCAGCGGCTGGCGATCATCGTGGACGAAGGCAAGCTCTCCGAACGGGTCGGCAGCCGCTTCCGGTTGCCGCTGGAGGTGCTGCCTTTCGGCTGGGTGCACCAAGCCGGTTTCATCGCCACTTTGGGCGGCGCAGCCAGCCTGCGGGTAACCGCCGGCGGCGAGCCGGTCCTGAGCGACCAGGGCAATTATTTGCTGGACTGCGACTTCGGGCCGATCGCCGGCCCGGCCGCGCTGGCCGCGGCGTTGGAAGCCCGCAGCGGCGTGCTGGAGCACGGTTTGTTTCTGGGCTTGGCCACGGATGTCTTCGTGGCCGGCGCGGACGGGGTCAGACACTTGAGGGCGGACGCCTTTACTTCACCGAGTTGACAGAAGCAGTAGGGGCGGCTTGCAAGCCGCCCCTACTAGGCATTTTTATCCGCTCGGCGGAGTCGGCCTGCGGCTGACCAGGGCAATCACGAGTGCAATCACGGCAATAAACAGCGCGGCCACAACCGCCAGCACGATGACGTTGTCAGTGCCCAGGCCGGTGCTTGAAGTGCCGTCCTGCGGGTTTTGGCCATCCACACCGATGATGTCGATGCTCCCCTGACCGGTTTCCGGGTCCAGGTCGATATCCACGCGGGTGCCTCCGGCGCAAGCCGTGAGCAAGGAACTACCCAGCAACAGGCCAATCAGCGCGAGCAGTAGCCGTTTCTTGTTCAACATGGGGCAACCTCCTACAAGGCGAAGATGTAAGCAGTACATCGAAGCGAACGGGGCGGCATTCCGGCCGTTATGGCAGCGCTTGAGGTGCAGGGATAGGCTAATGTGCTGTTAACGGAGTAAACAGTTAAGGCAGGAAGCTGAGCCTTGCCTAATCCGACAGCCGGGCGGCAATCAGCTCGAGGGGGTGCGGAGCCTGGACGCCTGCCCCACCGGCGATCTGCGCCCGGCAGGAGAGGCCGGCGGCGGCCACTTGGCGGCCATCGGCCGCCCGCACGGCGGGGAACAAAGCCAATTCGCCGATCTGCATGGAGAGCTCATAATGCTCGGCTTCGTAGCCGAAGGAGCCGGCCATGCCGCAGCAACCCGAATTGATTAGCTCCACCGAGTAGCCCAACGCGCTGAGCAGCGCGACGGTGGCGGCTTGTCCAGTGGGCAGGCCGTCGTCAGCGGGCGGCTGGGTCTTCTGGTAGCAGTGGCCGTGCAGCAGCAATGCCGCCGCATCCTCGGGCGTCAGTGCGGCGCGCAGGGTCTCCAGTGGCGCCGGGCCATAATCCGGCTGGCGCAGCAGGAATTCGTCGAACATGAAGGTGCGCTTGGCCAGTGCGGCCATGCCCTGTTCAGCGGGCAGCAGGTCCAAGTATTCATCGCGCAGCGCGTAGATCTCAGAAGGCTCAAAACCCAGCACCGGCAGGCGCCCGGCCGGGTCGGCTTTACGCAGCGCCGCCACCACCTTCTGGGCGTGGCGGCGGGCCTGTGGCAGAAAGCCTTTGGAGATCAGCGGCCGCCCCGCTCCAGAAACCGGCAGCAGATGCGGGCGCAGGCCGGCAGCACGCAGCACTTTGACCGCCGCGGCGGCCAACTCCGGATAGAAAAGGTCACTGAAAGGATCGCTAAGCACCAGCACATCCGCCTCGGCGGCGGGCAGCGATACAACTTGGGCGCGCCGCCAAGTGAAGGCGGGCAGGCTGCGACGGGCGGCCAGGCCCAGCAAGCGTTCGGCGAGGAACTTGCCCGGCGCGCTGTGGGTGAGCAGATTGACCAGCGGCGCAAACGGTCGCGCCAGGCGGCCCAGTTCGCCGATGTAAGCGAAGAGGTAATCACGCAGCGGGCGGCGATGGGTCTGGTAATAGTTGTGCAGGAAGTCGTATTTGAGCTTGGCCATGTCCACGCCCGAGGGGCATTCGGCCTTGCAGCCCTTGCATTCCAGGCACAGGTCCAGCGCGGCATGCGCGGCTTGTTGGGCGGCGCGCTGCGCATCGGCCGTTTCCGGCAGACCGGTGCTGATCATGGCCCGCAGCAGGTTGCCGCGGCCGCGCGTGCTGTGCATCTCTTCGCGAGTGGCCTGGAACGAAGGGCACATCACGCCGCCGTCTTTGCGGCACACCCCGGCGCCGTTGCACATCTCGATGGCGCCGCCCAGCCCACCCTGGACGCCAAAGTCGAGCACAGGCAGCCACGGGTCGGCCTGATAGCCCGGCCCAAAACGCAGGTTCTCATGCATGGGCTGTGGGTCCAACGCCTTGCCGGGGTTGAGGCGACCTTGCGGGTCAGCGGTGCGCTTGAGATCGTCGAAGAGGTGAATGATCTGCGGCTCGAAGGTGTCTTTGAGCCATTCACCGTGCGAGAGACCGTCGCCGTGTTCGCCGCTCATCGCCCCACCGTAGCGCTTGGCGGCGGCCATCACCCCTTGAGTGATAGCACGCATCTGCTCCAAGCCGCGCAGGGTTTTGAGGTTGATTAATGGACGGACATGCAGGCAGCCCGCCGAGGCATGGGCGTAGAAATCGCCGCTGGTACCGTTGGCCTCCAGCACGGCACGGAACTCACGCACGAACTGCCCCAGATGCTCGACCGGCACGGCCACATCTTCAATAAAAGGCAACGGCTTGGCGTCGCCGGGACGCGACATGAGCAAACCGAGGCCGACCTTGCGCACCGACCAGACCTGGTCTTGCTGCTCGGGGCTGATGGCATGCACCACCTCCGGCCCCAGGCTGGCCAGCTTGGCCTGCGCCTCTGCCAGAGTGTCACCGCTGAACTCGACGATCAGAATGGCTTCGGGGTCGCCTTTGACGAAGTCGAGGCGTTTGGCATAGGCGGGCACGGAGCGCGCCAGGCGAATCATCGCCTGCGGGATGAGCTCGATGGCCGAAGGTTCCAGCGCCAGCAGGCCAGGAGCGGCGTCACAGGCCTCGGCAATGCCCGGGTAAGACACTACCCCCAGCACAGTGAAGGAGGGCTTAGGCACCAAACGCACCTGGATGCGCTTGAAGACAGCCAGGGTGCCTTCGGAGCCGACCAGCAGCGGGGCCAGGTTGATCTGGCCGGCGGGGATGGGCGGATAGGTCTCGCCAGCCCCGGCGCGCCGCCAGAGCGGTGGCTGGCTGGGTGACCAGGGCAGCAAATAATTGAGGCTGTAGCCGGAGGCGCGCCGCCAAGTGCGCGGCCAGTCCCGGCGAATAGCCTCGGCGCCCTCCTCACGGATGCGCAGTGCCTGGCGGTAGAGCTGTGCTTCGAGCGCATTGCCGGCCGCACGCTGCACGGCTTGTTCAAGCGACAGGCTCCCCAGATGGGCTCGGCTGCCATCCGACAGCAAGACGTCCAGCGCCAGCACATTGTCAGCGGTCATGCCATAGCTGATCGAGTGCGCGCCAGTGGAGTTGTTGCCAAGCATGCCGCCAAAGGTGGCCCGGTCGGCGGAGGCCGGGTCAGGACCGAACATGAGGCCATGCCGGGCAGCCTGGCGGTTAAAGGCATTGAGCACCAGGCCGGGTTGTATCCAGGCGCGGCGGGCATCAGGCTCGATCTCCAAGACTTGGTGGAGGTGGCGGGTGAAGTCAATCACCAACGCCGGGCCAATGCTTTGGCCGGCCAAGCTGGTGCCAGAGCCGCGCGGCAGCACCGGTAGCCCTTCCTTGACTGCCAGCTCCAGCAAGCCGGACAACTCATCTTCATGGCGCGGGAAGGCCACGCCCAGTGGACGCAGCTGGTAAATAGAGGCATCGGTGCTATAGAGCTGGCGGGTGGCCGCGTCCAGGCGGATATCGCCCAGGTTTTGCTGGCGCGCCTGCGCTGCAAACTGGGCGAGCTGCTCTGTCATTATTCGTCCTCGGCAGCCGGCACGCCGCGCGTGGCGAAGACGCTGTAGCGCGCCAGCATGCGGCCGGGAATGCGGCCCTGAATATGCACCCCGCTGCGGGTGTGCTCGATCCGGTCCACCTTGCCCTGCTCGTGGAAGAGTGCGATCAGCGCGCCTTCCTGGTAAGGCAGCAAGACTTCCACCGGGGCAAGCGCCTCGTAGAGCTTATGGCTGATGGCGGCCAGGAGCTCGTCCAAGCCCTGACGGCGCAAAGCGGAGACGGCCACGGCGTCTTCAAAGTCCTGCAAGGCTTCCCGGGCGGCGTCCGGGTCCGCCAGGCGATCTATCTTGTTCAGAACGGTCAGGATCGGAATATGGTCGGCCTCAATTTCTGTCAGGGTCTGCAGCACGGCCTCGGCCTGTTCATGCACATTGGGATGGGTGGTATCGACCACGTGCAGCAGCAGGTCCGCTTCCTGGATCTCCTCCAGCGTGGCTTTGAAAGCCTCCACCAAGGTAGTGGGCAGTTTCTGGATGAAACCGACTGTGTCGGTGAAGAGCGCTTCGCGGCCACCGGGCAGGTCCACCTTGCGCGTGGTGGGGTCCAGGGTGGCGAAGAGCTGATCGGCCACGTAGACCTCAGCACCGGCCAGGGCGTTAAGCAAAGTAGATTTGCCGGCGTTGGTGTAGCCCACCAGAGCGATGACCGGCAGCCGGGCGCGCTTGCGCTGGGCGCGGTAGCGGCCGCGACGGGCGCTGACCTTCTCCAAGTCTTGCTTGAGTTTGGCGATCTTGCGGCCGATCTCACGGCGGTCGACTTCCAGCTGGGTTTCGCCGGGGCCGCGCAAACCCACGCCACCCACGCCGCTGCGGCCGCCGCCACCGCCACCCTGGCGGGCCAAATGCGTCCAGGCGCGGGTCAGGCGCGGCAGGCGGTATTCATATTGGGCCAATTCCACTTGCAGAGCGCCTTCGTGGGTGCTGGCGTGCTGGGCAAAAATGTCCAGGATCAGGGCCGTACGGTCGACTACACGGCGATTGTCGCCAAAAACCTTTTCCAGTTCGCGCTGGTGGCGCGGAGAGAGTTCATCGTCAAAGAGAATTACACTGACATTCAACTCATCGGCCAGGGCTTGGATCTCCTCAACCTTTCCTTTGCCGATCAGCGTTTTGGGGTTGGGCTTCTCCAGTTGTTGGGATGTGCCGCCGACAACTTCCAGCCCGGCCGTGCGCGCCAAAACAGACAATTCCTCCAACGAATCGTCCATCGAGAGCAAGGCAGGCTGGCCGGCGATTTGCACGCCGACGATCAAGGCCCGTTCCAGCTCCTTAAGATTGGAACGCGTATTCCCTTTGGGCATTACCCTATTCTACTTGTGCAGCCACTGGGCGATGCGTTCTACACCCTCGCGAATCCGCTCGATGTCGGTGACCAGCGAAATGCGGAAATAGCCTTCTCCGTGCTGGCCGAAGACCACGCCCGGCGTGACGCTGACGCCGGTGTCCTCCAGCAGGCGGGCACAGAAATCCATGCTCGGCTCGCCGCCGGGTACCGGAGCCCAAATGTAGAGCGAAGCTTGCGGTGGAGCCACCTGGATAGCGGCGCGGTGCAAGCCGTCGATGGCGGCGTCGCGACGGTCCTGGTAGATGCGGTTGCGCTCGGCCAGCCAGCTTTGGTCGCCCAGCATGGCGGCTTCACCGGCCGCCATGAGCGGCGCAAAGATGGCCGAATCCTGCTGGCTTTTGTAGGTCTCGATGTATTTGATGGCCTCAGGCTGCCCGACGGCCATGCCGACGCGCCAGCCTGCCATGTTGTACGTTTTGGAAAGCGAGTTGAACTCCAGAGCGACTTCTTTGGCGCCGGGCACCTGCAGCAAACTGGGCGCCTGGTAGCCGTTGTAACCCACGTCGCAGTAGGGGTTGTCGTGGGCCACCAACAGGTCGTGCTTACGAGCGAAGGCGATGGTGCGCTCAAAAAAGGCCATATCGGCAATAGCGCCGGTGGGATTGTTGGGGTAGTTAAGCCAGAGGATCTTGGCACGCTGCAGTACATCGGCCGGGATGCTGTCGTAGTCCGGCAGGAAGGCCCTCTCGGCCAACAAGGGCATCTTGTAGACTTCGCCCCCGGCAATCTCCGTGCTCATGGCGTAAACCGAATATCCCGGATCCGGCACCAGAGACAGGTCGCCGGGGTTAAGCACGGCCTGGCTAAGAATGAACAAGCCCTCTTTGGAGCCGATCAGGTCGACGATCTCGCTCTTGGGATCCAACTCTACGCCGAAGCGCTGCTTGTAGTATTGGGCCACGGCGACCCTAAAAGGCGCGGTAAGTCCCAGCATGTAGCCGTGGGTGCCCGGCTGGCTGGCGGCAGCGAACATCGTCTCCAGGATGAACCCGGGAGGCGGCAGGTCCGGGCTGCCAATGTCCAATCGGACTACATCCACCCCTGCCGCCCGCATGGCGGTGATGCGCTTGGCCAGTTCCGAGAAGAAGTACGGCTTGATGTGAGAGATGCGATGAGCAGGTTGAAGTGGCATAAGGCAGTAGTTTACCTGAAGTTGAGCAGTTGACGGTTGACAGTCTATCGTCTGCAATGACAATCCCAGTTGCAGGGGCGAACGCATCTAAGGCATTAAGTTGACGATCTCAACCTGCAACTGGGTGCGCAAATCATCTGCGTCCTGATAGCGGATGATCTTTGAGGCACATTCCAAAGCCGTGTTCGAGACTTTCTCTTGTGCCCGACAGAGTAACCAGATGGGGTTGTCCAAAGCATAGGCCATGCCCAGCTCCACCAGGCCGCCACGCAATTCCGGCGCATAGAGCACGATCATCAAGTCGGAGCGCTGGATTTCGGCGCGGATGGTTTGCATGAAACCGGCTGGCAGGCCGCGGCGCTGCAGTTCACGCGGCGCCACAAAGCAAGTCATCCCCGCCGCATACATCTGCCCTTCGACCAAGTCCGCCAAGGCAAACTGTTCCGCCTGGGCAGCCTTGGCGCTGATGAAAATATGCACGGCTAGTCGGCCCGCCCCAGCAGCCAAGCCAGGATGGTATCTCCGATAGCCTGCAGGCTATGCGCAGAGACCTTGTCGAGCGTATCTTGCCGAGTATGCCAATAGGGATAATCGAAGTCGATCAGCAGCACAGACGGAATGCCCAACTCTATAAAGGGGGTGTGATCGTCCAACATGCTATGGCGCACGCTGGGGACGAGTAGATCGGCGTAGCCCAACTCAGCGGCTGTGTCCCAGATCTCAGTTCGCAGGTTTTGGTCAGAGTTGGCTTCGTAATAGACCTGCAAGTCGGCGTCGCCGATCATGTCCAAGATGATGACCGCATCAGGATGTTCACTCAGCGACTGGGCAAAGGCACGTGAACCCATGATCCAGTCCCAGCCTGGGATGCGGCCGTTGTCCTCGGCGTCGAAGAAAACCAGCCAGATCTGCCCTGGCAAATCTGGCGGCAGCACCCGCGCCAGCTCGAGCAGCACCGCCACGCCCGAGGCGCCGTCATTGGCGCCGGGTACCGGGTGGATATGGGCCGCCGAGTCTGGGTCAAAGTCGGCGGACAGGCGGCTGTCGTAGTGTGCCCCCAGAATAAGCCAGGGCGCACCTTCCCCGCGCTTGGCGATAACATTGCGCACCGGTTGGCCGAGCCATTCGGTTTCCTGGACTTCGGTCCCCCAGCCAGCGGCACGCAGGCTGCGCAGCATCCATTCCACTGTATTGGCGTGGGCGGCAGATCCGGGCGTGCGCGGTCCCAGGGCGAGCTGATACTCAATATCGGCCAAGGCGCGCTGGCCATTGAAAGCCTGCTGCTGGGCCGCCTGCAGGCTGGCGAACAAAGATTGCGCCACCAGCGCCAAAGCCACAACCGCAACGACAAGATAGACGCGCTTACGCATCAGCCAGCCGGCACGGCAGCGCTTTGCGCCAGGTAAGTATCCAAGTCGGCCAGAGCGCGCTCGGCGTAGCCGGCGGCGCGCTGGCGACGGCCGCTTTTGCCGCTGAGTGCCAACGGCGGCAGAATGCCGAAATTGGCCTTCATCGGCTGGAAGTCGGCCGGGCTGGCATGTGTCACATAGTGGCACAGGGCGCCCAGCATGGTGGTGGGCGGCAGCACCAACGGCTCCTCACCGCGATACAGACGGGCGGCATTCAGGCCGGCCAGCAGGCCGGTGGCGATGTTGCCCACATAGCCTTCGACGCCGGTGATCTGCCCGGCAAAGAGCAGATCGTCCCGGTTGTGGAACTGCAGGCTGGCGCGCAGCAACTCCGGCGAATTAATGAAAGTGTTGCGGTGCATCTGGCCGTAGCGCTCGAAGATGGCCTGCTCCAGGCCCGGCACCATGCGGAAGACGCGGCGCTGCTCAGGGAAGGTCAGGTTGGTCTGGAAGCCGACCAGGTTGTAGAGCGTGCCGGCCAGGTTGTCCTGGCGCAGCTGCAGCACGGCGTAGGGTCGGCGGCCAGTGCGCGGGTCGTCCAGCCCCACCGGGCGCATGGGGCCAAAGGCCAGGGCCTTGTCGCCGCGCTGGGCAATCACTTCGACCGGCAGGCAGCCTTCAAAATATTCGTGCAAGCCGGCGCGCACGCCCCGGTCGATGTCTTGCTCAAAGTGGCGCAGCTCAATGCGCTCGGCCGCGGCCAGCGCGGCCACAAAGGCCTCGTATTCCTCCCTGTTGAGGGGGCAGTTGATGTAATCGCCTGCTTCTTCCTGGCCGCGGTCATAGCGCGAGGCGCGGAAAGCGATATCAAAGTTGATCGACTCGAGACTGACGATCGGGGAGATCGCATCGTAGAAATACAGATGCCCCGCCCCACTGAGGGCGGCGATGGACTGGGACAGTTTCGATGAGGTCAGCGGTCCCGAAGCGATCACGGTCAGACCGAGCGGCACCTCGGGCATCTCGGCGCGGCGCAGGTCGATATTGGGGTGCGCTTCAATACGGTGGGTGACTTCCTGAGCAAAGCCCTCCCGGTCCACAGCCAGCGCACCCCCGGCCGGCACGGCAGTGGCCTGGGCTGCCTGCATCAGCATCGAATTCATGCGGCGCAGCTCATTCTTTAACAAGCCAGAAGCGCGATCTGGCAAATCTGAGCCCAGCGAGTTGGAGCAAACCAGCTCGGCGAGCGACTGACTGACATGCGCCCCGGTGGGCTGCAGCGGGCGCATCTCGTACAGCTCGACGCGCAAGCCCTGCTCGGCGGCCTGCCAGGCGGCTTCGCTGCCGGCCAGGCCGCCACCCACGACGATCAAATCGGCACGTTTCTTGGACATTGGGTGAATTCTATCAAATTGATTTGGCACAGAACTTGCATCCAAGGGAGTACTTCTCTATAATCATTGGAGCACATTATGGCCCTGCCCTCTCAAATCCTCTATCCAGGCGCCCAACAACGCCCTCAGGCAACCGCCCATCTGGCGCAAACCATGAGTCTGTTGGGCCTGAATGCCCAAGAGCTAAATGCGCGCATCGAAGCCGCACTGGCGGAAAACCCCGCCCTGGAGCTCTTAGAGGGCCGCCACTGCCCCAGTTGTGGGCGCACTCTGCGCAGCGGGGCCAGCTGCCAGGCTTGCACTCAGGCCAAGGCCCAGGGTGACGAGCCGCTGGTCTTCCTGGCGCCGACCGACTCCGGCTTCAGCGCCGAGGGACGCAGCGGCGAAGAGCTGCCCGAAGATTACACGGGCGCGCAGCCCGAAACGCTAGGCACCTATGTGCTGCGCCAAATCGCCACTGAACTGGATCCCTTGGAGCAGGAGATCGCCGCTCACATCCTCACCGGTCTGGATGAAGATGGCCTGCTGACCTTTCCTCTGCTGGAGGTGGCTCGCTACCACCATGTGCCTCTGGTGGTGGTGGAGGAAGTCGTCCAGCGCATCCAGCAGGCCGATCCACTGGGCGTGGCTTCCAGTAGCCCCACCGAAGCCTTGCTGGTACAGCTGAAGAGCCTGGGCAACCAGGCCCCCAATGCCGAACTGTGCGCCAAGGCCATCCGCGAGGGTATGACCATGCTGGGCAAGCGCCAGTACGCCGAGCTGGGCAACCTGCTGGGCGTGAGCAAGGCCAAGGCCGAGCAAATTGCTGACTTTATCACCCAGAACTTGAGCCCCTACCCGGCCCGAGCGCACTGGGGCAACCTGGGTACGCCCAATGCCGACGCGCCCAGCACCTATTCCCGGCCGGATATCGCCATCCGCCAGCAGGAGGACCAGCGCCTGGTCGTGGAAGTGATGTGGCCGCTGCGCGGCCTGCTGCGGGTTAACCCGCTCTTCCAGCAGGCGCTGCGCGAAGCACCGGAGGACAAAGCCGAGCAATGGAAATTGGACCTGGAACAAGCCAACCTGCTGATCAAGTGTCTGGCGCAGCGCAACCACACCATCGTGCGCCTGATGCAAATCTTGGCGGTGCTGCAGCGGCACTTCATCACCGCCGGTGACGCCTATCTGAAGCCGATCACGCGAGCTTCGATCGCTGATGAATTGGGCGTACATGAATCGACCATTTCCCGGGCGGTTTCCGGCAAGAGTGTTCAACTTCCGTCGGGCAAGATCGTGCCGCTTTCGCAGTTCTTTGATCGCAGCCTGCACATCCGCACGGCGCTCAAGCAGATTATCCGAGCGGAGACCCAAGAAGGCAAAACCTACAGCGACACTAAGCTGGCCCGCCTGCTGGAGCAACAAGGCTTTGCGATTGCGCGGCGCACGGTGGCCAAATATCGTATGATGGAAAATATTGAGCCTGCGCATATGCGCAAGGCACAGGCCGCGTAAAAATACATGACCATCTCCGGCATCGGCGAACTGTCCTTATTCAAACGCCGCGGGGCGCACAGCTCGGAAGAGCTGGAAGCCCTGCTGGATCTGCTGCCCCACCCGACCCTGGTGGCCGACGGGCGCAGCGGCAAAGTGCTGTTCGCCAACCGGGGCGTAAGCCAACTGAGCGCCTACACCCGCCGCGAACTGAGCGAACTGGAGCTGCCTACCCTGCTGCCCGACCTGAAGCTGGCCGAGTGGCAAGCCTCGGAGGCCGAGCGCAGCCAACTGCAAAAGCTGGTGATGCGCAGCAGCCGGGAGACGCAAGTCAGCCTCAAAGTCGATACACTGGGCGGTACAGAACACTGGGTGGCGATCAGCTTCCTGCCCCCGCAGAAAAGCGAACAAGACTTGCAGGCCGTGCAGCAGCAGCGCTGGGAGGCCTTGCATATGCTCAGCCTGGCCCAACAGCAGGAGGAGCTGAGCGCCTGCCTGCGCCAGACCGTGCAGGCTGCTGGCTTGCTGACCGGCCTGCCCTCCCTGGCGCTGTATGTGCGCGGCGAGGGCGACACGCTATCTTTGCAGCATGTGTTGGGCGACCCGACGCTGTTCCCAGCGGCATTGACCGCCGCCGACCTGGGCCATTTGCGCGTGCCCAAGATCTGGCAGCCCGGCCGCACGCTGGAATCTCCGCTGCACAAAGCCGCCCATGCAGCCAAACTGGCCTACCTGGCCAGCACGCCGCTGGACCTGAGCAACCCGGAAAGCGGCTTGCTGGCCGCCGCCGATACCCAGGGGCAGCCCAGCCAGGAACTGTTGACCCAACTGCAGATCGTGGCGGCCAGCGCCGCCACAGCGCTGCTTCAGCACCAGGTGCAGCAAGCCTTGCAATCCCAGCTGGACCGTTTCGCGCAAAGCGATGCGGTCAGCAGCTTGCTGCAAGGCCAGACCCAGGACGGCATCCTATTCACTGATGGCGAACTGCGCGTGCTGGAGATCAACCCGGCTGCAGAGAGCATGCTGGGCTACCTGACCGCCGAAGTGCACGGCCGTCCGGCGAATGACGTGCTGGTCAGTGGACAGTCACTGACCCCAGCGATGGAACTGGCCCTGTCTGAGGGACACGCCATAGACCTGGGTGAGCGCAAGTTGCACCGTCGCGACGGCAGCGAATTTCTGGCGGCGCTGCGCGTGGCAGCCATCTCCGGCGGCGTTGGCCGCGCGGCGCTGGCCGTGCTGTTCAGCGACCTGACCGCTCATGAGATCTTCCATTCCGAAAGCCAGAAGCTGCAGCAGCGCGCCTTTCTGGGCGAGATGACGGCTTACTTCGCCCACGAAGTGGGCAACCCGATCAACAACATCAGCACCGGGCTGCAGCGCATGCGCCGCAGCCTGCCGGCTGAGGACCCGATGCAGGAACAACTGCGCCGCATGGAAGAGGACTGCGACCGGCTGGACCACCGCATGAAATCGATCCTCAACCTCTCACGCAACATGGAGCACCGCCCCGCCCCGCTGGATGTGGGCGAGTTCCTGCAGACGCAGCTGGAGCGCTGGCGCCCACGCATGGCACGCAAGAACATCCAGCACTTCCTACAAATTGCCGAGGGCACCCCACAAGTGATGGGGGACAGCCGCGCCTTGGACCAGGTTTTCACCAACTTGATCACCAACGCCATTCACGCCCTGGAGGGCCAGGAAGACGCCATGCTGGCCATCAAGGTCAGCCGGCAAGCACAAGACGCCAGCCGGGTCGAAATCATCGTGTCCGACAATGGGCCGGGGATCGCCAAGGAGTTGCAAGAACGCGTCTTCGAGCCTTTCTTCACCACCAAGCGCACGGAAGGCACCGGCCTGGGCCTGGCGATCACACGCCGCATTCTGCTGATGCACAAGGGCGAAATTCTGCTGGAGAGCGTGCCCGGCGGTACACTATTCAAAGTCATCTTGCCTATTGCCCCGGCCACGGCGCATGAAGGGACCTCCGCAGAATGAGTCTAAGCGTATTGATCGTAGACGACGAAAAAAATGCCCGAGAAAACATCGCGGCTGTGCTTGCAGAGAACGACTACGAAGTTTCCGAAGCCGAGAACATTCAAGCGGCACGCAAAGCGCTGCAAGAAGGCAGCGCAGATGTAATATTGCTGGATGTAGAGTTGCCCGACGGCCTGGGCACTTCGCTGCTGGAAGAGACCAGCCGCATGCCCAACCGACCGCCGATCATCATCATCACCGCCCACGGAGATATTGAGATGGCCGTGGAAGCCATGAAGAACGGCGCCCACGACTTCCTGCAGAAGCCGCTCAAGTTTGAACGCTTAGAGCAGTCGATCCAACGCGCCGGGCAAACCGTGGCCATGAGGCGCGAGCTGAATCACCTGCGCCAGGCCCAGACTCAGACCGACTTCGTCTTGGGTCAAAGCGAGGCGATGAAGACCTTACTGGCCCAAGCCGAGCGCGCCGCGCAGAGCGCCGTATCGGTGCTCATCTCCGGCGAGACCGGCACCGGCAAGGAAGTGCTGGCCAAAGCGATCCACCGCATGGGTCCGCGGGCCGACAAGCCCTTTATCGACATCAACTGCGCCGCGGTGCCTGCCATGACCATCGAATCGGAGCTATTCGGCCACGAGGCCGGTGCCTTCACCGGGGCAGACAAACGCAAGCCGGGCCTGATGGAGATCGCCAACGACGGGGTGCTCTTCCTGGATGAGATCTCCTCCATGCCGGCCGACATGCAGAGCAAGCTGCTGCGCGCGCTGGAAGAACGTTCCTTCCGGCGTATGGGCGGCACCGCGCTGGTCAAAGTGGATGTACAGGTGATCGCCGCATCCAACCGCGACCTGCCCACCATGATGAAGAACAATGAGTTCCGCGACGACTTGTACTATCGTTTGCGCGTAGTCGATCTGGATATTCCGCCGCTGCGCGAGCGCAAGATGGACATTCCGGAACTGGTGGGCTTTTTTATCCAGCAACACAACCCGCGCTTGGGCCGCAACATTCAGGATGTAACCCCCAAAGCCATGGAGGCTCTCGTGGCGCACGACTGGCCGGGCAACATTCGCGAACTGCGCAATGTGATCGAGCGCGCCATGCTGTTCTGCGACGAAGCCGCTATAGACGTGGCGCATCTGCCGGCAGAAGTCAGTTCGCCGAAGGGCAAATAAGCTCACTACAAACGCACGAAGGCACAAAAGAAAGCCATTCTGACGGTTGATAGTCGCTCGCGGATCTGGATGAGCGAAGAATTTCAGACACCTCTCTTCAGAATACCCTCAAGCCCTCACCTTCAATGTTCCAGCCCCAAAGGGGCAAAGCCGCAGGCTGACAGGTTGCGGCTGTCGTGCAAAGAAGTGATTGGGAAAATTCTTCGGTTTCTGGCTCGGCGATCTAACGCGCAGCCTCGGAATGACACGAGGGTCTTGGACTAGAAGAACAACGGGTAGCGCTGAGGCGCCGCCTCGTGCATGATCGTGTAGACGCTGTAGATAATGTCTTCGGTGTTGGGTTTGGACCAGTAGTTACCATCCGTGCCGTAGGCTGGGCGATGCGCCTGGCCGGAGAGCGTGCGCGGCGCCGAGTCCAGCCACTGATAGCCGCCCTGCTTTTCCAACACCTCCTGCAGCATGAAAGCCGTGGTGCCACCGGGCACGTCCTCGTCCAGGAACAAGACGCGGCCGGTCTTCTTCAGTGATTCCCCAATGCGGCCATGCACATCAAAAGGCATCAACGACTGCACGTCGATGACTTCCGTCTCTACGCCCAGCTCGGCCAGTGCCTGGGCAGCCTCCAAGGCGATGCGGCACAGCGGGCCGTAGGTCACGACGGTCACGTCGCCACCCTCGCGCAAGACCTCCGGCACGCCCACCGGCACGCGGAATTCGGCCAGGTTTTGTGGCAGGCGCTCTTTGAGGCGATAGCCGTTGAGCACCTCAACCACCAGGGCGGGTTCATCAGCCTCGAGCAGCGTATTGTAGAAACCCACCGCCTGCAGCATGTCACGCGGCGTGAGGATCAGCATGCCGCGCAGCAGGTGCAAGGCCCCGGCCATCAGCGAACCGGAGTGCCAGATACCCTCCAGGCGATGGCCGCGGGTGCGAATGATGACCGGGGCTTTCTGGCCGCCCTTGGTGCGCCAGCTCAGCGTGGAGAGATCATCCGACAAGATCTGGATGCCGTATAGCAAATAGTCTAGGTACTGAATTTCGGCGATGGGACGGAAGCCGCGCAGCGCCAGACCAATTGCCTGGCCCATAATGGTGGCTTCGCGAATGCCGGTGTCGCTGACGCGCAGCGCACCATACTTCTCTTGCAGGCCGGCAAAACCCTGGTTGACGTCACCCAGATAACCCAGGTCCTCGCCGAAGGCCACCACGCGGGGGTCTCGGGCCAGGATGGCGTCGAACCCTTTGTTGACGATCTCGAAGCCGCTGAGCAAAGGCGCATCGGCGTTGAAGGCCGGCTTGACCTCGGGCACCTGCCGCGCCGTGCCGCTGTACAGCTTGGAATGGTAGCGGTCTTGCGCCTGGGCGTCTTGTTGTTGTTTCCAGCCCAGCAGCAAGGGTTTGCCAGGCAAGGCTTCATCACGGGTCAGCATCATGGCCTTGCGATAGGCGATCAGCATGTCTTGTCTCAGGGGATTGTCGGCGGCGCTCAAGTCCATGACCAGGGCTTCCAGTTCGGTCTTGTGCTGGGAGGCGCCAGCTACTTCGGTGAGCAGATCCGCAAATGCCTCAGTGTCCTTGCGAATCGGTTCCTTGTAGGCCTCCCAGGCGCGCTGGCGGATGGCCTCAACCTCGACGCGGCTCTCGCTTTCAATCGCCTCGAGGTCGGCTTCGCCGGCCAGTTTCTGATCCAGGATCCAGTTGCGGAACATGAGCAGGCAGTCATGCTGCTGCTCCCACTGCAGGCGTTCAGCCGTCTTGTAACGCTCATGGCTGCCGGAGGTGGAATGACCCTGTGGCTGGGTCAGCTCGACGACATGCACCAGGGCGGGCACATGCTCTTGGCGCGCCCGCTGGCTGGCCTGGGCGTAGACGTCCACCAGGGCAGCGTAGTCCCACCCCGCCACAGTGTAGACATCGTAGCCATCATCGCCGCCGGGGCTGCGTTGGAAGCCGCTGAGCAGGCGCGACAGATCGGCAGTGAGCTGGTACTCGTTGGACACGGAGATACCGTATTCATCGTCCCAGATCGAGAGCACCAGCGGCGCCTGCAGGACGCCAATGGCGTTGACGGTTTCCCAGAACAAGCCTTCAGCGCAGCTGGCGTTGCCAATCGTGCCAAAGACAACTTCATTGCCATTGTCAGAAAATTTCTTGGACTCTTTGGTGGCCTTAAGCTGCCGGTAAAGCTTGGACGCGTAAGCCAAACCCACCATGCGCGGCATTTGGCCGCCGGTGGGGGAAATGTCAGATGAGGAGTTGTACTCCTCGGCCAGGGTCTTCCAATTGCCGGCCTCGTCCAGCAAACGCGTGGCGAAGTGGGCATTCATTGCCCTCCCGGCTGTGGCCGGCTCCAGGGCTATATCTGTATTGGCGAACAGCTGAGCGAAGAACTCATCGACCGTGTGGCGGCCAATTGCAAACATAAAGGACTGGTCGCGGTAATAGCCGGAACGCCAGTCGCCCTTGCGAAAGGATTTGGCCATGGCGATCTGGGCGACTTCTTTGCCATCCCCGAAAATGCCAAATTTGGCCTTGCCGCTAAGCACCTCACGGCGCCCTACCAAGCTGGCCTGCCGACTGATCCAGCCCAGACGATAATCCGCCAGCACACTCGCTTTGGAATGCTCTATTGAAGAAGCTCTCTTGGATTTGGTGGCCATTCACTGTCCTGTATGGGGGTTCAGCGGTAGTGTATCACAGCCTGTTTTTCCCCACGAATGGCGCCTTAAATGACAAACGCCTAGGTGAGGGGGGCACCCAGACGTTCATCGACGTATAGTATAGCGGTTTCAAAACAAATGTCAAGCCCTTTGACACACAAATTTGTCAGATCCGTGTTCATAGCAGGTCAATCACGGGCAAACCAAGGCAGCGCATGCCCCGGTTCTGCCCAGACGCGCACGCGCGTGCCCGGCCGGTAGCGCACGGTGTGCGAGGCAGTGGCATGCAGCAGGCGCCCTGAAGGCAGGCGCAAGCGGTACAAGTTGGTCGTGCCGCGGTAATGGCGAGCCAGAATGATGCTGTCGCCAGCCAAGTCGGCCTCAAACTGCACATCATCGGCGCGCAGCACCAAGTCCACCGCGGCCCCGGGCTGCGCATTCACCGCGGGGCCAATCAGGCCAATCTCAGTCTGCACGCCGGCCGGTGTGGAAGTGCCGGGCAAAAAGTCGCCCTTGCCCATGAATTCGGCCACGAAGTCGCTGGCGGGCGCGCTGAAGATCTCTTCGGGAGTGCCCACCTGCTCCACGCGGCCCTGGTTCATGACTGCCAGGCGGTCGCCCAAGTAAAGCGCCTCTTCCTGGTCATGCGTGACGAATACGGCGGACAGCTTGGCGCCTTTGAGCAGCACGCGCAACTCCTCGCGCATCTTGAGGCGCAGGTCGGCATCCAGACTGCTGAGGGGTTCATCCAGCAAGATCAGCACCGGCTGGGGCAGCAAGGCACGCGCCAGGGCGACCCGCTGGCGCTGCCCGCCGGAAAGCTCCTGGGGATAAGCATCCTGGCGGCCATCCAAACCGACCAAACGCAACATGAACTCCACCTTCTCAGCGCGCTTGTCGCGTTGGGCGCGCGGCAAGCCAAAAGCCACATTATCGCCCACGGTCAAGTGCGGGAACAGGGCATAGTCTTGAAAGACCATCCCCACCCCACGATGTTCGGGAGGCACAAATTTTGTGCGGTTGGCCACTGAACGCCCGCCCAGCAAGATCTCGCCTGAGTCGGGCCGTTCAAAACCGGCGATCAGGCGCAGCACCGTGGTCTTGCCGCAGCCACTCGGCCCCACCAAGGTCAGCACCTCACCGGGGGTCAACTGCAAATCCACGCCCTGAACTGCCGGATGCTCCCCAAAGCGCTTGCTGACGTTCTTTAGTTCTAAAGCCAAATGATCCACGGGCAGATTCTAACTTTCTTTCTCTTCGCGCAGCAGCATGATCGCCATCGGCACCGAAGAGGCCAGAATAAGCAGCAAGGCCGGGGCGGCGGCCCGGGCGAAAAAGGCCTCGTTGATCATGGTCCAAACGTTGGTGGCCAGAGTGCGGAACCCGATGGGAGCCAGCAGCAAAGTAGTGGGAAGCTCCTTCATCGCCGTTAGGAAGACCAGCGCCGCGGCGGCGCCAATGCCGGGGCTGAGCAGCGGCAGGGTCACGCGACGCAGCACGCCCAGCGGACCCTGCCCCAAACCGCGACCGGCTTCCTCCAACTGAGGAGGAATGCGCAGAAAAGTCGTGCGCAGCGTGGCCACTGCCTGCGGCAGGAACAGAATAAGGTAAGCCAACACCAACATGGGCAATGTTTGATAAAAGGCCAGCGCGTAATTGGCGCCAAAGAAAACCAGGGCCAGGGCGATCACGATCCCCGGCAGAGCAAATGCCAGGTTGGTAACGCCGCCCAACAGATTGGTCATCTTTCCTGGGCGACGCACCAGCAAATAGGCCACCGGCAGAGCCGCCAGGGTCACCGCCAAGGCCCCCAAGCCCGAGGCGAGCACAGAATTCCAAGCCAGCGGGCCGAGGTTGCCGACCACCTGGCCAGCTGCCCACCCCCGCAGCAGCCAATAAAGCAGCACACCGGCGGGCAAGAGCAACGCCAAGGAAACCACGATGGCACAGAAAAGCAGGGCCGGCCAACGCCAACGCCCCAGGCGCACCACCGATGGTTTGCGGCCACCGCTGGCGCCGGAGAGCTGGTGCACACGGCCACGGGCGCGGTTCTCCAGCACTAAGATCAGCAGGGTAAAGACGATTAGCATCAGCGCCAACACCGCCGCCGCCGAGCGATCCAAAGCGCTCTGGTACTGAATATAGATGGCGCGAGTGAAGGTGGTGTAGCGCATGACTGCTACAGCGCCAAAGTCTCGCAGCACGTAAAGTGCCACCAGCAAGCCGCCAGAGGCGATGGCCGGCCGCAGCTGGGCAAAGGTCACCTGCCAGAAAGCCGACCAGGCGCCGTGCCCCAGGCTGCGGGCAGCTTCCTCCTGTGAAGCGTCCATGCGCTGAAGGGCAGCCCGCAATACCAACAGCATGTAAGGGTAGTTCAGCAAACTAAGTACCAACAGCGCGCCCGGGAAGCCATAAATGTCTGGCAAACGCGTAATGCCAAAGAGCGTTTCCAGCCCGCCTTGCAGCAAACCGCGTGGCCCCAGGGCTGAGGCGTACAGGAAGGCGCCGACATAGCTGGGGATGACCAGCGGCAGCGGTGTCAGCACCGTCCACAGACGGCGCAGTGGCAGGTCCGTGCGCACGGTCAGCCAGGCAAGCGGCAAGGCCAAAAGCAGTGAAACCAAGGTAACCGCAAACGCTAACCACGCCGTATTGCCTATCGTGGTTAGCGTTTGCGGTCGCAGCAGGGTCGCCCAGATTGCATCCCCGGCCCCTGAGGCGCGGATGAGCAGGTAAACGATCGGCAAGAGCACTGCGGCCGCCACCAGGCTGGCGGGCAGCCACAACAGCAAAAAGGCACGCGGGCTGGGCATGACCGCCCCAGCCCGCCGTGCCTTTTGTTTACCGGCATCCAGCGGGGTTGTACCGGTGACTTGCACTAACTTACGGCACCATCCCTGCGGCCTCGATCATGGCGGCAGAACCGCTCACATCCGAAAGGCTGCCCAGCGAGATGTCTGGACCGTTGATCTCGGCCAGGGGCACCAGCAGGCTGGAGGTGGCGACACCTTCCACCAGAGGATATTCAAAGGTGCGGCTGGCAAAGTACTGCTGCGCAACGGTGGACAGCATGAAGTCCAGGAAGCGCTGAGCATTGTCCTGGTTGGCGCCATTGGCCAAAACGCCGGCGCCAGACACCATCACCAGCGATTCAGGGCCACCATTGGAGAGGTAGTGATTGCGGACGGGGAAGCTTTCTCCCTGCTCCGCCATGAACTGGTACAGGTAGTAATGGTTCACAAAGCCCACTTCCACCTCACCAGCGCCCACAGCAGTGACGACGCCACCATTGCCAGAGTAGTAAGTCGGGTTATTGGCAGCAATGCCCGCCAACCAGGCTTCGGTGTCTGCCTCGCCCCAAATCTGGCGCATGGCAGTCACCATGACCACAAAGGAGGCATTGGTGGGAGCCAAGCCCAAGCGACCGTTCCATTCGGGACTGGTGAAATCACGAATGTCAGCAGGCAGGTCGGCCGGGCTGAGCACACCCGTGTTGTAGACCACCACACGGGCACGGGCGGTGATACCGACCCAGGCGCCGTTGGGGGAAGCGAAACCAGGAGCGACCTTGGCCAAGGTATCGGCCGGGATCGGCGCCAGCAGACCGGCATCCTCAATGGCGCCCAAACCACCAGGGTCCTGGGCGTAAAAGATATCCGCCGGAGAGTTGGCGCCTTCCTCCAGCAACGCTGCAGCGATTTCCGCCGTGCTGCCGTAGCGCACTTCGACATTGATGGCAGTCGCATCGGCGAACTGTTGAATGATCGGCGCTACCAGGCTCTCACTGCGACCCGAATAGATCACCAGGGAACCCGGATCCGCCGGAACCTCAACTTCGACCACCTCGGGCTCAACTGCAACCGGAGCTTCGGTTGCCTGAGGAGCCGGAGTAGCGCAGGCACCCAGCACCAGGCTGACTGCCAACAAAAGACTAAGGGCAAAAAACTTACGAGACATGTTCTCCTTCTTGAGCCGACATAGTTTAGGGAATTCTGGCTCAATCCATTCGAAGTATAGAAGGGCAGCTCTGATATATGAATACAAGGGCGGGGACATGATCTTGAACATGCCTAAAGAGAATGTTAAACCCGATTGGTAAATGTACTATAAGTTTTATTAGCTTCTTTGTCATATAACAGGGAAATGACGCCGGTACAACCAAGCGTCATTTTAAAGATTGGAGAGGCGGGTTAGCGCACCATCTCCAATAGCAAGTCAATAGCGTCGCTGGGATAGCCGCGGGTGATCACCAAGTGCGCCGTGGTGGTGGTGAACCACAACTGGCCCTGTGCATCACGGATGGAGGCCTGCAAGGCGTAGGTCAAGTTGTCTTGAATGACAGTGGGATCATAAGCGATGCTGAATGGGATGGGCACTTGCATCTGCGGCGTGATGACTTGCTCGCCAAGCACTACTGCGGCGGCATCTGCGCGCGAAATGTCAACCAACTGCACGGTCACCACAGCGCCCTCAGGCAGAGCAATGCGCTGCAAGTAAGTGACCTGCCCGCCGATCGTTGCAGCAGGAGCGGCCTGGGCACAACCACTCAACAATAGTAGGAACGTTGTACCCAGCACACCAGCCATTGGCATTCTCATTCGTATCCTCGCATATCACAAATCACAAAAACCCAAGCCACCGCCCTACCCGCTATCAGGCTATGCGTTGAAGTTAACCGACTCCAAATTCTCAATGGATTGGGGCATGCCAAACCATTTGCCCTGGACCAGGTAACACCCAGCTTCGCGGTAGAGCCGCAGCTGCTCCTCGGTTTCGACGCCTTCCGCCACCAATTCCACCCCCAGATTATGCGCAATGGTGACAAGCCCATTCACAATCGCCGCGTAAGCCGGCGAAGAAGGCAAGTTGTGCGCAAAGCGCTGGTCTATCTTCAGCGTATCGAAAGGAAAGCGAGCCAATTGGCTGAGGGTAGAGTAGCCAGTGCCGAAATCATCAATCGCCAGACGCACGCCAAGTTTCTTGAGTGCGGCCAGCGTGTCCGCCGCCAAATCCAGGTCCCGAAAGATGGTATTCTCAGAAAGCTCCAGTTCCAGCAAAGCCGGCGGAAAACCCGTGCGCTCCAAGACGCTTTCGATGCGCTCTCGCAAACGAGCATCGGTCAGGTCGCGAGAGGAAAGATTGACAGCCAATCTGGGTGAACCCTGCCCGGCGTCCAGATAGGCCTTAATCTGCTCACAAGCCCGCAGCAAGATCCGATCGGAAAGAGCGATGATCAACCCCATCTCTTCCGCCAAAGGAATGAAGTCATCTGGCAGTAGAACACCGCGCTGGGCATGCTGCCAACGCGCCAACGTCTCCAAACCGAACAGCTCGCCAGTCTTGATGTTGACCTGCGGTTGAAAGAGCACGAACATTTCTTCGCGCTCCAGGGCATTGCGCAGGTCATTGCCCAGCTCCAGCCGCTGCAGGGCCTGCGTTTTCATGTGGGCTTCAAACAAACGGTAACTATTCTTACCGGAGCCTTTGGAAGCATACATGGCCCGATCGGCGTTGCGCACCAGAGCATCCGGGTCCTCACCGCCAGACGGAAAAAAGCTGACGCCGACACTGCAGGTGATGAAGGCCTGCGCGGAGTGAAACTCGAAGGGCTGCGAAACCACTTCGATGATCTTTTGCACGATCGGCTCAACCGCGGCTTCATCCGCCAGCCCTTCCAAAAGAATGGCGAATTCGTCGCCACCCAGCCGCGCCACTGTGTCGCTTGTGCGCACTGCGCTGCGGATGCGCTGGGCCATCATCTGCAGCAAGGCATCGCCTTGCTCATGGCCAAACGCGTCATTGACGGCTTTAAACCCATCCAAATCCAGGAAAAGCACCGCCAAAATACGCTTGCTGCGCCGCGCGGCCATTTGAATGGCATGTGACACGCGGTCAATGAACATCAGGCGGTTTGCCAGGCCGGTCAATGAATCAAAGTTGGCCAGGCGCTGCAATTCCTGTTCAGCTTCTTTGCGCTGCGTGATGTCACGCGCAATGCTTAAGTAAACCTTGCGTCCATCCTGTTCC
Organism: Anaerolineales bacterium; assembly: GCA_026129305.1. Classification (GTDB taxonomy): domain Bacteria; phylum Chloroflexota; class Anaerolineae; order Anaerolineales; family UBA11579; genus JAMCZK01. Next base: position 82,712 of record JAHCII010000005.1, read on the forward strand.
AGCACGATCGAGCTGACCTCAACCGGCAACTGGCTGCCGTCTTTGCGGATGTGAACGCGCTCGAAGGTCAGGTTGCCGGCTTTATGCAGCTGGTCGACCAAACCGGCTGTGCGCGCCAGCTCCTGCGGCGGGTACAGATCGTCAATGGTCATGTGCAGCAACTGTTCGTGTGTATAGCCCAGTGTATTGGATGCCACCTGGTTGACGTCCACGATCTTGCGGGTTTGCACATCGATAATAAAAATGGCGTCCACCGCATTGTCGAACAGGGTACGGTATCTGCCCTCGCTGACGCGCAACGCTTCCTGGACCCGGCGGCGCTCTTCATCGTACAGCGCCTGGGTTTCGCGGGACGAAATCGCCAATGAGCGTTCCAGCAGGTAACGGTCCTGGTCGCCCTGCTTATAGGTCTGCTCAACATGGGCAAGGAAACGCTGCCAATCCTTGGCGTTGGGCGGCACATCTGCATCCAGCTCAAGCCGCTTTAGTTGGCGCCAGAGGATCTTATGCAGCGACAAAGTCAGATCTCCTGCAGCGTGGTCAGCGTCATGGTTTGGTTGTGCAGGTCACAAGCGCCATTGCCATACGGCGAGATCTCTCCGTAGGAATAGAAGCCGATCTGTTTCACACCCGGCGGCAGGGTCTCCAGCGTGGCTTCCAATTCTTCCTCGGTGCGCTCACCCAGCACCAGGCGCCTGCCCACGCAGCTGATCGCCAGGGAGAGCACCGGCTCATCCGGGTTGGCCGCACTGGCGAAACCGGCCATCTGCCCCACTTCGCTGGCTGCGTTGATCAGGCGGTCGAAGTTGGCTTTCATCAATTGGGCGTAATAGCCCACCGGAATGTCGCCAGCAAAGATCAGTGACTTGGCCTCTTCATCCACACCCAAAATGGTGCGCACAATGGTCTTCTGATCGTCCTGGTTCTCGCTAAGCGCCAAGGGGAACAGCAATGCGCTGGAGGGCAAGCCCGAGACCAGATCCCCCAGGTATTCTTTGTACAGGTCCAAGGCGGGCCGGCCATCCAGTTCGTAAAGCACATTGCTCTGCGAACGGGTCACACGGCGTTGGGGGCCAAAAACATCCCAGCCACCCTTGGAGCCGTGTCCGACCTGCACGGCATCGCCATACAGGCCCACAGCGGAGACATAACCTTGCGTGAGTTGGTGATTGCGAATGACCCAGGTGCGTTCAAAGCGATCGCCGTCGCCGGCCAGGCCGCCTGTGACCACCACCTGGGCGGGCAAGTGCTCATTAAGGGCGCGCACCAGCTCACTGCCATTGATCTCCGTACCCGTAGACAGCACAAAGACGGCCACCAGGTCTGGAGCGGCCAGTTCATGGGCCACCGCGGCTCCTGCTGCAAAAGAATCCTTCGCAGCGACAACCTTGGTGCTGGAACAGGCCACTCGCGTCTTTTCGAAACGGATCACGGCGACGGAAAGTGAATCATCGTAGATCTGTGTGTCGCAAATTTCGCCAGCGGTTGAACAGCCCACTACCCTGGCTTTGGGATAAGCCTGGATAAGTTGATTGACGGGCTCAGGATCATCCAGGAATTTGCTGGAGCCAAAAGCGATCACGATCGACTGATCTGAATCCAAGTCCGGGAAGGCCTCTACAGACCAGCCAGTCTCACGGGTGTATACAAAAGTTTCCAGTTTCATGTCAGCACCTGTTGGGGAATCCATCCATTCTGGGCTGAACTGAGGGCAAGCGAAGATGACAGCGTAACGTCCAACCAGAGTAAAGAAGTTTGGGTCGCATAGACCTATTAATATTCGGGCGAATCATAAAATTGTAGCCAAAAATAAGGGTTTCTGCTCGCCTTTCTTCAGGCAAACAAAAAGCCGCCCGAAGGCGGCTTTTGACAGCTAAACACTTGATCTAAGCCAGCTGGCCACGAGCCCATTGCTTGGCCTCTTCAATATCAGTGAACATCTCCAACGGAAAGCCATACATGCGTGAACCTACGCTCTTCATGATCGGCTTGTATATTGCCATCAGACGAGAGGTGGCCACAACCGAAGCCATGCCCGCGCACAAGCGCTGTAACTCACTTTTGCTCTCCTTGACCCACTGGGTCAGCATGGCATTGGCGCCTTTTTCACGGTCCTTGCTGTCCTCGCCTACACTGACCATCACCAGGGCAAACGGCTCATTCTCCGCAATCAGCTGGTTGCCCATTTCGATGATGGCTTGCATGTCCGCTTTCATGACGGGCTCGATGCTGTGAAAGACGTAGACGGGTTTGTGCTCAATATCAATTTTGTGCATGGGTCTATGCTCCTGCTCAAGAGCATAGGCGGCACACAAAAAATAATCTACGCCTCAAGTGGATATGAAAATTCGCCAAAAGTGATAAAGGAATTCAACCAGGCTGAATGACTACCCGGCTTGCACGCGCTTACGCAACAAGGGTGCTTGGATCGCTTTGGCATCCAGCTTGTCTGCACCGAGGAAGGCAACAAAACGGCGGAAGCCGCGCGCCAAAGCCTCAGCAAAGGCTTCATTCTTGGCCAGAGACTGATCTTCCAGCCAGAAACCCAGGACCACGAAAGTATTGCTGGCACGCTCGAGCTTGCTGTCAAAGCGGGCCACCAACTTGTCCCCCCACAGCACCGGCAGCACATAATAGCCATACTGGCGTTTATGCTCCGGTTTGTAGACTTCCCATACATAATCAAAGTCGAATAGAACTTTGGCGCGGCCGCGGGCGCTGACCGGATCCAACGGTGCCAGGAAAGTGACCTCATCCTCTGTGCTGGCCTGCCTCGCCGCCCAGCCTTTGGGGACGCGCCCGGCGGCAATATCAGTTAGGGCCTTGGCGTCGCTGGCCAGCGCGCAATGCACCTGCTTCCAACCCTCGACCTGCACTTCTACGATCTCCAGGTCTTGCAAGAGCGAGTAGCGCAGATTGGCGGTCTTATCAAAAGGCACACCGCGGTAGTAGGCTTCGGCGGTGCGGTTAAGGCGGGTCAGACCGTTGTGGCTGATCTCTTTGCGGATCAAGAAACGATCCGCTTCATCGTCGCTGCTCTCGCGGATTAGGTCGCCCGGGGCAACTGCTTCGGTCAGCGCATAGACGCGCTCAAAGCCCTCCCGGTGATGGGTCATGACCTCGCCGGTGCGCCAGAGGTAATACAAGGCCACGGCGCTGTCCTTGCGACCGCGATAGCTGTTGGTGCGCTTGCGGTCGGCCATCTTGAAATCACGATTGCTGACCGTGCCGCGTTCGCGCAGGATCTGGCGCATCTCGGCGATCGTCTCGGCGTGCTCTGTGGCGGTCTTGCGCCAGGCTGCGGAGTCGTCACGCTCGCGGTGCATCACCACGCGCCAATGCGGCAGTTCATCCATCGGCCGCACCGCCAGCCAGCCACCCCAGTCAAAAAACTTGCGCTTCTTGTAGGCCGCGTCTTCCCACATGGCTGGCTTGTAATCCAGCACGCGGCCGTAGAGCTTGATGTCGTGGCTGCGGGCGATCATTTGCAGCGGATCCAACTGCAAGTATTCCATGGCGCGCATCGCCTGCTCTGTGCCCTTGGCGCCCTGCCAGCGGCGGCCAGGCCACAGGCCTTGCTTGCCGAGGATGAAGCGCCGTGCGGTTTGGAGGTCGATGGTGAGCATGGGGATATTCTACTTGGAAGCCAAATCAGCGTTGAAGACCAAGTCGCCTGGGGTCTGATTAAGGAATTCTCACTTGACATGGCAAGGATTGTATTTTACCATTTGGTTAACTACTGCCAAATGACCATCCCGAGCACAAACGACACCCTCAGCCTCACCTTCGGCGCCCTGGCCGACCCCACCCGCCGAGCGATGCTCTCGCGGCTTTCGCTCGGGCCGGCCACGGTGAAGGAGCTGGCCGAGCCGTTCGCGATCAGCCTGCCGGCGGTCTCCAAGCACCTGAAGGTGCTGGAGCGGGCGGGATTGATCGAACGCGGCCGCGAGGCCCAATGGCGGCCGGCCCAGCTGCAGGCCGCCCCCTTGAAGGACGCCTCCCAATGGCTGGAGGGCTATCGCCAGCATTGGGAAGAGAATTTTGATCGTCTGGAAGACTATCTACGCAAGATCCAAAAGGAGAAGACTAATGGCTAGCAAAGAGAAAGAAATTGTCGTCTCACGCGTGCTGGACGCCCCACGCGACCTGGTTTTTGACGCCTTCACGCAGCAAGAGCACGCAGAAAAGTGGTGGGTACCGAATGGGGAAACCCATGAGTGGAATGCCACCCCCGGCGGACACTGGCGCTACAGCATGCCGGTGCGCGGCACGAGCTACGCTTTCAAAGTGACTTTCATCGAAATTGACAAGCCCAACCGCCTGGTCTACGACTATGGCAATGACGCTGAAGGGGCGGACGAGCCTGTGCGCACCCACGTCACCTTTGAAGAAGAAGCCGGAAAGACCAAGGTGACCCTGCAGTTGGTGTTTGCCTCGGCGGCGGCCCGCGAGCAAGCCGTGAAGTACGGCGCCATCGTCGGCGCCATGCAGGCGCTGGAAGGCCTGGCCGACTACATCGAGGCACTCTAAAAGAAAGGATCTAACACAAATGAATAAAAGCCAAAATAGTGGTTTCTCGGCCGCCGAAAAGGAGGCCATGAAGGCCCGCGCCCGAGAGCTCAAGCTGCAGGAGAAGTTTGGCAATGACAAGGCCAAAGGCGAAAAAGACGTGCTGGCAACGATTGATAAATTGAACGGCTCTGACCGCCAAATGGCCGAACAACTGCACAAGATCGTGAGTGAGACCGCGCCTGACCTGCTGCCCAAGACCATGTACGGCATGCCTGGCTACGCCAACCGTGAGGGCAAGAACATCCTGTTCTTCCAGGCCGCGCAGAAGTTTGGTACGCGGCATGCCTCGCTCGGGTTTAGTGACCTGGCCAAACTGGACGACGGTAATATGTGGCCCAGCTCTTTTGGCATCATCAAGATCGGCCCGGCGGAAGAGAAGAAGATCAAAGCGCTGATCAAGAAGGCTTTGGGATAAGCATGGCCACGGCTTCGCAAGAGATCGACGCCATCATCGGCGCGGCGGAGGCCTGGAAGGGCAAGAAACTGGCAGAGCTGCGCGCAGCGATCCGCCAGGCCGATGCAGACATCATCGAGACCGTCAAGTGGAAGAAGCCGTCCAAGCCCGAGGGCGTGGCGGTGTGGGAGCACAACGGCATCCTATGCCATGCGGATATCCTCAAGAGTGCGGTGCGCATCACCTTTCATAAGGGTGTGCAGATGAAGGACCCCGACAAGCTGTTTAACACGCGGCTTGACAGCAGCGCGGTGCGCGCCATTGACTTCGGCCCGGAGGACTCGGTCGACAAGGCCGGGCTGCAGGGTCTGGTGCGGGCCGCCATCCAGCTGAACGCCGCCAAAGCCAGCCAGTAGCAGCACCTGAACCCTGGAGTGCTTATTGGTTAAAATTGGAGACCGCCCTCCCCCAAGCGGGTAGACTCTTCCCGACTTACTAACTCCTCAAGGACAAAACAAAGACATGGCTCAAGTAACACAGGAATTTATTGAAATTCGAGGGGCGCGCGAAAACAATCTGAAAGATGTTTCGCTGCGCATCCCCAAGCGCCAAACCACCATCTTCACCGGAGTGTCCGGCTCAGGCAAGTCCTCGATCGTTTTCGACACCCTGGCAACGGAGGCACAACGCCAGCTGTACGAAACGTTCAGCATGTTCGTGCGCAACTTCCTGCCGCGCTACTCCCAGCCGGAAGCGGACTCGATTGAAAACCTGGGCATGGCTATCGTGGTGGACCAGAAGCGGCTGGGCGGCGGTTCGCACTCCACCATGGGCACCATCACCGACATCTACACTGTGTTGCGGCTGCTCTTTTCCCGGGTAGGCGAACCGTTCATTGGCTATTCCAACGTATTCTCCTTCAATGATCCGCTGGGAATGTGCCCGGAATGCAACGGCTTCGGCCGCAAACTGCAGCCCAACGCCGAGAAGATCCTGGATATGGACAAGTCATTGAACGAAGGGCCTGTGCGCGTGCCGGGCTTTGGCAGCTGGGTGGGCCTCTATCAGGCCAGCGGTTTCTTCGACAATGACAAGAAGTTGTCGGACTACACGAAAGAGGAGCTGGAGCTTTTGCTGCACGGCTCAGGCCGCAAAGTGAATATGGGCGGCTTTAATGCCACCTATGAAGGCATCCTGCTCAAGTTCAACAATTCCTATATCAAGCGCGATCTGAAAGCACTTTCCGAGCGCACCCAGAAACAGGTCGCCCCTTACCTGCACGACGGCCTGTGCCCATCTTGCAACGGAGCCCGCCTCAACAAGTCCGTGCTGAGCTGCAAGATCAATGGCTACAACATCGCCGAACTCTCAGCAATGGAGATCGGCCAACTGATCGAAGTGATCAAAGGCATTAAGGGCGACGTGGCCAAGCCGCTGGTGGACAACCTGCTGGAGCGGCTGCAGAATGTGGTCGGCATTGGCCTGGAGTACCTGACCCTCAACCGGGAGACGGATACGCTCTCCGGCGGCGAATCACAGCGCATCAAGATGGTCAAGCACCTCAGCAGCAGCCTGATCGATGTGATGTACATCTTCGACGAACCCAGCGTGGGCCTGCACCCGCGCGACGTGCACCGCCTGAACGAGCTGCTGCAGAAGCTGCGCGACAAAGGCAACACCGTGCTGGTGGTGGAGCACGATCCGCAGGTGATCCAAATCGCCGACCACATCGTGGACGTTGGCCCGCAGGCCGGCAGCCAGGGCGGTGAGATCGTGTACGAGGGCAGCTATAGCGGCCTGCTCAAGGCCGATACGGTCACCGGGAAATTCCTCAAGAAAACGCTGCCGATCAAAGAGGCATTCCGCCAAGCCAAGGGCCAACTTAAGCTCAGCAAGGTGACCGTCAACAACCTCAAAGCGGTCAGCGTGGACATCCCGGTGGGTGTGCTGACGGCTGTGACCGGCGTGGCCGGCTCCGGCAAGAGCTCATTGATCAATCAAGCGTTTGTAGAAAGCCACCCTGAAGCGATCGTCATCGACCAGTCGGCGGTGGGCGCCAACTCCCGCTCCAACCCGGCCACCTACACCGGCATCATGGACGATGTACGCAAGACCTTTGCCAAAGCCAACAACGTCAACGCCGGCTTGTTCAGTTTCAATTCCAAAGGCGCCTGCGAGAACTGCCAGGGGCTGGGCGTGGTCTACACCGATTTGTCGTTCTTCGATGTGGTCAAATCGCCCTGCGAGATCTGCGGCGGCAAGCGCTTCAAAGATGAGGTGCTGGCTTACAAGCTCAACGGCAAGTCCATTGCCGATGTATTGGAGATGACCGTCAGCCAGGCGCTGGAACACTTTGAGCAGCCGGAGATCACCCGCAAGCTGCAAGCGATGAGCGACGTGGGTCTGACCTATCTGAAGCTGGGCCAGCCGCTCAATACGCTTTCCGGCGGCGAGTGCCAGCGCATCAAGCTGGCCAGCGAGCTGTATAAGGAAGGCAGCATTTATGTGATGGACGAGCCCACCACCGGCCTGCACATGTCGGATACGGCCAACCTGCTGGCGATCATGAACCGCCTGGTGGACAGCGGCAACACCGTGATCGTGATCGAGCACAATATGGATGTGGTGCGCAATGCCGACTGGGTGATCGACATGGGACCCGAAGGCGGCAGCCGCGGCGGTCAGGTGATGTTTGAGGGCACCCCGGCGGCCTTGCAAAAGGCCAAGGGGTCGATCACCAGCCAATATGTATAGTTGAGAAATTCAGCACACGAGCCATAAAAGCCAAGCCCCGAGCAATGCTCGGGGCTTGGCTTTTATGAGGTCCTGCACACTTGTTAGGCTTCTGAATACCAATCCAAGACCCGCAAGGCGCGCAGGGTGTTCCAATAGCTGTCCGTGCCGTCGGCGCCTTCCATCTCGAGGGCGACTGGATCATCGTGAATGTTTTCGCGCGGCCAGCGCCCGTTTTGGTTCTGCTTTTTAGCCACCAATTCGATGGCTTCAGCAACCCGCTCATCAGGCGTAACGCCTGCACTGCGCATGTAGTCCAATCCTCGCAGCACATCGTAGTGCCACGAAGTCGGATAAGAGAAAAGCGTCCAGGTTGGCGGCCCTTCGGTGGCGTGATCAAACGCCGGCATCTCACCGGTGGAGAGTGAGCGCAGCATGCCCCGCTCCAACAGGTATTCCTCTCCCCGCTGCCGGGCGGCGGTCACCGCGGGCGAGCCGCCAGTAGCCTTCTCGTATTCCAGAAGTCCCTCCAGCACGCAAATCGTGGAGTGAAAGGAACCGCGCGTCGAACCGTTCTCTTGTTCGCAGTTCCAGCCACCATCGGCCATCTGCTCACCCAGCAGCCGCTCGACCAGCGGCTGCATGTCTTCGCCGAAGTAGGCGCCGATCTTCACAACCCGGCCATTCATGCAAGGCTCGACTTCGCCGGCAAAGAACGGCTTATGCCACCAGCTGATGTCTTCGTCTTTTGGCAGTTCTTCTTTCGTGATGTTCATCAGCCATTTGACAGTTGCGCGCACGCGCCCTATTGCGTCGCGGGCTTGCTCGCTCTGCGGATCCAGCCCCATGTCGCGCAAGAGCAGCAGCGTGCGCAAGGTAGCGTATTCAGGAACACGCTTCTCTCCAGCCCAGGTGCCGTCTTCGGCTTGAGCGGCCAGGATCGCGGCGCCCCAGCCTTCGCTGGCCACCTTGGCGCGCTCGGCGGCAACAGCCTCGTCGGAGTCTCCGGTCAGGTCTCGCATGACCTGCCAACGGATGGATGGATCCGAAGCCAGCAGCCAGTCTATGGTCGACCGGTCTGGCTTTTGGACTGGAAATTCAGGTGTTTTAGGATTCATCTACTTTCCTCATGCTGCGAAATAAGGGGCGAGAAGAGATTCAAACCGCGCCCCAGGGCGCAAGACAATATATCAAGTTTCAACACCAGTCACAAGAAGTTTATTTAGAAGAAGCAAAGTATTCAGGAGCAATATCTCCTATCCATGTGCTCATTAAAATCATACGTTGAAGTTTTGCTATTTCCGGCCCAGCTCTTATTATTTCACCCCCGTAAGGAAGTTGTCTTTGTTGTTCTTTGATAGTTTGTTCAAAATTGGCCCTGAGAGCCAAGGGATTATTCTGAGGGAGGCTATATAGCTCGTAGCCAGGAGAAGAAGCTCCGGTTACTCCCCCAAGCCATCCTTGGGTCGTTCCATCAAAAGCGCCAGCATAGGCACCGAAAAAGATTAGCGGTCTCAATATTACAGATGCATGACCCTGACGCGCAGAATTGTCCTTTGCTAAAAGAACGCTGTCTAGCAAATTGTATAACTGGGATCCATAACGCGTATCTGTTAATGACCATTCTCCATTATGGGAGTATCCCCAACCATACGAAAGATACAGACGTTTTCCTTCGGGAGTAAAAACCCGCTCTGCCCCTACCAGCACATCCGCACCATTTTCAGCTTGAGTGAGCGCACAGGAAAGGTATTTCCGGTAATCATTTTCTCGGTTAATCCCCAAGTTTATATGGCCAGAAACATCTTGCAGCCCGTTTACAACGTCTTGAAGCATAACCCAATAACTTGTGGGTGCCTTATTTACCCGGTACATGAAGTAATCAGGCAGCGTAATGTTTTCTGGCATTGGTTCGGTGTCAGCAAGAGCGACAGAACGAAGCCAAACGCCTCTCCACACGTCTTCATTTTCTATTCTAGGACAGAGGTTAATGTCTTCCTTGAGTCGAGCAAAGTCACTAAATTGTTCGATGGGTGTTACCCAAACATCTTCCTCTTCCAGATAGAAACGCTCCACATTTCCTTGGGCGTCTTTTACAATCTGGATAGAATCTAACCCCACTACGTCCATCTCTCGCAGCTCATATCTGTCAGCAGAATATTCAATCACCGCACCTGTCTCATCGATGATGGAAATCATATTGGGAGCCTCTGTGGCTCTCACCGAGGCATCGCCAGTACGGCCCACCAAAGCCCACCCTTCGTCATTTTCTTCAATACGCAAGCCAGCGGCCTGGAGTTTGGGGAGTTGATCCAAAATCGCCTGCGGGACAGCCGGAGCCGAAGGACTCGGCGTGGCCGTCTCGATCAACTCCGCACTTGTTGCAACCTCAGTGGAGGCTTGGAGAATTACAGTTGGCTGGCCTGCACAACCGCCAATGAGAATTGCCAAGAAAATAAAGAAGCGCGTTAGGAGTTGCTTTGACATTTTCCCTCATCACCAAGATTTCAGAACAGTATAAACAAGACTAGCCCAGAGTAAAAATAGGGGCGCAGGGGGTTGTTCCTCGAAGCCATCCAAGCCCTGGGTAGCTACAGCGTCTTTCTCTGTACGGGTTACCACCGGATGAATCATTCTTACACTCACTCCAGGCACTCCAGTACCCAGCCGGGCAAGTAGCTCCACCACCGCTAGTACACGATCCACAGGTATATACACAGTCTCCTTCTAGACATAAGACGGTGGCGCCAGCGCAGCTCTGACAGGGCGCATTGGCAGTTCCTGGTCTGGGACAGTCATCTGCATTAGAACACTTAGGAGCAGAATACTGAGCAAAGGAGGGAGTAGCCAGAAACAGTGACAGTACTCCAACGACAAACAATACAAGAGATGCGAGTAATAACCGCATGGAAACATTTAAGCAGTTTCACAAGGCAGATACAAGAGAAAGATGTTGTTGATTAGGGACGGTAGTATTCGCGAGCTATAGCCTGGCGGGCTGTTGTCGAAATCACTTTGAGCTGCATGCCTCTTAGTTCATTGTCACTGGCTGGGACGACCAATTTGTTTTGTTCCCAGGCCCGCCGGATTATGTCTCCCAATCTGCCAATATTCAACAGGTCGTTTTCTGGGACAAGAGAGAGGTTTCGCACCTCCCGAGCGCCCATGTTATTCCTCCCGAATTGCGCCCAGTCAGTAGTATTGTAGTTCGGGCCACGTTCCTCGTGTATCACAGGGGGTGTGGTATATGCTCGAAACCCCTCAGGTGGCTGCTCAGATCGAGCTAAAAAGACACTATTGAGTAAATTGAATTGGTAGCCATGACCGGTTCTTGCCCATTCACCCGCCAGAGGCATGTTGGGTCCGTGTGAAAGATGGAAAGACAACACGTCGCCCTGCGGGTCGAGTTGTTGTTGCGTGTGAATTATTGCCCTCACGCCCTCTTGGGTATCGAGAGTGTAAAAGAATGCTTGGCGAATGTAGTCATTGTTGATGTTAATATCTTGGGAGTCCCAAAAAGCAACGCTATCATCCCGGTTTCCATTGATGACGGCATGAAGCAGCACGGCATAATCTGTAATGCCCCCGGTGGGGTAAATCACATACTCATACCGATCGGGCCGTATGGCCTCGGCCGGGAAGGGCTCGGTTTTCAAGAGTTCGGAGTATAAAACGCGGCCGGTGAGAAAGTCATCGAGTGTCACGTGGGTGTAGTTGTCGGTTTCCCTCGGATCGGTCTGAAGCTCAACTGGGGTCACCCACTCGTCGGTTTGATCCAAGTAAATGTGAGCGGTCTCCCCTTCTTGAGTGGTGTCTTTGAACGTCAAGACGATGGGGATGCCAGCGCCGATGGTTTCTCTAACCTTAAAGCTTTCAGCGGGGAGAATAAGGATCTCGCCTTCTCTGGCTTGAGCAGTAACGGTCAAAGTATCGGAAGCGGTCAGAACAACATGTCCTGTTTTATCCACCAAATCCCAACCACGCTCACCCTGCTGCAAGGAATATCCATGCTCTTCCAACAATGGCATTTGTTCCAACAAAGCAGCAGGAGCAGACTCAGGAGTGGGAGTGGCTTCAGGGACAGCTGCTTCTACTGAAGTAACTTGGACAACCACTTCTGTAGGAGCAGCTTGGCTACACCCAGAAGCCACAAACACCAAACCCGCAAGAACAAAGAGCAGTAATCTTTTCATCAATCCCTCAAGTGAAATATAAACTGAAACCCATTTATTCGAGTATGAAATCAGGCTCGATTTCCCGCCCGACAAGCGATTGCCAACTTATGCCAAGTGGATCACACGCGTTGACAATCAAGGGGGTACATAGTAGACTGTGCCCGCCCTAAATGGCGAGGTAGCTCAGTGGTAGAGCAGGGGACTCATAAGCCCTTGGTCGTGAGTTCAAATCTCACTCTCGCCACTAGATCCCCCGGAAACTGGGGGTCTTTTTTTATTTCAGACTCAGAGTCCGGATGGAATTGCCTCAAAGTAGTCAGCAGATGTTCAAGGTATTATGGCGGGATGACAAACGAACTGGCCGCCCTGGCCAGCGAAGAATTCGCCTACCTAACCACTCGCGGCCGGGTGAGCGGCCGCCCGCACCGCATTGAGATCTGGTTCGGCCTGCAAGGTTCCACCGCCTATCTGATGTCCGGCGGCCGTGAGCAGTCGGATTGGGTGCGTAACCTAACGGCTCAGCCGGCTGTGAAGCTCGAGATCGGCAAACGACACTTCGAGGCTACGGCCCGCATCGTCAGCGGTGCGAGCGAAGAACAAACCGCTCGGCAGCTGCTGGCCGCCAAGTACTACAACTGGCGCGCAGGCCAGCCGTTGAACCGCTGGGCGGCCACGGCACTGCCGGTGGCGATCGAACTCAAGCTCTAGGGTGCGGGGGTCGGGGTCCAGGTAGGCACCAGAGTGCGGGAGGCCACCGGCGTGGGCGAGGCGCCTGGCTGCAGCAATTCGCTGCCCACATAACGCCAGCCCAGCAACAAGATCGAACCCAGCAAGGCCACCAGCAGCAAGCCCAACACCAGCTTTAGCCAAGCCGGCCGGCCGTCGGTCTGAGTGACCGGGCCGTCCAGCTCATCCGGCCCGGCAATGAAAGGCGCCACACTGGCGCGCAGCTCATCGTCCGCCGAGAGCTCCGGCTGCCCCGGCTCAAAGGTCAAGGCGGCCACTTCCTCAGCCCCCACGCTGGCCTTGGGCAGCATGCTGGCGCTGCGCAACTCCTTCAAACGCGTCCGGGCGCGCTCAAAATCGGGGTCGGCTTGCAAAGCCTGCAAGAGCGCGTACTGCTGGCGTTCGCGATCATCCAATACGTGACTGAGCAAGTACCAGGCTGTGGCGTTCTTGGGCTCGGCCTGCAGGATCTTGACCAGCAGCGGACGAGCGCGAGCGGCATCGTGACTGCGCACATAGTCCAAAGCCTTTTTCAGCCGCGAGTCACTCTTTGCGCTCATGCGCAGATTATACAGGAAGAGCGCAACTGGCCAGGATCAAAAAACGGACGACCATCAGGCCGCCCGTTGCATGTAACGCTTAGCGCTCAGTCTTCATCGCTGAAGTCGTCGTCATCCTCCGCGTCCCAGTCATCCTCATCATCATCTTCGCCCGCCGGGCCGAAACCCGCTTCGCCCCAATCCTCTTCCAGGTCGGCATCATCGCCTCCCCAGGCTTCCGCCCCACCATCACCCGAGGGCGAGTAGGTCAGGCAGCCTTCTTCCGGATCCAGCTCAATGGCGGCTGCGGCGCAATAGCCTTCGTCTAAAAAGACACAGTCAGCATAGTGACAACGAATGCGTGGCACGAAGACTCCTAAGCAGAGAGCTGCATATTCTTTTGAAAACGAATGAGGGCCAGAACAAACATGACCAGCAAGACCACCGCAGACAGCACGCAGAACGGACAAATGGCATGGATGACGAACAATTCCAGGTAGGTCAGGTAGGCGGAATACAGCACACCGAAGAACGTGATGCCCAAAACAAGCACCGGTCCATTTTCCTCAAAGAAGGCGTGGCGCGCTTCCAGCAGCAGGATGGCGATCAACAGCAAATAAGCGCCGGCGCCCAAAACCGCGATGGGTATCCCCCACAGATTGGAATACAGGCTGCTGTTGACGATCTCGCATTGGTCGCCAGCCACACACACACCGTCCGAGAAAACCTTGACATAGGTCAAGTAAAGCGAATCGATCAACCCTATGACAGCCAGACCTAACAATGCTTTTCTAAGCAACCTGCCTCCGCGCCTATAAAGGCCATACTTCCACTTGAGAGCCTGCAGAAATTTCTTTGATGCCCGCCGGGACAATCATCAGGCCTTCTGCCTGGACGAGCGAGTAAAGATTACCTGAACCCTGATGGCCTGTCAATAATATGCTCCTTGTCTCTCCTTCACGCTTAATCTTGACACGCAGGTACGATTCGCGGCCGTCTGAGCTGACGTCCTGACCCAGTTGAGCATGCAGCACCCGGCGCTGCCAGGCGGGCACACCGGCCATGTGCTCCAGGGCCGGGCGCACGAAGACCTCAAAACAGGCGAAGGCCGAAGCCGGGTTGCCGGGCAGACCGATGTAAGGAGCACCGGCATAATCCCCGAAGGTGAAAGGCTTGCCGGGGCGCATGTTCACCTTCCAAAAATCCAGGTGGCCGCGCTGCAACACCGCCTCGCGCAAAAAGTCAAAGGCGCCCACACTGACGCCCGCCGAAGTCAGGATCAGGTCGGCGCCCTGCTCCAGGGCGCGCTCCAGGTGGGCCTGCACGTCCACCCGCTCATCGCGCGCCACGCCCAGCCAGGCCACTTCGGCGCCGCAGCTCTCGATCAGCGCCGAAAGCTGGAACGAATTGGTTTCGTAGATCTTGCCGGGGTCCAACGGCTGGCCGGGAGCCAGCAGTTCGTCGCCGGAAGAGAACAAGGCCACGCGCGGGCGGCGGTGTACGGCCAGCTCAGCCTGCCCCAGCATGGCCAGCAAGGCGGCGTCCTGCGCCCGCAAACGGTGGCCAGCGGGCAGCAGTTCGGCGCCCGCCGCAAAGTCTTCACCGGCCGGGCGCACATAATCGCCGGCGGTCACTGCCACCTGCACCTGCACGCTGGCGGGCAGGGCCAGGCCGGCGCGCCCGCCGGGCACGTCAGTCTGCTCTACCGGCACCACCGCGTCCGCCCCGGCCGGCAACGCCGCGCCGGTCATGATGCGCACCGTTTGGCCGCCGGCCAGCTGCCCGGCGAAGTCGGCGCCTGCCGGCTGGTCGCCGATGACCTGCAACCGCACAGGCGCCTCAGCCGAGGCGCCGGCCACATCCGCGGCGCGTACGGCGAAGCCGTCCATGCTGGAGTTATCAAAGCGCGGAGAAGGGAATGGGGCGACAAGCCGCGCAGCCAATACCCGGCCGGCGGCATGCGCCAAAGTGACCTCCTCCGTCTGGCTCACTGGCAGAGCCGCCAGCAAACGCCGGCGCGCCTCCGCCACACTCAGCCAATCGCTGCGGCTCATCCCGGGCGCACCCGGCGAGCTTCCATGATATTAGGCAGGGCCTCTACCCGGGAGAGCACGCGACTGAGTTGGCCGATATCGTCCACATTGAGGATCAAATCAAAAGTGGCTTCATTGCGCTGGCTGACTTCGACCTTCACCTGGCTCATGCTGATGCCCTCATCGGCAATCACCGTGGAGACATCACGCATCAGCCCGTCACGGTCGTAGGCAAAAATACGCACCGCCACGGGATAGGTGGACTTGGGCTCACCCCAGGAGACCTGCACCAACCGCTCGCGGTCTCGAATACGCAGCATATTGGGGCAATCCCGGCGGTGAATGGTGGCGCCCCGGCCGCGGGTGATGTAGCCCACGATCTCGTCGCCCGGCACCGGTTTGCAGCATTTGCCGAACTGGGTCAGTAAGCCCTTGAGGCCGAGCACATTGACTGCATCGCCGCCTACCTGCGGAATGCTGCTGGCGGTGGGCACCAGTTCTGGAGTCCGATCTTCGCGTTCCAGGTTGAGCCGGTTGATCAGCCGGCCCATGGAGATGTCGCCCGTGCCGAGGGCTTCGAACATGTCCACCGCATGACGGAAGCCGGCCTCTTTGGCCAAGTCTTCCAAGTCCGGCTCCACAATGCCCAAGCGGCGCAATTCGCGCTCAAAATGCGAGCGACCATTGGCCACGTTCTGTTCCTGGTCCTGACGTTTGAACCAATGGCGCACCTTGGCACGGGCGCGCTCCGTGTTCAGCAGGCGCAGGTTGGCGTTGAGCCAATCCCGGCTGGGGCCGCCGCGTTTGGTGGTCAAGATCTCCACCTGGTCACCGGTTTTGAGCTGGTAGTCCAGCGCCACCAGTTTGCCGTTGATCTTGGCGCCGCGGCAGCGGTGGCCTACATCGGTGTGTACATGATAGGCAAAGTCGATCGGCGTGGCGCCGGCCGGCAGGTCAATAATGTCTCCGCGCGGAGTGAAGGCATACACGCGGTCGCTGAAGACATCCGTCTTCATAGTGTCCACGAACTGGCTGGCGTCGTCCACGTCCTGCATCCAGTCCATCAGTTGGCGCAGCCAAACCACGCGGCGCTCGTATTCCTGGTCCTGCGGGCGGCCTTCTTTGTAACGCCAGTGTGCGGCAATGCCGTACTCCGCCTGCTCGTGCATTTCGGGCGTGCGGATCTGCACTTCCAGCGGGCGGCCGTCGTCATAAATTACAGCGGTGTGCAGCGACTGGTAGAAATTGTCCTTGGGCGCCGCGATGTAGTCGTCAAATTCACCAGGCACCGGACGCCAATGCGTATGGATCAGGCCGAGGATCTGGTAGCAGGAAGGCACATCCGGCACGATGATGCGCACGGCGCGCAGGTCCATCAAATTGTCGATGCCGACCGCCTTGCGGCGCATCTTGTTGTAGATCGAATACAAGTGTTTGGGGCGGCCGCTGACCTCCGCCTTGATGCCCTCCTGCGCCACCATCTCTTTCAAACGATCGACAATGCTGTCCAATTGTTTTTCGCGAGAAGAACGGCGATCAGCCAGGCTGGCGGCGATCTGTTTGTAGGTCTCTGGGTCAGAATGGCGGAAGGCCAGGTCCTCCAACTCCCACTTGAGCTGCCAGATGCCCAAACGGTTGGCCAGCGGGGCGAAAATGTCCAATGTCTGGCGCGCAATCCGGCGGCGTTTCTCCTCGGGCATATGGCCCAGAGTGCGCATATTGTGCAAACGGTCGGCCAGCTTGATCAGCACCACACGCACATCTTCGCCCATGGCCAGGAAGGTCTTGCGCAAGGTTTCTGAGGCCAGGTCAGCCCCGCGGCTGCGGTCTTCGGCGCCATTGGCGCCAGCCCCCACCCGCGAGACGCGCGGTAAATGGCTGAGCTTGGTGACGCCGTCGACCAGTTTGGCGATCTCTTCCCCAAATTCCTTGCGCAGATTGTCCAGCGTGACATCGGTGTCTTCCACCGTATCATGCAAAAGTCCCGCGGCGATGACCACCGGCGGGACGTGCAGTTCGGCAAGAATGATGGCGACCGCCAAACAATGATTGACGTACGGCTCGCCCGAAAGACGCATCTGCCCTTCGTGCGCTTGCGCCGCAAAACGATACGCGCGCTGCAGCAAATCCTGGTCTGCAGGCGTATAACGAGCGGGCAGCGCTTCAAGCAGATTGGCAATTTCCATCGCTCTGGCTAGTATAACGATTTTTGAATCAATTGCTTTTGCTTGACCATGATATTCCCGTATGGTAGACTGTCGTGCCGTTGGTCCCGTAGTGTAGCGGTTTAACACGCTGCCCTGTCAAGGCAGAGATCGCGGGTTCAAATCCCGTCGGGACCGCTGATAAAAGCATAACCCCAGCAAAGGCTGGGGTTTTTGTTTTAATCGCCCGCAATTTCTCATCCTGATTTATGATGGGCGCCAGTCTATGCCCATCCCCAGCCCACTACACTCACGCACCGCCGCGCTGTGCCACACGCACGAATGGCGCGACTGGTCCGGCTACCTGGCCGCCGGTACCTACCAGACCAGCCACGAAGTGGAATACTTCGCCGTACGCAACGCCGCTGGCCTGCTGGACGCCTCCCCACTGTACAAATACGAACTACGCGGGCCGGATGCAGGCCGCCTGGTAAACCGCTTGCTGACGCGTGACGTGAGTAAATGCAAGATCGGCCAGATGCTTTATTCACCCTGGTGCGACGAGGACGGCTACGTGATCGATGATGGCACCCTGGGCCGCCTGGGCAAGGACCATTACCGGCTGACCGCCGCCGACCCCAGCCTGCGCTGGCTGCAAGACGTGGGCTACGGCCTGGACGTGGATTTGCGCGACGTGTCCACCGAATTGGCCGCTCTGGCGCTGCAAGGGCCGAACAGCCGGGCGGTCCTCCAGGAAATCTTCCCCAACCTGCCCCTGAACAGTTTGCGCTATTACTGGCTGCTGCAAACCGAGTTTGAAGGCAGCCCGCTGACCATCACGCGCACCGGCTACACCGGCGACCTGGGCTACGAGCTGTGGTTGCCGGCTGAACTGGCCCCCAAACTGTGGGACCGCTTAATGGAAACCGGCAGCCGTTATGGGCTGCACCCGCTGGGCCTGGCCGCGTTGGATATGCTGCGCATTGAGGCCGGCTTGATCCTGATCGAGGTCGACTACACCTCCAGCCTGCATGCCCACATCCCAGCCCAAAAGTCCACGCCCTACGAGATCGGCCTGGGCTGGGCCGTGACCGAAGGCAAAGCGGACTTCATCGGCCAGCGCGCCCTGCGAGCGCACAAGCAGCCCGTCAAACAGTTGGTGGGGCTGAAAGTCAGCTGGCCTGAAATGGAGCGCGAGTTCAGCAAAGTGGGTCTGCCGCCACAGGTCGCCGGACGCTCTTCACGCATCCCTGTGCCGGTTTATGCCAAGGGCAGGCATGTCGGCCAGGCCACCAGCCTGGTCTTTAGCCCGATCCTCAAGACCTACATTGCGTTGGCCACCGTGGACAGCGCCTATGCACAACCGGGCACGACGCTGGATGTTGAGATCACCGTGGAATATGTACGCAGCCAGGCAGGCGCCCAGGTGATCAAGCCGCCCTTCTACAACCCGCCCCAGAAAAAGGGGGTGGCCGATGGCTAAGCGCTACGACGCCATCATCATTGGCGGCGGACACAACGGTCTGACCACGGCAGCCTACCTGGCCCGCGCCGGCCTGAGCGTGCTGCTGTTGGAACAGCGCTCGCTGCTGGGCGGCGCCACCGTCAGCGAAGAGATCTACCCCGGCTTCAAGTACAGTGTGTTCTCCTACGTGGTCAGCTTGCTCCGCCCGGAGATCATCCGGGATCTGCAGCTGCCCAAACATGGCCTGACCATCCTACCGCTGGAGAGCACCATCACACCCCTGCCGGACGGCCGCTACATCTATCGCGGGCCGGACTCGCACGAGACTTTCCGCAATATTTCAAAGTTCTCACCGCGCGATGCGGAGGCCTATCGCGAGTACGGCCAAGCCATGTACCAAATGGCCAAGGCGGTCAAATACATTCTGGGCATCCGCCCGCCAGATCCGACCTCATTCCACCCGCGTGAGCTGCTGGCCTTGCTCAAACTGGGTCAGCATTTCCTCGGCCTCGGTGAGGAGAACATCTACACGCTGGTCAAACTGATGACGATGAGCTCGGCCGATTTCCTCGAAGAGTGGTTCGAGACCGACCCGCTGATCGCCACGCTTTCCGCCAGCGGCATCATTGGCACTTTCCTGGGGCCGCGCTCGCCAGGCAGCGCCTATGTCCTGCTACACCACTACATGGGCGAGATCGACGGCGTGTTCCGCGCCTGGGGCTTCCAAAAAGGCGGCACCGGCGGCGTGGCCGAGGCGCTGGCCTCCTCCGCCCGCAGCCTGGGCGCCGAGGTCCGCACCGACGCCCCAGTGGCGGCGGTGCTCAACCGCAACGGCCGCGCCACAGGCGTGGTCCTGCAAAGCGGCGAAGAGATCGAAGCCGGCTTGGTGGTCTCCAGCCTGGACCCCAAGCTGACCTTCCTCAAGCTGGTCGATCCCGAACAGTTGCCGGGCGATCTGGTCACGGCGGTGCGCAACTTCGACACCTATGGCTCCTCCGGCAAGGTCAACCTGGCGCTGGACGGCGTACCCGACCTAAGCTGCCTGCCCGGCAACGGCCCGCACTTGCGCGGCGCCATCTCGATCAGCCCCAGCGTCGATTACATTGAGCGTGCCTACGACGACGCCAAATATGGGCGTTTTTCACGCCGGCCGTATATTGACATCATTCTGCCTTCGATGATCGACCCGGGGATGGCCCCCCCAGGCAAGCACGTCATGTCCTGCTTCGTGCAATACGCTCCTTACGATCTGGCCGAAGGCACTTGGGACGACCAGCGTGAAGCCTTTGGCGACGCGGTGGTCGATACCCTCTCTGAATATATTCCCAACCTCAAACAGCTGATCCTGCACCGTCAGGTGCTGAGCCCCTGGGACATTGAGCGCACGATCGGCATGACCGGCGGCAACATCTTCCAGGGCGAACTGAGCCTGTCGCAACTGCTCTTCCTGCGCCCGGCGCCTGGGTACGCCCAGTACCGCACACCCATCCAGGGCTACTACCAGTGCGGCTCGGCCACCCACCCCGGCGGCGGCATCTCCGGCGCGCCGGGCCAACTGGCCGCCTTCGAGATACTCAAGGACTTGCGCAAATGAGCCGCAGCATAGACGTGATCGTAATTGGCGGCGGCCACAACGGCCTGAGCGCGGCAGCCTGGCTGGCCAAGACCGGCCGGCGAGTGTTACTGCTGGAGGCGCGTCCCAACCTGGGCGGCGCGGCCGCCACCGAAGAGGTTTTCCCCGGCTTCCACTTCAACACCGGCGCGCCGGACGCCGGCTTGTTCCACCCGGGGCTGGCTGGCGAGTTGGGCCTGCACAAGTACGGTCTGGAATTCATTAAGAATGATGTAGCCGCCTTCGCCCCGCTGGCAGATGGCCGCGGCCTGACCCTGTGGCGTGATGCAGAGCGCAGCGCCATGGAAATCGCCGCCTTCTCGGCTGACGACGCCCGCGCCTTCCTGCCCTTTTACCAGCGCACTCAGCGCTTTGCGGCGGTTCTGGGCAAGATGGCCGCCCTGCAACCTTTTGCCCTGCGCGCCAATTCACTACGCGTATTGGCAGGCTGGGGCCGACTGGCCTTGAGCCTGCGCGGGTTGGGCGGGCGTGACATGATGGAATTCTTGCGCGTCCTGCCGATGAGCGCCGCACACTACCTCAACGAACATTTTGAGGCCGAGGCTCTTAAAGGCTTGCTGGCTTACCCAAGCACGATCGGGTTGATGCAAGGCCCGCGCGCCTCCGGCACGGCCTTTATGATGCTGTACCAGCAGATGGGCCAAGCCAACGGTGCCTACCGCAGCAGCCTGCTGCCGCGCGGCGGCGTGGGCAGGCTGAGTGCGGCGCTGGCGGCCGCAGCTCAGGCGCATGGCGCTGAACTGCGCACCAATACGCCAGTGGCCTCTATCCTCTGTGAGGATGGCCGCGCCGTGGGCGTACGTCTAGGCGATGGAGAGGAAATCCGCGCCAAGAGCGTGCTCTCCAGCGCCGACCCGCGGCGCACCTTCCTGGGCCTGGTGGGCGGCCCGCAGCTGACACCGCGCTTCAGCCGCCGCCTGCGCAGCCTGAAACTGCGCGGCAGCACAGCCAGCGTGCACCTGGCCCTGAGAGGGCTACCAGACTTTCCGGCGGCGGCCGGCGACGCCAACCGCCTCAAAGGCGCCATCGTCATCTCGCCCAGCCTGGACTATGCCGAGCAGGCCTACGACGACGCCAAACACGGCCGCAGTGCCGAGCGGCCCGTGCTGGAAGCGCGCATCCCCAGTCTGCTGGACCCGGGCCTGGCACCCAGTGGGCAGCACACGCTGTCGATCCTGGTTCGTTACACGCCCTACAAATTAGCGCAGGGGGACTGGGAAAGCGAAGGCGAACGCCTGGGCGATTTGGCAGTCAACACTCTGGCGGAACATGCCCCCAATCTCAAATCTCTAGTCTCCAATCGCCACATCATCACCCCGCTGGACTACGAACGCATTTATGGATTGACTGAAGGCAGTGAAATGCACGGTCAAATGGGCCTGGACCAACTGCTGCTGATGCGCCCCACCCCCGGCTTTATTGGCTATCGCTCCCCGATTGAGGGCTTGTATGTTTGCGGTGCCGGCGGCCACCCCGGTGGTGGCCTGACCGGCTTGCCCGGATGGCTGGCCGCCCGACAGGCCGCACGAGAAATGCGCTAATGACGCTTAAGCCCCAAATTGCCCTGCGGCCTTATGGGGAAGGCGACTTTGAATTGCTGCAGGCAATTTTGGGTGACCCGGAAATGACCCGCTTCCTAGGCGGCCCGGAAAGCACAGAGAAACTCCAACAGCGGCACGAGCGCTATCTGGCTCTCAGAAATTCTGAATGGGATCGCATGTTCGTGATCCTGGCTGGGGCGCAACGCGCAGCAGCCGGTACGATAGGCTATTGGCAACATGAACATCAAGGCGAGGCGGCCTGGGAGACTGGCTGGTCTGTCTTGCCGGCCTTTCAACACCAAGGCCTGGCCACCCAAGCCACTCTGGCGGTGATAGACCTGCTGCGCGCTGATAGGCGCCGCCATTCTGTGTATGCCTTCCCCACCGTGGAAAACCTGGCATCAAATGCCATCTGCCGGAAGGCCGGTTTTACGCTTGAAGGGGTCAGCGACTATGAATATCCCAAAGGGAACCCCATCCGCTGCAATGTTTGGCGGCTGGATTTACAGAGCTAACAAGTCTTAGGGCAGGTAACCGGCCAAAGCAGTGCGCACCTGGACGGCCTTAATCTCATTTCCACTCTCTGCGTACAACTCAGCCAAAACCAGCAAGCGTTGGGCGACCAGCGGGCTGACATCGGCGCGCTCCAGCCAGGGCAACAGCTCGTTCGGGAAAGTGCGGCGTTGAAAAGCGAACCAAAAGTACGGCGACCAGTTCGACGAACCCCAACCATAAGTGTCATAGGCGGTGATCGCCGCGAAAGCGGCTTCGTAGCGCAGCAAGGCCAGTTCTGCATCGCCCCGCTGAGCCGCGATCTCGGCCGCCAGCAGAATGGCCTCCACCTTGGATTGGTTTCGGGTGGTTTGCACCCACAAAGCTGCGTTCAAGTAGCCTTGCGCGGTCTCCAGGTCGCGTTCGGCCACGGCCAACTCGGCCAAGCCCACATACACCAGCACTTCTTGATCATTCAGGCTGTACGCCAGCCCCAGGGCATCGGCGGCCGCGGCCGGGTCGCCGGAAGCCACAGCTGCCCGGCCCAGCGCAGCGGCGTCTCTGGCCGGGGTGTGGATGTTGCCGGGCGCAACCCCGTCCGAACCAGCCAGCGCCTGCTGACGCAAAGGGCTGCCCTGCCAGAAGAGGCTGTCCTTCAAGTCGGAGTTGAAGTACAACGCCCGCTGATAAGAAGTGAGCGCTTCTTGCTCTCCCAAGCTTTCTTCATATACAGCTTGGGTCAGCCAAAACTGCCAGGCTTCCGGAGATTGCTGCGTGGCTATACGCATCTGGGTGAGCGCAGCGGCGGCATCGCCGGCGACCCAATGGATCGCGGCCAGGTTGGCGTAGTTCAGCCCATCTACCGGTTCAATGGCGATGCCCCGGCGGTAGCTTTCAGCGGCGGCCGCGAAATCCCCGGCCTGCGCTTGGGCATAGCCGGCCTGCAGCCAGTAAGCCGCCAGCCCTGGGTCGGCGGCGGCGGCGGTAGCCATTTGTTGCGCGGCAGCCGGCCAGTCACCCTCCCGGCCCAACTGCCAGGCCATGTCAGCCAAGGCATGCGCCCGCAAGGCGTACAAGCTGAACCCAGCGGCCAGCAGGCCGGGCAGCAGCAGCCAAGCGGGGTGCCAGCTGGGCTGCTGACGGTCCGGCTGGCGGGGACCAGCCAGCGCAAAGGCTATGAGCGCCATGCTGACCAAACCGGCCGAAGTGAAGGCGAAGAAGTCATCCACGACGGAATGGACTGCCAGCCCAGCCAGCCCGGCCAAGGCGGCTGCCCAGCGCGCCCGCCCGGCTTCCTCCTGGCCTTGCCAGGCAATCCAAGCGCGGCGTACAAAACTGAAGCCCAACACGGTCAAAGCCAACAAGCCCAGCCAGCCACTCTCCGCCAATGTGTGGAAGTACAGGCTGTGGGCATGGAAATACGGCCGTCCGGGCGGCATGGACCAGACGCCCATCAAATACGTCGGATACAGGCCCTGCCCGGCGCCGGTCAGCGGGTCCGAGGCCAGAGCGTTGCGCGCTGCCTGCCAGTAGACATCACGCGAGGTCAGCACCGGGCCGTGAGTGGTATCGCCCTGGAAGCTGAGCATGCGCCAGGCAAACAGCCCAGCAGCCAGCGCCAGCAACAGCACCAGACCCGCCAGAAGCCATTTACGCGCCGACAAGGCGGCCCAAATGCGCTGCACCATGGCCTG
The DNA here is from genome assembly GCA_026129305.1 of Anaerolineales bacterium. GTDB lineage: Bacteria > Chloroflexota > Anaerolineae > Anaerolineales > UBA11579 > JAMCZK01. The sequence goes on from JAHCII010000005.1 coordinate 106,853, forward strand.
CGCCGCCGGTGATACACGCCACACCCATAGAACCGCCAGAACCAAGATACAAGTACCAAAACCCAGCAAGGCGCCGCGCGAATCGGTCAGATACAGCATGCCCAAGCTGACCAAGATCAAGGGACTCAGCAAAGCGCGCCCCAACCGGCCGCAGAGCATCCAGCGGGCGAGCAACAAAGGCAGCAGCAAGTTAATACATGCCGCCAAGAGGTTAGGATCGCCCAGCAAACTGCTGACCCGCTGGGCAAAAGCCGGTACAAACGGCAGCCCGGCCAGCGTGCGCCAGCCCTGCCACATCCGCCACCATTCCAGGCTGCCAGAGAGCAAAATCAAGCCCAGGGCCGCGAACAAAGCCAGCTCCAGATGGCGCGCTGGCCAGCCGCGTCGCAGCAAGTCAAGTACCAAGGAGAAGGCCGCGAAGTAGGTCCACCAGGTGACCAGGTGCGGCAGGCTGCGGCGCACATCCTCGGAGAATATGGCCGCCAGCAGTTGGGCCAGCAGAAACGCCAGCCAGGCCCACTCCAGCCCACTGGCTGCCAGGCGCTGGCGGTGCAGCAGCCGCCACAGCAGCCAGCCACCTAAGACGGCGATAGCCAGCCCGCTGAGCATGGCCTGCAAGCGAAAGTCGACCAAGGCGCCGAAGCCGCCGCCAGCCACCAGGGCCAGCGCGGCGGCCAGGATCAAAAAGGTCTGCCGGCCCAAAAACGTCCAGTCCAGCTTGCTGTGCATCAAAACGCCCCCCGCCCGCCCAGCACGGCCCAAAAGGTGCGCAGCAAGATCAGCACATCCAGCGCTACCGAATAATTCTGCACGTAATATAGATCTTCCTCCGTATGCAGGTGCATCGGTTTGTCGCTGCGCCCATTAACCTGCCACCAGCCGGTCATGCCTTGGGGCACGGCAAAACGTTTGCGCTGCCAAGGTTGGTAATTCTCGACCAGCTCCGGCAGTTCCGGCCGCGGCCCCACCAAGCTCATCTCGCCCTTGAAGACATTTAACAGCTGCGGCAGCTCGTCCAGGCTGGTGCGGCGCAGCCAGCGCCCCACCGGCGTGACGCGCGGGTCATTGGCCTGTTTGTGGGCGCCGTTGGGCAGCTTGCCGGCGTCCACGCGCATACTGCGGAATTTGACCATGCGGAACAGGCGCCCATTCTCACCCACCCGCGTCTGCTGGAGCAGCGCCGGGCCGCCGTCTTGCAAGCGCACGGCCAGCGCGCACAGCGCCATCAGCGGCAGGGTCAGCGGCGCGCTAAGCAGAACCAAAACCACATCAAAAGCGCGTTTGAACAGGCGCTGAGAATCACTGAGCGCCGGGGCGCGCAGGTCTAGCATGGGCAGGCCGGCAAAATCTTCCACTTGGGCCCGGTGCAGCGCCAGCGAGAAATAATCGGGGATGACCCAGGTGCGCAGGGGCTGGTCGTGCAGCTCGGCCAGCAAGCCGCCAATCTGTTCATATTCAGCGGAAGGCAGGGCGATCACTACATCATCGACCTGCTGGCTGTCTACCACTTGGCGCGCCTGCTGCAAACGGTCTAGCACTTCCTCTGCCTGTGAATCGGCCAGGTAGCCGATGAAGTGCAGCCCCAGCCCAGCGTGCTGCGCCAGTTGGGCGCGCACCCGCTGGCCCAGCTCCCCAGCGCCAACTACCAGCACGCGCCGCTCGGCAACGCGGAAGCCGCGCCAACGCTGCAGGGCGCGCCAAACCAGTCGCCACAGCAGCAGGCTGGCGAAGGCCAGCAAGACGAAAGCTACGAACAGCAGACGCGAAACATCGCGAAACGAAAGATAGAGCAGGCCCGCGCTGGCCACTCCGGCCAGCAGACCCGCCAAGGTCAGGCTGCTCAGTTCGGTGAACAGGCGCAGGTTGCGGCGGCCATCGTACAAATCGAACAGGAGCAGCACGCCCAGCCAGATCAGCGGGAAAGCAAGATACAACAGGTCGGGCACAAGCACATCGCCCTCCGCCAGCGGCTGGGCAAAACCCAACCCGCTGAGCGCCGGGCGTAACTGCTCCGCCGCGAACAAAGCCACAGCCACCAATAGTGCATCCAGCGCCATCGAAAACAGGGCGAAGTTGACTGAAAAGCGGCGCAGCATCAGGCAGGCTCCTCAAAGCGCAAAAGGCCCAGCTTCTGGCCTAGCGCCAGACAGACAAACAAGGGGTATTCGGCATAGCGCCGCCACAAACGGCGCGGCTCGCTGAGCAGGCGGAAGAGCCATTCCAAGCCGGCGCGCTGCACCCAGATTGGCGCCTGTGGTTTGGCCCCGCTCAGGAAGTCGAAGGCCGCCCCCACGCCGACCAGCCAGCTGGCTTGCAGCCGCGGTTGGACGGCGGCCATCCAGCGCTCCTGGCGCGGGCTGCCCAGCGCCACCCAAACAATATCCGCCTGGCTGGCATTCAGCTGCGCCAGGAGCTGTTCCTCAGCCCCAGGCGCCAGCTCACCAAACGGCGGGCTGAGCGCGGCGACGATCTGCAAGCCGGGGTAGTCCGCCTGCAGCCTGGCAACCAGCGCCTGGCTGACCTGCGGGGAGCCGCCCAGCAAGGCATGCCGCCAACCAGCGTCCAGGCCGTGTTGGCAGGCGGCCCGCAGCAGGTCCGGGCCGTAGACCCGGCCAGCATAGGCGCCTAGCCCGCGCAAGAACCACACCGTGCCCATGCCATCCGGCACGACCAGCGCAGCAGCGTTGAATATGGCGCGCAAGGCGGGCTCACGCCAGGCGGCCATCAGGTTATGGGCCGGGGCCAGCAACACCAGACCGCCTAACCCCGCGGCGATGCCGGCCGCCATGCGCTCCAGCGTCGCGGGCAGGTCAATGGCGTTCACCGAGATCCCCAATAGGTTCAGCTTGTTAGCTTTCATAAAATTTTGTCTAAATCCACTTTGGGGAAGACACGGCAAGCCCCGTCAATCGTGGCATCCAAAATTTCGCGGCCGTCCGCTTCAAAAGCTTCTCGGGCCAACTGATAGCCCAGCTCCGAACGATGCAGATCCGGCAACTGCCACAAGCTCCCAGCAGGGAAATAGTTGGGGTGAAAATGGTCGGCATCTTTGGCGTGCTTTCGCTGTTCTGTCTTGTTGGGTTCACCCTGGCTGCTGAAGCGGTGATCCAAACCAACCAGGATGACTTGTTTAAACCCCATATAGTAGGCCAATTGCAATGCCACAAAGGTCACAGTGCCGCTACTATCAAGGGGCCGCAACAAGTTGGCCGAAAAAGCATCGTGCAAGCCAAACTTAAGGCGAAGAAAATAAAAATCATCGTGAGAAGTGCTCGGCGAAAAGCGCGAGCGCATATTCCAGTTCAGAAACCTGGGCATGCTTAGGTTTGCGATTTCATGGCCAAATTGCCGCAGTACGAGCTCGTTAATCGCTACATAATAAGAAGTCGCAAAGCCCATCCGGTCAAAATTCAAATAAATGCGGTTCATGCCCATTGTGATCTCGCCCTTGGTGCCTGCGAGATCTGTTCTTGCAAGACTAGGCCCATTCGCCAGCAACACGCAACGTTCGCCTACGTGCTTATTGTGCACCTCCTCGATGCGCTGTCGATTGGTGCGCGCCTCAGCACTGAGTGCCCAAGCGGCGGCGTGCGGCAGGTCTCCAAAGCGACGAGTAGCCGCCTGGAGGATACGCTCAAGGCTGATTGGCGTATTCGCCAAACGGCCGTTCATACTTTCAGGCGGCTCAAGACCATAGCCAGCATCTCTCGATCAACCGCCTCCATTCCCAAACGCCACAAAACGACAGCAAAACCCGCAAACCCCAACCCGGCGGTTAGGGCAACTTCAATCAAAGCTCCACCCAGGTTTAGTCGGCCGACGAGCAAAATGATGCCCGCCGCGCTGGTCGCGGCCAAGAAGCCCTTCCAATAGCTGCCGTCAATCGGAAAGATAGCCAGCCGGCGCCACACTACCAGTAAGCTGATGAGTGACATCAACAAAAATGAAATCAGTGTTGCCAAGGCGGCTCCAACCAGTCCGAGTTCAGGGACCAGCCAGACATTGCCCGCAATGTTTACAATAAATGTAAGCGCCGAAATCTTCAGCCAATCACGCGGATTTTCGGTCATTACCAAAACATATTCCACAGGGCCTGAAAGCAAGTTCGCAAGCTGCGCCACTGTCAAAATACAAAGAGCGGCTGCACCATCTGCATATAGGCTGCCATAGGTTGCCTCGAGCACTTTTCCAGGGATGAAGAGCAACGGCACCAAGAGGGGAATACTCAGATACAGTCCCCAGCGCGTACTGGTTACAAACGTCTCCCGCAGCCTATTGCGATCGCCCGAGGCAAAAGTAGCAGAAAAGATGGGCGCAACAATTGTCTTCAGGGCGCTTAGCACAGTTACAAAAAACACCGAGAACAACGACGCTGCCTGAAAGATCCCCGCCTCAACCTCCGACCTATAGAAACCCACAAAGAGCCTGTCGGTTAACAACACCAGGGTTGAAAAAACCGCCGCCACGGCAATTGGCCTCGCCACTTTCCACAAATTTCGCGCAACCTGCCGGTCAAAGCTTCGAGACGACCAAGCTTCGGCATACGTATTCTTAATCTTCACGGCCAGATAGACGGCTCCCAAAGCAAGTGAGGCGGTGGTTGCCCAAATTGCGCCCAATAGCTCAATACCGGTCAATGCTAAGACAAGCACTACCAGCAGGTTGCCAAGCGGCTGCAAGATCTCTTCGGCAATAATCCCAGACTCCATCCGCAGAGAAATGCGCGTCAGGTATGCCCCAACCCGAAGCAAAATTGCCAAGAAAAGCGCCAAACTCATCAGGCGCAATACCTGTCCCAATTCAGGTTTTTGATAAACAGCTGCCAGCCAATCCGCTCCTATAAACACTGCCAGACTCGAAAATAGCGCGAGGATGGTGGTAATCCAGATGGCTGTAATTACCAAAGTGGATGTTTGATTTTTGTCTTTGGTGGGGATTGCCGCCCCAATCTGTAGGGCAGCAATATCAATCCCCATGGGAAGGATAGAACTGCCTAACCGAAGGAAGTTCCACCCTATCGCGTACAAACCAAAAACCGCGGGGCCAAGCCAGCGCGCCAACAAAATCTGTGTCAAGATATGCACGCCGCGCCCAAAGAGCTTCCCCGCTAGATTAACCGCTGCTCCTGTTGCAAGCCTGCGGTCATGGGACGGGTGCGATGGGTTCACAAGTCGATTATATTCACGCACATAATCTAAGCCAATAATAGAGTCCTTTAAAATCAAGTTTGTCATTCGGGAGGCGCCAGCATTGCTGTACAAACTGTTTTACAGATTTACCAGGTTGTTTAGCGGTTACGGGCTAAGAAAATATTTCCCCTGGGTCAATAGAGTATATAAATCCGTGAATCGCACCCTGGTACGCAAGCAGGCAATTGTGCTTGGACACGTCATGTTCTTGGACGATCAGGATTCTATGGGTCTCTCGACCAATGGAATCTATGAGCCATTTGAAACCGCTTTGATCCAGAACTATGTGAAACCCGGGCAAACGGTTCTGGACATCGGTGCAAACATTGGTTATTACACCCTCTTATTTGCAAAGCGCGTGGGCGGAAGTGGTGTGGTGCACGCCTTCGAACCTGAAAGCAATGCGTTCAAGTTGTTAGAGAAGAATCTGGAACTCAATGGATACCAAAATGTGGTTCTGCATCCTTTGGCCGTCTCCAACAAAGATGGCGAGACGTACTTGGCGCGCGACCCATTCTCAAACCTGGATCATCGCATCAAGTCAGGATCTGAACACCAGGAAGCAAGCATAAAGATACGCACCGCGAAGATAGATTCGCTGATTGGCTCTTCAGAGCTCACTGTGGACGTAGTCAAGTTGGATATTCAAGGCGCCGAGTACTCAGCTGTACAAGGCATGCAAGCTACCTTGTCGAAGAGCCCTACCGTCTTACTTCTCAGCGAATTTTGGCCCGAAGCCATCCAGGATCTTGGGGCAGATCCGAGGGGTTATTATGATTTACTGCTTGAACATGGCTTCAAGCTAAACGAAATAGACGAAAGAGGAAAAACTCTTACACCTATCAACTCGTACAACGAATTGCAGGCTGCTTGTGAGCGCAAGCTAACCAAGCAAACCAACCTGCTCTGCACCAAAGGTCGGGTAAGCCTCTAACGCTGGCTGACCTCAACCCAAGGCCGGTCCTCCTCGCCGATGAACTGCGATTGCGGGCGGATGATGCGGGCGTTCTCGCGCTGCTCAAAGCAGTGCGCCAGCCAGCCGCCCACCCGGCCCACGGCGAAGGTAGGCGTAAAACAAGGCACAGAGAAGCCCAGGCCGTGCAGCAATAGCGCCGTGTAAAACTCCACGTTGGTTTGCAGGTTGCGGCCGGGTTTGTGCTCCTCCAACACGCGGATAGCAATCTTCTCGACCTCTTCCACCAAATGGTACAGCTGCATATCACCGTCGGCTTCATAGAATTCACGCGCCGCCTTGGCCAACACATCGGCACGCGGGTCACGCACCTTGTAGACACGGTGGCCGAAGCCCATCAGGCGCGCGCCGGCGTCCAGCTTTTTGCGCAGCACTTCTTCGGCGCGGCTGACCTCGCCGATCTCGAAGACCATGTCCAGCGCCGGGCCGGGCGCGCCGCCGTGCAGCGGGCCCTTGAGCGCGCCGATGGCGCCCACGATGGCCGAGACGAAATCCGTACCGGTGGACATGATCACGCGTGCCGTGAAGGTGGATGCGTTCGAACCGTGGTCGATCACGGTGTTGAGGTAGGTCTCCAGCCCGCGCACGCGTGCCGCACTGGGCGCCTTGCCCTCCAGCATGTAGAGGTAGTTGGCTGCGTGGCCCAGGCTGGCGTCGGGCGCAATCGGCTCCTTGCCGTTAGCCAGCCGCCACGCCGCGGCCACAATCGTGGGGAAGGTGGCAAGCAGGCGCTTGGCCAGCCAGTCATCCGTGTCATCCGCGGGCGCATCGAGGCCCAGCGTGCCGGTAGCCATGCGCAGCGCGTCCATCAAGTCCAGCTGCGGGCTGGCGCTAGCTTTTAGCAAGGCCAGTGTGGCCTCGGGCAGCGCGCGCAGCGCCGCCAGCGACTGCGTGAAGGCAGCCAGCTCGCTGG
>JAHCII010000006.1 GCA_026129305.1 Anaerolineales bacterium
GCGCCGGGAGAGGATCTGGATCACGCGCAGGATCTCCATATCACGGCCGATGACTGGGTCCAGCTTGCCCTCGCGGGCCGCCTGGGTCAGGTCACGGGAATATTTCTCCAGGGTGCGGTAGCGCGACTCGGCCTGCGGGTCGGTGACCCGCTGCCCGCCGCGCAACTGCTGCACCGCGTCGAGCACGCGCTCGCGCGTGATGCCGGCGCCTTCCAGCAGGCGGGCGGCCGGGGTGCTGCGCTCGTTGAGGATGGCCAGGAAGATATGCTCGGTGGAGATGTACTCATCCTTGAGCTTGTTGGCCTCTTCGTTGGCGATATCCACGATGCGCTTGACGCGCGGGGTGATAAAGATCTGCCCCGCGCCGCCGCCGAAGATGTTGGCTTTGGGGCTGGTGCGCAGGATGTAGTCGAGGCGCTCTTTGAGCGACTCGGCGTCGATCTTGAGGATCTCCAGCAGCTGGCCGACGACGCCTTCGGGCTGTTCGATGAGGGCCAGGAGTATATGCTCGGTGTCGATCTGATTGTGCCCATAGCGCTGGATGATCTCAGCGGCGCGCTGTGCGGCTTCCTGGGCACGCTCGGTAAATCGGTCAAATCTCATCATAATCAGTACCTACCTTTAAAGAAACGCGTTGGGGCGTTGGCAGGATTATATAGGAGCGGGTTGGAAGGGTATACAAGAATCGTGTTAGAAAAAGGGAGATGCAGGAGGGATGACGCGAGGTGGGTTGCGGATTTGGGGCCATGAAAGCCCTTCGCTGCGCTCAGGGCGACACGAAATTGGCGGGAAGTATTAATTATTATCATTGCGCGACGGGGTTAGCTTGACAGGGTAAGGGCGAGGCATGCCTCGCCCCCTACAGCAATTTTGTGTAAGGGATGACGATAAGGCTCTCGTGTCATTCTGAGCCAGTTGGCCGGGCGCAGCCGGGCCAACGCCTGCGAAGAATCCCCAGAACACGGGCTAAAGAACTTCACAGCAGGATTACTGATCTGCTGGGGTGATTGTTTATTCGTCATTATGATGATCCTCAGCTGGTAGTACGAGGTCGGCGAGTTGGTAGAGGGCTTTCTGGCCGCGGCGGCCGCCATCGGCACGGCGGACATGACCGCTGAGCACCAGTTGGTGCAAGACGTTGCGGACGGTGCCGGGGGCGATGTCGGCCAGGCCGGCGGTGAGCTGGGGAAAGGTGAGCGGCGTGTCCGAAAGCAGCTGGATGAGATTTTGGGCGGTGGTGGATAAGGGCCGGGGGGATTGAACGCCGGGTGGGGCCGGGGAGAGATGAAAGGTTGGCTGGTTATCTGGTGACTGGCCGAAGTTGGCTTTGGCGGTGAGGGATACAGGGGCAATGTCGCGGGCTTTGAGGGTGGCAAGGCGAATGAGGTCTTCTTCCGGTTGCGACTCGACGAGGAGCATGTGGTCAACACCGGAAGCGATAAGGCTGGAGCCGCGGAAGACGCCGCGCTTGTTGGTGTGATGGATGAGCAGCACGGCGGCATTGGTTTCGCGGGCGAGGCGGGAGAGATTGGCGATGACTGGCTGCATGGAGAGGACGTTGTTTTCGTCCACGCCGGGCATGACATTTGCGAGAGCGTCAATGATGATGAGGCCGACGTTCAGGGAGCGGGCGCGAGCAGAAATGGCGTCGACTTCGGCGCGGTCTGCGAAGTTGTAGCCAGCAGGTGGAACAAAGAAGACAGACGTTTCCGACGCGGCTTGGTGGCCACGGAGAGTACGACCGAGGCGATCCCAAGTGCGCTGGAGGCCGCCTTCCTGGTCGAGGATGAGCACCGGGGTTGGCGATTGTACGGGCGCACGGCCGTGCGCCCCAACAGCAGAGGAGGCAGTCGAATGCCCCAGCCAGTCTTGGCCGCAGGCGACGCTGACGGCGAGGTCGAGAGCCAGCCAAGTTTTCTTGGCGCCCGGCGCACCAACGAGCAGGTTGAGGCTGGGACGGGTGAAGACATCCTGCACGCACCAATCCTGCGCTGGCAGCGGTTCGAGGGTTTCCCAAGCGGAGTAGATGCGCAGTTGATCTTCGGGCCGGGTCTCAATTTCGTCGAGGGCATCTTCGACTTCCATTTCCATATGGACGCGATCGGGGAGGCCGGCGATGGCTTCCTGGAAAGCTTGCTGGCGCTCGTAGAGGCCGCCGCCGGTTTGGGCACGGACGGCCTGGTAGCCAGCGGCCCAGGAAGCCGGCAGCGAATCCGGCGGCACGGTCGCGAGGCCGAAGTGGATGAGTTGGGCCAACGCGGCCGCGGCGCGCTGGTTGAGCGCGTCTTCGTTGAGATTAATTGTGGACATGCGGGTCCCCCTGGTAAGCGATTAGCTGCCCTTATATAGGTTGATTCTTGAGTGATAGCCAAGTTAGCATAAGTTGTTGAAATTGAGCGGAACATATGCCTGATGTTAAGGGAGCTAGCTAGAGAACGTTTGCTTTAGCAGGTTTCTATGCTTTGAAAAGAGTATTAATGCCTGTCAGGACCTTGTTGAAATTTCCCTCAGCTTGTATTGAATAAGATTTTGATTTTGTTCTTGATAGTTTTAAGTAAACCATTTGGGCAATACCAATCTTGTCTAATGTTATATCTTCAGGAGGATTTCCGATTTTTGGATTGACTGCCTGTAAGAGTGTCTGGATGTGTTTAGCTATACTTCCTTTGGCTTTTATTTTGTTTAACTCATTGTCGTCAGGTATCACTACATTGGGCCAAAATTGGCTATAGTATGACTTGAATTCGTTTATGTATTCGTCTGCCTCGAAAAGATCCTCGATATCAAAATCTCCTGTGTCCCCCTGTTGAGATAGTTCTTTTACACTCTTAACCTTTTTAGACCAGGTGCTTAAGCCTGAGCCTGATAACTTCTTTTTCAGGTCACTATATTTTTGTCCAGAATCAACAATCGCTACCCAGTTCACTTGGTTCTTGGATTCTTTTCCTAGAAATAGCAAATATAGTGGCACTTTATCAATCCCCGCCACAGGAATAAAGCTCCGAGTTAGCTCCGAAAAATCCGTTGACCATTTTTTAGCAATTGAGTTGTTTTGAAAATACTTCAACCAAGCTTGCAGATAGAAATAATCAGAAACCCCCTCAACAACAACGTGCTCTTTTCCTGTAAGCAGTTCCTCCCCAACAAACAAGGCCAAAGCTTCTCGCAATGGAGAGGATAATTCTTCGTCTTTCCAAAATCTTTTATGGACTACTGTGCCGTTTTCTTTATTTGGGCCATCTTGCACATTTTCTACAACATATATTCTTTCTAGCCTTTGCCAGGGCATCATCATTGGTTGATGTGTAGTGTAAATTATTTGTGAATCTCGAGAAATATCTTCAAAGAACGACTTTAAATCCATCTGCGATCTTGCATGTAAATCCCGTCCCGGTTCATCAAAAAGCCAGAGTACGTTTTGTTTGTTTTTGCCTGCAATGGCTAATCGGGTATAGAATCGCAAAAACCATTTTTCACCTTCGCTTAAGTCCTCAAGGCGGATTGCTCGCCCTTGAGGGTTTCTGACATTAAATGTTAATAAGTCTCCGCGATCGATATAAACTATGAACTCCAGCCTATGTGTTTTCCACACATTCCCGATTTTTGTAGATAAAGTTTCACTCGCCGAATCCTGAACTGCAACTAGCCTTGTATGAGTCGCGGTTTCGAAGCTGTCGGCAGTCTGGCCTGATAGTTCTAACAGGTCATACAGAAATGGATGGCCTTCTCTCTCTTTAAGAGAGGCTACTGGCGCTTGACTTTCAATACCATAGTCCGCTATATCCAAAAGCTCAATGCTTAAATTATCGAATGCATTTCCAAGTATCTGCTCTGTGTTGATTTTTAATTTTTTCTCAACATTGCTAATTTGTTGTGGGAGTTCAGCAATGATTTCACTGAGTGAATCTCCAGGTCCCTTTAATTCTTCAATTAATTTCTCGATTTCTTGGAAATCCTTTTCATCGAGTTTGGCAACTAGCTGTAAGATCTTCTCCTTTTCTGGTCCCTTGTCAGGGAAAGAACCTAAGTCTGTCTTGTCAACTAAATTCCTTATTTCTGTTATTCGGCCGCGGATAAGTTCAAGGTCGACCGATGCGGGTTCACCAGATCCAATTGAGGAAATCTCGATTTTTGCTTTTTGTCCTCGAGCTTTTGAGCAAAACACCTCAAAGCCTTCAGTGGCATTGGGAACTAAACCGAGGTTTTCTAGTATAGGTGCGTCCGCCTCAGTGAACAAAAATCGAGCTTTGATTACTAAGTCTTTATCTTGCAGAGGGTCTGCATAGAAATCATCGTCACTGATTGAGGCAGGCTTTTTCAAACTTGCAAGAGCGCGCAAGATGTTTGATTTTCCGGTGCCATTTCCACCGATAAAAGTGGTAATGTTTGTGTCAAAGGTTGTAAAACCTTCAAGTTCTTGGACCGATCGATAATTCTTTATTGTGAAGCTAACTAATCTCATATTCCTCCCGCAGGATTTTATTATACATAATCAATAATGCAAAGTTGGTTTTGTAATACAGTTCACATATCTGAGTCGCTAGCCCAAGTTTGCCGATTGAGCTGGGCTTGCCTGGGATGGGTAGCACAGCTTGACTAAGGAGGCGCGTGATGACACTAAATAAGTACCGCCCCTGGTTCTACGCTGCGGCGTTGTACAACCTGCTCTGGGGCGCGCTGAATATCCTGTTCCCCGCGGCGCTGTTCGGTTGGATCGGCATGCCGCCGGCCGACACGGCGATCTGGCAGGTAGTCGGCATGTTCGTGCTGGTCTACACGCCGGCCTACTGGTGGGCGGCCCGCGACCCGGAGCGGCACCGCCATCTCATCGTCATAGGCCTGCTGGGCAAGCTGCTCGGCCCGCTGGGCTTCGCCTGGGCGCTGGCGGCCGGGCGGCTGCCGCTGGCCTTCAGCTGGGTGATCCTGTTCAACGACCTGATTTGGTGGCCGGCCTTCTTCGGCTTCCTGCGCGAGATGGCGCGAGGTCACGGCTGGAAGGCGCTGATCACAGGACAATAGACCCATCCCAGGCGGCGGCCGCCGCTCTACAATGAGGGCAATAAACGGCCTCTATTGATAAGGAACAGCCATGAAAGTACAAGACAAAGTGATTGTGGTCACCGGCGCCGGCAGCGGTATCGGCCGGGCGCTGGTGCTGGCCTTGCTCGACCAAGGCGCCCGCGTGGCGGCGGTGGATGTGAGCCAGAGCGGCTTGCAGGAGACGCTGGCCCAGGCCGGCGCCGCCAAAGAGCGCGTCTCCACGCATGTGCTCGACCTGAGCGACAAGGCCAAGGTCGAAGCGCTGCCCGCCCAGGTCATCGCCGCCCACGGCGCTGCCGACGGCATCATCAACAACGCCGGCATCATCCAACCCTTCGTGCCCTTCAATGACCTGGATTACAAAGACATCGAACGCGTGCTGCAGGTAAACCTCTACAGCCAGATCTATATGGTCAAAAGCTTCCTGCCGGAGCTGCTCAAGCGGCCCGAGGCGCACATCGTCAACGTCTCCAGCATGGGCGGCTTCTTCCCCTTCCCCGGGCAGACGCTATACGGCGCCACCAAGGCGGCGGTCAAGCTGCTCACCGAAGGACTGTACGCCGAATTGCTGGAGACCCAGGTGGGCGTGACGGTGATCTTCCCCGGCGCCATCGCCACCGACATCGCCAAGAACTCCGGCGTGCGCATGGCCGGGGCGGACAGCGCCGAATCCTCGGGCATGTCGATGACCAGCGCCGCTTCCGCCGCGCAGCAGATCATCGCTGCCATGGAGAAGAACAAGTTCCAGGCCTTCGTGGGCAATGACTCGAAAATGATGAACCTGTTCTACCGGCTGAACCCCGGAGCCGCAACGCGCTTCATCCAGAAGCAAATGAAGAAGTTGCTGCAATAAGCGACCGGGCAGTCCGACATCCAGAGCGCAGGCGATTTGCCTGCGCTCTTTGATATTTGCTATTGACAACACTGTGTGTAATACAGTAATATTCACCACATGGTAACACAAGAGGAGTACCCCGCTTTGCTGGAGAACCTCAGCCTGGAGCTGCGCCGCGGCGCGCTGGTGCTGGCCGTGCTCAGTCAATTGAGCGAAAAGCAATATGGCTATTCGCTCAAGCAGCAGCTGGCCAGCCAGGCTTTGGAGATCCCCGAGGGCACCTTGTACCCGCTGCTGCGCCGCCTGGAGGCGCAGGGTCTGCTGGAAAGCGAGTGGGAGCTGGCCGACGAAGCCCGCCCGCGGCGCTACTACCGCATCAGTCCGCAAGGGCGTGAAGCGCTGGCAGACCTGACAAAAGAATGGGGGGCGCTCAGCCGTGCGCTGGGCGGGCTGTTGAAGGAAGAGAAGAAATGAACGATCAGAATTTGCTTGAACGCTACATCCACGAAGTGGGCGCCCACCTGCCGCGCCGCAGCCGGCCGGATGTGCAGCTGGAGCTGCGCAGCTTGCTGCTGGACGAGCTGGCCGCCCGCGGCCTGGAGGCGGACAACCCGGCCGACGCCGCCGGCGTGGCCGAGCTGCTGAAGGAATACGGCCACCCCGAGGAACTGGCCGCCCGCTACCATACCGAGCAGTTCCTGATCAGCCCGCTGGCCTTCCCCGCCTTCCGGCTCAGTTACGGGATCGCGGCGGCGGTGGTGACTGTCGTCTTTCTGGTAGGGCTGGGCCTGCGCCTCAACCAGGGCGGCCTGGACCTCACCGAGCTGGCTGGGTTCCTTGGCTCCTATATCGAGACCATGCTGCTCAACTTCGGCGTGGTGGCTTTCGTGTTTTACCTGCTCGAGGGCCTGGGCTGGATCAAGCCGGCCAAAACCGGGGCCGGCTGGGACCCGCACAAGCTGCCGGCGGTGAAGGATCCCGACCGCATCAACCGCACGGAACTGCTGGTGGGCATCTTCTTCACCATCGCGGCGCTGCTGGTCTTCAACTTCGTGCCGCACTGGATCGGTATCGTCAGTTGGCACGATGACGGGATTGGTGTAGTGCCCATACTCAGCGACCAGTTCCTGACTTATGTGCCCTGGCTCAGCGCGCTGTGGGTAAGCGAAGTGGCGCTGAAGGCGCTGGTCTACCGGGCCGGGCGCTGGACGCGCCGCCTGCGCCTGGCCGAATTCGCACTTTCGCTGGCTTCCATCTATGTGCTCTACACCATCGTGCAGAATGCGGTCATCGCCAAGCTCGCCATCGTGGATGGCATTGCCAAATTCGCTTTGTGGATCCTATTGGGCATTGCTTTGTTGGAGTCAGGCTGGCAGCTCTATCGCCTGTTGAGCGGCAAAGCCAATCATCCGCTCGGGGTTCCAAGTATTAGGGAGAACCAATGAAACCATCCAAGTTGATCGACCGCTATTTAGCGGCGGTGGGGTTGCACCTGCCAAGCAAAACCCGCGCCGATGTGCAGCTGGAGCTGCGCAGCGCCATCCAGGACGCCCTGGAGGCGCGCGGGCTGGACGCGGACTGGAAAACAGACCAAGACGGCGTGGTCGAACTGCTGCGCGAGTTCGGCCGCCCGGAGGTGATCGCCCTGAGTTACGGCAGCCACAGCTATCTGATCGGCCCGCAAAGCATGCCCTACTACACCATGGTGCTGCGCGTCGCGGGCACGATCATCGCCGCCCTGCACCTGATCGGCCTGGCCGCGGCGCTGGTGACCAGCGGGCAAACGCCTTTCAGTGCGGGGAACGTGCTGAGCAATTTCTTCAGCACGCTCTTGACCGCCTTCGGCATCATCACCCTGATCTTTGCGCTGATCGAGCGGCGGGTGCTCAACATCAACCTGGCCGAAGACGACTGGGACCCGCAAAGCCTGCCGGAGGTGCAGCCAGACCCCCAGCGCGTCAATCTCTTCGAAAAAGGCTTCGAGCTGCTCTTCCTGGCCGGGCTTATCGCCGTGGTCAACTTCTTCCCGGATTGGTCGCCTGCTGCGCTGGACTTCGCCCAGGTGCCGGCGGACTTCGACATCATCCCGGCGATTGTGGGCCAGCTGGGCGCATACAAAGCCTGGTTCACCCTTGTGTGGTGCGGGGAACTGGTCGTGGGCCTGATCGCTTTGGTGCGCCGGCGCTGGAACAAGGCTTTGCGCAGCGCAGACGTGGTCTTTGCTTTCGGCTCTGTGGCGCTGGTGGGCCGCATCACGGCCAACCTTAGCGGCCGGGCCGGCGCGGGAGTGCTGGAGCAGACGGTGATGATCAGCTTCGTGATCACTTTCCTGATCCTGCTGGTGGATGCCTCGCTGCGGCTGTACAAACTGCTGCGAAGCGATCGGAGCCAGGAAGCTTTGGGCGCGGCAGACAGCCAAGCCAACTGATGACCGTTGCGGTCTAACAGCCGCCCAGCCAAGCGGCGTACCGATATTTGGTGCGCCGCTTTTTCCGTCTTTGCGCGGGGTTTCAATCGCGGTATGCTTGGGTTGGGCGCACGGCCGTGCGCCCAACGACCCCAAAATGGAGAGTGTGAATGGATATACGCGGAAAGAATGCCCTCGTACTGGGAGGTTTCGGCTTGGTTGGCAGGGCGGTGTGCCGGGAATTGCTGGCGCACGACCCGGCCCGCCTGCTGGTGACCTCACTGCGCAAGGAAGAAGCCGAGCAAGCCGTTGCAGAGCTGAAAGCTGAATTTCCCAATAGTCCGACCAAATTCTTTGCCGTATGGGGGGACATTTTTGTCCGGGCCGAGTGGCTGACGGACAACCCCTCCCGGGCGGCGATCATGGCCGACCCGGCCAAACGCAAACAGCTGGTGGCGGATATCGTCGGCGAGCTGACCCCTGAAGTGCTCTCCGCCTCGCTGCTGTACCAGATCATTTTGGGCAAGACGCCCGGTCTGGATGGCGCCCCCAGCCAGATCATTGTGGACTGCATCAACACCTCCACCGCGGTGGCCTACCAAAACATTTACGCCGCGGCGGGCAGGCTGAACAAATTGATCGCCGCGCAAGACGCGGCCACCAACTGGCCAGACGAGGTGGAGCAGCTGCTCTCCGCTTTGTACATTCCGCAGCTGGTGCGCCATGTGCAGGTCCTGCACGACGCGATGCTGGAAGCCGGCACGCAGGCCTACATCAAAGTGGGCACCAGTGGCACCGGCGGCATGGGACTCAACATTCCCTACACGCACGGCGAGGAGAAACCCTCGCGGGTGCTGATGTCCAAAGCGGCCCTGGCCGGCGCGCAAACCCTGCTGACCTTCCTGATGGCGCGCACCCCCGGCGGCCCACAAGTGGTCAAAGAGGTCAAACCCTCGGCGCTGATCGCCTGGAAAGAGATCGGCTACGGCCCCATCCGCCGCGGCGGGCAGGATGTGCTGCTGTATGACTGCCCGCCCGAGCAGGCGGTGAGCCTGGACGACCCGGCCAACCTGGCTCCCCAGGGCCAGTTTGGCACCCAGACCGGCGGCGTGCTGGAAGAGGTCTACATCAACACCGGCGAGAACGGCCTGTTTGCCGCCGGCGACTTCGCCGCCATCACCGCCTTTGGCCAGATGGAATTCGTCACGCCGGAAGAGATTGCCCACAATGTGGTGCGTGAGGTCCTGGGCGGCAACACCGGCAAGGACATCGTCGGCGCGCTGGACAGCGCCGTGATGGGCCCGACCTTCCGGGCGGGCACGCTGCGCGAAGCGGCGCTGGAGCGTTTGCGCCAGCTGAGCGCCGAGCACGGCGAGTCGGTGGCCTTTGAGATCCTTGGCCCGCCGCGCATGTCCAAGCTGCTCTACGAAGCTTTCCTGCTCAAGCAGGTTTACGGCAGCTTCGGGCCTGCCCTGGCCGACACGCCGCAGGCGATGGCGGCCAAGCTGGAGACCCTGATCCACCAGGATGCGGCCCTGCGCCAGAAGATCATTTCCATCGGGCTGCCGATCGTGCTGCCGGACGGCAAACGCATGCTGCGCGGGCCGGTGGTCAAGTCCGAGACCGCTGAGCAGGGCTGGGTGGACCTGACCCCGGCCAATATGGGCCGCTGGCATACGCGCCTGGAAGGCATCCGCGCCATGGTGCAGGAAGGGCTGGCTGGCGAGAGTTCCTCGCGCTCGGACCGCGGCTATCCGGACCTGCGCCGTTGGCAGGCCAGCGAAGCCTTTGAGATCGGCGAGATCGTGGCCTGGGTCTCAATATACGAAGATGAGGGCCGCCGCGGCAAGCACTAATAACGCCGGTTGGATCTACGGCGTTAGCTTAAGTGACCCAACCCAGAGAAGGAGGGCTGACGATGTACAAACGAATTTTGGTGCCCCTGGACGGTTCGAAGCGCGCTGAGCGCATTCTGCCGCACGTAGAGGACCTGGCTGCGAAAGAAGCTGCCACGGTGATCCTGTTGTATGTAGTGGACCCCGGCCTGGTGCCCTTCACCCCGGGCATGAGTATGGGCATGGCTCCCGCGCCGCAGGAATTGGAGCTGTACTGGCAGAGCCTGCAGGAGGCCGAGCAGGATGCAGACAAGTACCTGCAGACCCAGGCGGCCCGCCTGGCCAAGCACAAGATCAAGACGGAGAATCTGGTGCGCCGCGGCGACCCGGTCAATGCCATTGTTTCGGCTTCCGAAGAAGAGAACGTGGATCTGATCGCGATGAGCAGCCACGGCCGTACTGGCCTGGAACGCGTCTTTTATGGCTCTGTGACCAGTGGCGTGCTACACAAAGTGGACCGCCCGCTGCTGCTGATCCGGGCGCAGAAAGAGGAATAGCTTTTTCTTTTTGCTTCGGCAACTGCTCAGCGTCCGTAAAGTTTGCGGAAGCGTTTTTCAGCCTCGGGCGAACCTATCAGCACCAAATGGTCGTTGTCTTGCAGTGGGCGGAAAGGGTCTGGTGTTGTGTGCAGTCGACCATCCTGTTGCAGGCCGACCACGGTACAACCGGTCTTGCGGCGAATATCTGTCTCTGCCAAGGTTTTGCCGACCAGTGAATCAGGTGTATCTACTTCAAAGATATCCAGACCCTCCGCGACCATCAAAATATTTTCGCGGCTGATCAAGTTAATCATCGTGTTGGCGCCTGTGGAAGCATAGGAGAGGACGAAATCGGCGCCCGCGCGGTGTAATGTGGCGTCGTTGCGTTCCAGATTGGCGCGGGAGACAATTTGAACATCCGGGCGCAACCGGCGGCAATAGATTGTCAAGTAAATGTTCATGTCGTCATCGTGGGTGGTGATGATCACCGCGGGGGTTTGATGAATGCCAGCTTCGACCAGCAATTCGATTTCAGCCGCGTCTCCTAAAATGTACTTCTGCGAGTTGCGAATACGCGCCGGATCCTTCTCAATGATACGGTAATCCATGTTGCGGGCGGCCAGCGCCTGGGCAGCTGCACGGCCAACCCGGCCGCCGCCAATAATCACGACAGGGCCATCCAGCGGGTTGGTAGTCTGGAAGAACACCCGGTTGTACTGAGCGATCTGATCCTCAGAGCCCGCGATGACCAGGACGGTATCCTCGGCGATGGCTGTCTCGGGCTGGGTGGGCTGAAAGACACCATCCTGCCAGATGCCAAGGACATTGATTCCGGCCAGCTCGCGCAGGCGGCTTTCTTTGAGGGTTTGGCCGACGAGCGAGGTATTGCGCACCATGGCCTCAGCAATGATTAGCTCGCCAAATTGACCGATTGGGTGGGTGAGGCGCTCGTTGTCGAGCACGCGCCGGGCCAAGGCCTGCCCCATCATTTCGCCCAACTCCAAGACATGCGTACTGCCGGCCAACTCCAAAATATCGACTGAGGCGTGGAAGTTGGCCGTTGAAATAACGGGAACGGTCTCTGAGACCTCGCGTACCGTGGAGACAATGTTTGCATTAACCTGATCGCTGGCTGTGGCCACAACCAGGCGAGCCTGATGAGCTTGCGCAAAATCGTAGGTCTTGGGATTGTCCAGATATCCCCTCATAATCTTATACCCTTGGTTATGCAGATCCAGCGCCTCCTGGAGGCTGGCGACCAGCAAGACATAGGGGAAGCCATATTGCTCCAACCTGCGGATGAACGACTTGGTCACAGGGTCGAAGTGGGTGAGGATAATATGTCCGGAAGTTTTGGCTGGCAGGCTAGTAGGAGCACGGGCGGCCTGCTGAGCGCGCATCCAGGGCTCGTAGAAGAGCTCAATGAACGTGAAAGGCAACAAAATTAGCAGGAAGACGATCCCACTCAGCAGAACAACGACAGAAAAGATCTTGCCCAAATCAGATTGGAAAATGATGTCGCCAAAACCGAGAGTGGACATCACCGTCAGTGTCCAATAAAAGCCGGTCACCCAGGTCTGCGACCTGCCTTCATATTCCATGATGAAATGGAAGATGACGCTGTAGGCGGTGATCATGATCACCAACACAAGAAAAAATCGCAGCAAGCCCACTGCATTCACACGGTTTGACCTTTCAGTCAGCAGGTGCGGAATTTGGGCAAAAAGGAATTTCATGACGATGGATGGCGGAGGCTATGCTTACGTGGGCTTCTCTTCCATTTGGGCCGCCGTAGACGCCTTAACTATAGCGGCGCTTCAGCGTGATAGGGCACATCGATTATAACGATATCCCTTTGAGCCACTAATCGGGCTTTTAAGCGATCCGCTGTTCCACTGTGAAGGAAACGCACCAACCAGTTCTCAGTTACGAATTCTGGGATCACTACTGTTGTAAGCTTCTCGGGAAATTCTTCATTATTGACCTTGGTTATGTATTTTTCCAATGGTTCAAAGATGTCACGGTAATCATAGTTGATTAAAACTAATTCGACATCTTTGGTGATTGCGGAAAAGCGCTTCCATCGCTCTCTAATATGCTCTTCGACCTGCGAATTGGTGATTATGGAAACAACGCGGACATCGCGAGAAAGGCGCTTTGCATACTGTATCGCCAACAAGCTACCGTGGTGGATATCTGCCACGGGCACGATAACCACGTTAGCCACTTTGGGAAGTTGCCGTATAGAAAGACCTTGAGTGCTTAGGTGTTGGGCGAGATGCTTGTAGTGTCTGTCTACCAAATAGAACAAGAGCATAATGAGTGGAATCATTAGCATCACGATCCACGCGCCTTCTACGAACTTTGTTGCCACCAGAATCAGAAACACAACAAACGTGACAACGGCCCCAAAGGCGTTTAACGCTTGTTTCCAGGTGGCGTTGGCTTCATAGTGGATCTCTGTGACTAAAGTTTGTAGCTTTTGCCCCGGTTTCAAATGGCGAATACGCCCCATTAGCCGAAACATGCCTATTTGCGAGACACTAAAGCTAAACATTACGCCCAGCGCGTAGAGGGGCAGCATCGCGATCTCATCTGCCTGAAAGGCAATAACAATTATTGATGAAAAAATAGCAAGGACATAAATACCAGAGTTAAACACCAAGCGATCCCCGCGGTTTTGTAGCCAGCGGGGCAAGAAGCCGTCACGAGCCAAGAAGGAACCAAGCCGAGGAAAGTCCTGATATCCAGTATTGGCAGCTAAAAGCAAAATAAGCGCGGTGAAGGCTTGCACCCAGTAATAAAGAATGCCATTGCCTGTGACTTGGCGAGTCAACTGCGAGAGAATACTTTCCCCTTCGTGGGGAACTAACTCAAGATGTGTGGCAAGAAAAGTAATTCCCAAGAAGAGCGACATCGCCATAATACCCATAGCTACCATGGTTAGCGCCGCATTTTTTGATTCCGGCGATTTAAAAGCCTGCACACCATTACTAATCGCCTCAATTCCGGTCAAGGCTGTACACCCACCGGCAAAGGCGCGCAAAATGAGCCAAATATAAGCAAACCCTTCTACGGAAGCGGTGGCTGCAACCTGCTCATGGAATGGGGAGATGGGCGCTGCCCCAAACAGGCCAAGATAGCGCACCAACCCAATAGCAATAACCACCCAAACTCCACCCACAAACGCATACGTAGGCACAGCAAAAACGGTCCCGCTTTCACGCACTCCTCGCAGATTTATCCAAGTAATAAACAGGATTGCCCCAATAGCAAACAAGACCCGGTATTCAAACAACTCTGGAAAAGCAGAGGTAACCGCTCGAACTCCCGCAGAAACGGACACAGAAACCGTGAGAATGTAGTCCGTAAGCAGAGCGGCGCCAGCCGCTAAAGAAGGATACTTTCCCAGATTATCTTTCGCAACTGTGTAAGCTCCACCCCCATCAGGGTAGTGCAAAATGGTTTGTATGTAGCTGAAAATGACAAGTAAAACCAGCCCGGCAACACTTATCCCTATGGGTAGGGTCATATGCAGAGCGCCACTTCCTAGGACAATTAATACGCTCATGATTGCCTCAGTCGCGTAAGCATTGGAGCTAATAGGGTCAGAAGCGAATACGGCTAAACCTCTAACCTTGTCTAAACGCTCATGTGCTTCTCGGCTATTCGGAAATGGCTTGCCGAAGAAGATGCGCTTCAATCCTTGGATATTCATGCAATTCGATCTGCTTTCCGGCAAGCATATGCCTGCACAAGCCGGATATTATATAATACCGAAGGACAATTTTCACCCCTTTTACGGAAAATTGGCGAGCAAGTCATGATCATAGTAGATTCGCTTACGTACAGCTACAAGACTGTCAAGGCTCCAGCCATCCAAGGCTTATCTTTCGAGGTGAGACCTGGAGAGGTGTTTGGCTTCCTTGGCCCCAGCGGCGCTGGAAAATCGACAACCCAAAAGGTTCTCACGGGCCTGTTACGTGATTTTTCTGGCCATGTATCCGTTTTCGGACGCGATCTGACCACATGGGGGTCCGATATGTATGAACGCATTGGCGTGTCATTTGAGATCCCCAACCTTTATTTAAAACTTAGCGGGCATGAAAACTTACGCTACTTTGGCGCGCTCTATGAGGGCAAGAAGCTTGATCCACAGGAACTGCTCTCTCTGGTAAATCTGAACGACGACGGCAAGATGCTGGTTTCGCAATACTCCAAGGGCATGCGCCATCGACTTAATGTTGCGCGTGCGCTTATTCACAATCCCGAATTGCTTTTTATGGATGAACCCACTGCCGGTCTGGACCCGGTAAATGCCCGCCGAATAAAGGAAATTGTGATGGCGCAGCGTGATGCCGGCAAGACGGTGTTCCTCACAACACACGATATGAGCGTGGCAGATGAACTCTGCGACCGCGTGGCGTTTATTGTTGATGGCCGAATTGCGCTCATCGATTCGCCGCGGGCACTTAAGCTCAAATACGGCACAGCCAATGTACGCGTTGAGTATGAGGAGAATGGAGCCCTTGCAAG
Organism: Anaerolineales bacterium; assembly: GCA_026129305.1. Lineage (GTDB taxonomy): Bacteria > Chloroflexota > Anaerolineae > Anaerolineales > UBA11579 > JAMCZK01. Next base: position 15,193 of record JAHCII010000006.1, read on the forward strand.
TAAAGAATTCAGCATGAGCGACCTGGGGACCAATCAGCAATTCTTGGATGTGCTGCGCAACCACAGCGTGCAAACCATGCACTCCACCGAAGCCACCCTGGAAAGTATCTTCATCGAAGTAACCGGCAGAGATCTGTCGTGAACCGCTTGTTTGCCACAATGCAGACGGATCTACATCTGCAGATCCGCAATGGCTTTTATTATGCGGTGGTCTTTGTTGCCGTTGTGCTTGTGGTTGCGCTTACACGCCTCAGCATCCCGGACTACCGGCATGTATGGCCGATCCTGATCATTGGGAACCTGCTGATCACCACTTTCTATTTCATGGCTGGACTTGTCCTTCTTGAAAAGGCAGAGGGCACGATGGAAGCGCAAATCATCACCCCGCTGCACCCTGCGGAGTACCTGATTTCAAAAGTACTCACGCTCGGGCTCCTCTCGCTATTGGAAACCGCTATCATCGTGGTACTGCTCTCGGGTTTGGCGTTTAACTGGCTGCTGTTTGTTCTGGGTGTGCTGATAACGGCCGCAATCTACAGCTTGTCTGGTTTCATTGCTGTAGCCGCCTATGACTCACTGAATGAATTTATCTTTCCTTCAGTGCTCTGGGTGCTGGCCTCTTTGCCCCCAATTCTCTATGCTGCCGGAGTCTCTGACCATTGGTTGTTCTGGCTGCACCCGTTACAAGCTCCACTTATTGTTTTGCGCGGCGCGTTCAGTGAGATTCCGGCATGGCAGTTGATCTTTGGTATTGGATATGGCGCGGCCTGGTCGGCTTTATTGCTCTATGCCGCGTTGCGTGTTTTTAGGCGCTTTGTCATCCGCCGGGAAGGAGTGAAGTAAAACGAACGCCTTCAAAGCCCTCCGCTCTCTCGGACCTGTGGACTTACGCGGGATTCGTCGTGACAGCATGCTGTCATACATTGCTGTCATGCCCGTGGTTTTTGCCTTGCTTTTCCGCTTTGTAATACCGTGGATTCGTGCACAATTTTTAGAAAGAGCAGGATTCGACATCGAGCCTTTTTACTTCTTGGCGATGAGCTACTTTTTCGTGATGCTCTCCAGTGCCTTTGTTGGCCTGGCGCTTGGATTTTTGGTGCTGGATGAGCGCGACAGCCAAACTCTGCAGGCACTTTTGGTTTCGCCGCTCTCGATCAGCAGCTATATCGCCTACCGCATCAGCTTACCGGTGGTTCTCTCGATGTTGGTTACTCTGATTGCCTTTCCCATTGCCGGTCTTGGTAATTTAAGCATAGCGCAGCAGCTGGTTGTAGCACTCGCTGCTGCGCTGCTCGCCCCGCTTTGGATGTTGTTCCTGGGTGGCTTTGCCGCCAACAAAGTTCAGGGTTTTGCCCTGGTCAAGGCTGCCGGCTTTATCATGCTTATGCTGCCCATGTTCAGTTACTTTGTTAGTTCTAACTGGCACTGGGCTTTCGGAGTGCTGCCTCCATTTTGGCCACTCAAGATTTACTGGTTACTCGAATCGGGTGAAGCGAATGTCTGGGCATATCTTGCGATAGCACTAGCCTATCAGGCATTGCTACTCTGGCTTCTTCTTCGTCGATTCCTGAAAGTAGTCTATTCTCAATAGCTACTACACTGCACAAGCGCTTAAAAAGAACGGCCGAAAGGCCGTTCTTTTGCTATTTCTTGCGCTTGAACTTGCCCGCCGGCTTCTTCTCCTCCGCGGGGGCAGGGGGCGGTTCTGCGGGCGGCGGTTCCGGCGCAGCCGGTTCGGCTGGCGCCTCCGCCTGGGGCGCCTCGCCATTCGCCGGGGTTGGCGAGGCTTCCTCGGCAGGCGCCGCGTCTGCTGCGGGCGGGGGCTGAAGCTGCAGCTCGACTTTCTCTTCCATCTGGATCTGGCCGCGCAGGAAGGCGCCTTCTTCGGTGGCCATGGAGGCGGTGGTGACGTTGCCCCACACGCGACCGTTGGCGCGGATCTCGACCCGCTCGGCGAGGATGTCGCCGCGCATCGCCCCGGCGATGATCACATGCCGGGCGCGCAGCTGCGGGCAGGTCACCCGCCCGGTGGGGCCGATGACGAACAAGCCGTCCAGCTCGATCTCGCCGTCAAAGGCGCCTTCAATGCGCACGCCGCCGGCGCCGTGCAGGCGGCCGCTCAGGCTGACGCCGTCCGCCACCACGGAGGTGATGCGCGGCAGCGGCGCGGCTTCTTTTTCCGGCGAGGCGTTCTTGCGGCGGAACATCAGGCGCTTTTGGCCTCGTCGTCGCCAATGGCGATGATGTTGAAGCCCGAGTCGACGTAGACGATGTCGCCGGTAGTGCGGGCGGAAAGGTCGGAGGCCAGGAATAAGGCGGCGTTGCCCACGTCTTCGATCGTCACGCCTTCGCGCAGCGGGGCCACTTCGGCGAAGCGGGTGTGCAGGTTCTTGAAGCCGGCCACGCCGGAGGCGGCCAGGGTACGGATGGGGCCGGCCGAGATGGCGTTAACGCGGATCTTCTGCGGGCCGAAGTCGCGGGCCAGGTAGCGCACCGAAGCCTCCAGAGCGGCCTTGGCCACGCCCATCACGTTGTAGCTGGGCACGGCCTTCTGCGAGCCGTAGTAGGTCATGGTCATCAGCGAGCCGCCGGGGCGGATGATGGGCTGGAAGGCCGCCGCCAGGGCCGTGAACGAGTAAACCGAAATGTCCATGGCGGTGTGGAAGCCGGCCCGCGAGGTGTTGTAGTAGTAGCCGCCCAGTTCCTCACGGTTGGCGAAGGCGATGGCGTGCACCAGGATGTCGATCTGGCCGAAGGCTTTTTTGGCTTTCTCGGCCACGCTGGCAATGTCTTCATCCTTGGTCACGTCGCACTCTTCGACAAAGGTGCAGCCGATCGATTCGGCCAGCGGTTCGGCGCGCTTCTTGAGTACCTCGCCCGCGTAGCTGATGCCGATCTCAGCGCCGTGCTCGTGCAGGGCCTTGACCACGCCCCAGGCGATGGAGCGGTCGTTGGCTACGCCAAAGACCAGGGCTTTCTTGCCTTCCAGTAATTTGGTCATATTCATCTCCTCAGAATGTCGTAATCTCAGCCAGGAAGCGCCAGGGAATGCTCTTCCAGGGCTCCGGCACCGAATACAGGCCGATGCGGGCACTGCGGGCCACTTGGGCTTCCGGCACGGTTGCCCCAGCTTCGATAAATATTATAGCTTTGCTGGCGGTCAGGTCTGTCCGGTTGTGGCGGCCGTCGATCCCCAGCGCTTTGGTCAGTTTGCCCGGCCCGTCGGTCCAGCGTTTTTCGGGTTGGCCGAAACGACGTTGGGCTACCACTTCTAACCCTTCCAGCGGCTGAATGGCGCGCACCAAAACCGCTTCGGGCTGCCCTTCCGGTCGCGTGACGCAGTTGAACAGCCAGTGGTTGCCGTAGGTGAAGTAAACGTAGGCGTGCCCCGGCGGCCCGTAGAGTGGATCGGTGCGCCGGGTGCGCCCGGCCTTGGCGTGGCAGCCCAGGTCGCCCTCGCCGCAGTAAGCCTCGGTCTCGGTGATCCGGCCGGAGAGACGCCGGCCGCTGTCTGCGTCCTGGTGCACCAGGACGCAGCCCAGCAGCCACCGGGCTACATCCAGCGTGGGCTGTGCGAAGAAGTCGCGGTCAAGACGGGTGGCCATGCTTAGCGGGCGGGCTGGCGCTGCAAGAGCGGCACGAGTTCGTTGAGGTAGTCGATCAGCGCATATTCGGCGCTGGGCTCATACAGCCCTTTGGTGTTGACCAGCACGGCGGGGATGCCAGCAGCGTGCGGGCCGAGCACATCGGCATAGTAGTTGTCCCCCACGTAGAGAACTTCTTCCGGCCGGCGCCCAATGAACTCAAGCATATTCAGGAAAGCCTGCTTCTCGGGTTTGTAAGCGCCCAGCTGCCCGGCGGTCAGAAAAGCGTCCATGAACAGGTCCAAGCCCAAGGTGTGCATCTCATGATAAACCGTGCGGCTGCGGTTGGTCAGTACGCCGAGAGTCAAGCCGCTGGCGCGCAGCTGCGCCAGGGTCTCGAGGGTGTGCGGGCGCAACAGGTTGCGCGGGCGGTAGTTGGCCTGCATATAGCTGCGCAGCTTGGGGCCGAGGCTCTCGGCCTGCGCTTCGCCCAGGCCCAGGGCCAGCAGGTGCAGTCTGCTGTAATGGCTCCAGAAAGCCGGAGTGTCGTCGCCCAGGCGGGCCTCGTCGGCCAGCAGTTCCGGCGAGTTGGCCCAGTACTGGTGCTCCCACAATTGGGCTGCCCGCCGGCGTGGCCAATCCAGCTCCAGTCCCTGGCTGCGCAGGAACAGAGCCACCATTTCGTTGGCGCGCGGTTCGGATTCGCGCAGCGTATCGTCCAGGTCAAAGATCACGGTAGTGATCCGTTCGGGGTCGAGGACAGGGATGGACTTAGCCGCCAATATAAGACATCTCCACTTTTACAGGATTCTTGCTTTGCCTTGAGCGCAGCTCGGAATAACGGTCCGTCCGGCGGCTCCACACCCCGGCGATGGCAGTGCGCAACTCTTCATCGCTGGCGCCCTCACGCAGCAGCTGGCGCAGGTCGGCGCCCTGCACAGCGAACAGGCAGGTGAACAGCTTGCCATCGGCGGAGAGACGCGCCCGGGTGCAGTCGCCGCAGAAGGGCTGCGAGACGGAGGCGATGATGCCGACTTCGCCGGCGCCATCGGCGTAGCGATAGCGCTCGGCTACCTCACCGCGGTAGTTGGGCTGCAAAGGTTCCAGGGGCAGCTTGGCGTGGATGGTTTGGAAGATCTGCTTGGCGCTGACGACGTCATCCATGCGCCAGCCGTTGGTGCTGCCCACATCCATGAATTCGATCAGGCGCAGAATATGGCCGTGCTGGCGCATGTAGCGCGCCATGGGCAGGATCTCCTGGTCGTTGACGCCGCGCTTGACCACCATATTGACCTTGACTGGCCCCAGCCCGGCCGCGGCACTGGCCGCGATCCAGTCCAGCACCGCCGCCACGGGGAAGTCCACGTCGTTCATGGCCTTGAAGACCGCCTCGTCCAGCGCATCCAGGCTGACGGTCATGCGCTTGAGACCGGCTTCTTTGAGCCGGGCGATATTCTCTACGGGGAAGGAGCCGTTGGTGGTCAGGGCCAGGTCCTCTACCCCGGGCGTTACGCCCAGCTTGCGCACCAGTTCGGGCAGGTCACGGCGCATCAGCGGTTCGCCGCCGGTCAGGCGCACCTTACGCACGCCCAGGCTGGTGAAAATGCCGGTAAGGCGCGTGATCTCCTCGAAACTCAGCAGTTGTTCACGCGGCAGGAACTGGTAGTCACGCCCAAAGACTTCTTTAGGCATGCAGTAGGTGCAGCGGAAATTGCAGCGGTCCGTGACGGAAATGCGCAGGTCGTGCAGTGGGCGGCCCAGGGTGTCGATCGGAAGGTTCATGGCAACGGCGGGGTTTGAAAACTGGCGCAGCTATTCACTGCGCCAGTCCAGCTACTTGAATGATTATATCGCGCCGGAATTTGGACGGCCGAACGCGGCGCTATTGATGAACCAATTCGTTGATGTGGGCGAATTCTTCGGCCAGGGCTGCCCGCTCGGCCTTGCTGAGCGACAGCAGCTCAGCGGCGGCCAGGGAACTGCGCGCCAGTTCGCTGTTGTCGGTGCGCACGGCCAGCTCAGCTCTGTACAAGTAGGCCCGTGCCAGGTCGGGCGCGGCGGCGTCCTTATAACGCGCCAAACCTGTCTCCAGGGTTTTCAGCGCTTGGGCCTCGTCTCCGTGGGCATCCCCCAAACGGGCGGCAACCTCAAGGATCTGGGCTAGAGCGGTTGCTTCCCGGCTTGGTTGTGACTCTTCGTCGCCCAGTTTGGAAACCCGCAGCCAGTTGCCGCCCGGGTCCACCAGGCTGAAGCCGCGCACGGTACCGTATTTCTTGCGCGGTCGCAGCAGGCGCGGGATACCCTTCACGGGCAGCTTGCCGTAGTGCTGGCGCAGCCCGGCGGCGAAAGCCTGGTACAGCGCGTCCGGGTCCGGCACAACGACGATGACGGTGCCGTAGGAATCCGCCGGGTTGAAGCCTTCCATGCCGAAAAGATGGATGTGGAGGTCTTCGCGGGCTACAACCGCATAGGGGTTCGGGCGCAGTTGCCGGTAGGTTCTTTTGAAACCCAGGCTCTCATAGAAAGCTACGGATACATCAATATCTGCGCAGGGCAGGCAAGGATAGGTGCGTTCGTCAGCCACGGCTGAGGGCTAGTCCCAGTTAAGCCGGCCGCCCAGCAGCAACCAAAAGCCGCCGATGATGAGCAGCACCGGCCAGAACTGGCCCAAAATGCGCGGCCCGCCCATAAAACTGCCGAAGACGGCAAAGATCAGCAGGCTGAAGAGCACCGCACTGAGGCCCTCACGCAAGCCCGCGCCAAAGCGTCCCTGCAAGAAGTTCATCAGCATGCTGCCCACCCCGGCGAAGCCCGGGATCAGCGCCCAGGCGTAGGCCCAGCTGGCCCAATCGCCCGTGTTGTTCTGGTAGAGCAGTATGCCGCCAATGCCGGCAATAATGCTGGCCGGTACAGCCAGCGCCGGGGTGCGTCCCAGCACGCTAAAAAGCAGAAAAGCCGCTCCGGCGCCAATGATCCACCACGGCCAGCTGAACTGCACATTGATCAGCTGAGCCACTTCAGGGAAGAACTGACTGGCCAGGAACCAACCCCCGACCAAAATTAGCAAAACGCCGATGAACAAATTGCCTCTACGTTCTTGGTCCATTTACACTCCTTGTCTCACCAGTTAATACGTATATTCTACGCTTTGGTTGCGTTTTGTTGGCGCTTGCGCCGCTCCTGAAAGACGCCGGCCACACCGATCAGCACGAACAGGCTGCCGAAGATGATCCAGGGCGTGATCTTCTCGTTCAGCACCAGGCTGCCCAGCAGCACGGCCAGCACCGGGTTGACGTACGCATAGGTCATCACGATCTGGGTCGGCAGCCGCCGCAAGGCGGTCACATAAGCCGTAAAGGTGAAGATGGAGCCGACCACCACCAGGTAGCCGAAGGCCCACCAGGCCTGCGGGGTGGGCGTGGGCCGCGGTTCGCCCATCAGCAGGGCCACCAGGGCGAAGCCCAGCGCGCCGAAAACCATTTGGTAGGCGGAGCTGGCGCCGGGGCTGAGCGAGACCGGCCGGCGGGCCTGGAACACCGACCCGCCCGCCCAGGCGATGGCGGCGAAGACCAGCGCCAGGCTGGCTACGGTGTCGGCGGCCACGCCGCTCATCAGCTCCGGCACCACCAGCAGGCCGGTGCCGATGAAGCCGGCCAGCAAGGCCAGCACCAGACTGCGCGAGGGCCATTTGCGGTCCACAATGGCTTCAATGATGGCGGCCCAAATCGGCGAGGCGGCCACCAGCAAGGCGGCCAGGCCGGACTCAGTGCGCTGTTCGGCAAAGGTCACCAACCCATTGCCGCCCAGCCAGAGCAGCAGGCCGGAGACGATCAGGGTGACCGTCTCGCTGCGGGTCGGCTTGAGCTGCTCCCGGCGCAGCTTGGCCCAGGCCAGCAGCACGACGGCGGCCAGGGCGGCGCGCATCAGCCCCATGGTGAAGGGCGGGAAGCCGGCGCCTTCCTGCACGGCCAGGCGAATGGCCAGGTAGGTGCTGCTCCATACGATGTAAACGACGAACAGGTTGCTCAGACCCACCGGGTCGAGCTTGCCGCCGCTGCCGGCGGTCTGTGGGGATGTGGACATACGTCTCCTTCTAGGCAGGCTGGGCCGCAGGGGCAGCCAGGCGACTGCGATACACGACAATGATGCCGAGCAGCACCGCCGCGCCGCCCAGCCACTGCTGGGCTGAGAACTGCTCGCCCAGCAGCGGGCCGGCCAGGAAGGCGGTCAGCACCGGCTGGATCAGCAAGGTGGGCGCCACCACCGAGGCAGGCAGATAGCCCTGGGTGAACGTAATCAGCAGCCAGCCCACGCCCTGCACCACCACACCCAGGCCCACGAAAGCCCAAATGCTGCTGGCCGGGTAACCGGTCAGCGGGTCGCCCAGCAGGAAGACCAGTACCAGCAGACAGATGGCCGAGCCCAGGGCGCTAAGCCAAAAGAAGCTCAGCGCGTTGAGGTGGTCACGACCTTTTTGGGTGGTGAGCAAGTAGGCGCCGTAGAACACGGCTGAGACCAGGCCCCAGCCCGCCCCGGGCGTGGCCTGCAAGCCGTTCTCGAAACTGAGGTTGAGCACCACCAGCACCCCGGCCAGCGCAATCGCCAGGCCGCTCCAAAACTTCCAGTTGAGCTGCTCTTTGAAGATCAGCCAGGCGCCCAAAGCCACCCAAATGGGGGCCAGGTTGCCCAGCAGCGTGGGGATCGTGGCGCCGCCGGCGCGGATAGCAGTCGCCCAAGCGGCCAGATCCAGGCCGAAGAAGAGGCCGGCCAGCAGCGCCAGCCACACCCCGCGGCCGGAGAGGCGCAGGCGGTCTTTGCGGAAGCTGGCCAGGAAGGGCAGCAACAGCACCAGATTGCCGATCAGCACCCGGTAAAAGCTGACCACAGACCCTGGGGCCTGGGCCATGGCAGTCAGGATGGCGGACAGGCTTAAAATAAGAACGCCCACAAACAGGGCGGCATAAGCCTTCCACGATGCGTTCGTGGGCATGGCGGCCATTGTACCGCCTGGCAAAGGCGGCAGGTATAATTTCCCGCACGGCATACGTTATTAACAATAACTATGGAAGGAAATCTTATGCCCGACCCCAAACGACGCAATGTTTCAAAATTTGATGGCGATTTCTTCGCCCGTTTTGGTATTCAAATCCGCCTGATCGCTCGCTTGCTGGCTGACGGCCGGGTGAGCCTGCTGGCCAAAGCCTTGCCGGTCTTTTCGATCTTGTATCTGGTCTCCCCGCTGGATATGGCCATCCCGCTGGTGGACGATGCTCTGGTGATCTGGATCGCCAACACTCTGTTCCTGGACCTGTGCCCGCCGGACGTAGTGGCCGAACACCGCAGCGAATTGGAGAACGAAGCCAGTCCCAAGAGCGGCGCGGCGCGCCCCAAGCCCGATCCGGAAGTGATTGACGCGGATTACCATGACAAGGACGCCTAGTCCTTCTCTCCTCTTGGTTCTGGGCTTGCTACTGGCTGCCTGCGGCAGCCGGCCCACCCCGACCGTGGTGACCAGCCAGCCGGCGGCGCCGGCCGCGGGGCCCGAAACCGAAGCGGTGGCGGACTCGCCTGCGCAGACCGTTCAGTCGACCAGCGACGGAGGTCTGACCCAGGCCGGCCAGCTGCCCGACCCCAACGGGTTCAGATGGGTGCAGGTGGCCACCGGTTTTGACAGCCCGGTGTTCATGGCTGAGACGGCAGACCAGAGCGGGCGCCTGTTCGTGGTGGAGCAGCCCGGCCAAATTTGGGCGCTTTCTGAGCAGGGTGAAACCAGCCTGTTCCTGGACATCCGTGACCGGGTGGGCAGCCGGGCCAACGAGCAGGGCTTGCTGGGACTGGCTTTTCATCCCGATTATGTGCAGAACGGCTACTTGTACGTAAATTACACTGACCGCTCCGGGGACACGGTCATCTCGCGCTTCAGCAGCGACGCCAACCAGGCTGATGCTGGCAGCGAGAAGATCTTGCTGCAGGTGGACCAGCCCTACGACAATCACAACGGCGGCCACTTGGAGTTTGGCTTGGATGGCTACTTGTATATTGGCCTGGGCGACGGCGGCTCGGGCGGCGACCCACTAGGCGCCGGCCAGGCGTTGGACACGCTGCTGGGCAAGCTGCTACGCATTGATGTGGACAACGGCGACCCCTATGCCATTCCGGCTGATAATGCCGGCGGCGGCCAGGCGGAGATCTGGGCTTATGGCCTGCGCAACCCTTGGCGCTTCAGCTTTGATATGGCGACTGGCGACCTGTATATTGGCGATGTAGGCCAAGGCGCCTGGGAGGAGATCAACTTCTTGCCTGGCGGTTCCGCAGGCGGCGCCAATTTTGGCTGGAATTACTATGAAGGCACGCACGGATACCAAGGCAATCCCCCGGCGGGCGGCGACTTTGTTTTCCCGGTGGCGGAATACGACCACAGCTCGGGCTGCTCGGTGACTGGCGGCTATGTTTATCGCGGCCATCAACTGGAAGAATGGCGCGGCGTGTATGTCTATGGGGATTTTTGCAGCGGCGAGATCTATGGTTTGCTGCGCAATGCCGACGGCAGCTGGCAAAATGCCCGCTTGTACGACACCAATTTTCTGATATCCTCATTTGGTCGTGATAAACACGGCGAGATATATCTCGTGGATCGCGCCGGGGGTATTTACCAGCTCCAGCGCCAATAACACCCTTGCCAAGCCCAACGCCCCCGACTTCTGATGTGCTGGTTGTCCACAACCCGGGCGCCAGCGCCGCCGATGCGGGGGCGTTGTCGCGCCTAATGGCGGTGCACTTTGCCGGTCGCCAGGTGGACTATGTGGAGTGCCACCGCCAGCAGTTGGCAGAGCGCCTGGCGCCTTGGCTGGAGCGCGGTGTGCGCCTGATCATCGCGGCGGGCGGCGACGGAACGCTTTCCGACATTGCCACGGCGCTGCCCTCCGGCGGCCCGACAGTGGGCGTGCTGCCGATGGGTACCGGCAACGTGATGGCGCGCGAGCTGGACCTGCCGCTGGACCTGGACGAGGCAGCTGCCATGCTGGCAGGCGACTTCGCCGTGCGCCGGCTAGACCTGCTGCAGGTGGATGGCCGCGCCTATCTGCTCTCCGTCAGCGCCGGGATGAGCGCCCGCGCCATGCGCGAGACCGGCCCCTGGCGCAAACGCGTCTTTGGCAAAAGCTCCTACCTGGTCAGCTTGCTGCTCAATTTCTTTGCCATGCACCCTGCAGAATTCGTGGTGCGTGCCGATGGCCGCCAGGTGCGCCTGCGCGCCAGCGACCTGATGGCGCTCAACTCCGCCAGCCTGGGGTATAAGGCCCTGCGCTGGTGGCCCGAGGTGCGCCCGGATGACGGCCATATGGATCTGTGCCACCTGGAAGCGGAAAACGGGGTTCGCTATCTCTGGGTGGTCTACAATTTTTTGCGCGGCAACTATTTCCGCCACCCCTGGCTGGACCATGCTCCGGTGAAACGCACTCTGGTGATCGAGGAGCCGCGCGGCCTGGCGGTGCAGGGCGACGGCGACTGGATCGGTGAAACCCCTGTGGAAATCACCCTGCTTCCGGCGGCGCTGAATGTCGCTGTCCCTGCTCGATAAACTCTAGGGGCGCACAGCCGTGCGCCCTACGCTACGCGATGCGCCTTTGGCGCACCACTTCAAACAAAACAATGCTGCCGGCAATAGCGACATTCAGCGATTCACTGCCGCCGGGCATGGGGATGTGCAGGCTCTGGCCGGCCAGGTTACGCGCCCCGGCGCTGGCCCCGTGGGCCTCGCCGCCCAGGATGAGCGCAACCGGTTGGCGCAGGTCAGCGGCGTAATAAGCGGGGCCTTCGCCTGCAGCGGTCAGCACAGCCTGCAGCTTGTGCTGCGCCAGCACAGCGCCGATCTCGCCCCAGCTTTGCGGGAGCACTGGTAGGCGGAAGTGCGCGCCCATGCCGCCGCGCAGCGCCTTGGGGCCGTAAGCGTCGGCGCAGCCCGGGCCAAGCAGCACCGCCCCGCAGCCGGCTGCGGCCGCGCTGCGCAGCAGCGTGCCCAGGTTGCCGGGGTCAGCCAGGCCGTCCAGCACTAAGGCAAAGTCCAGCTGGGCGGGCAGCGCAGGCGGCTGCCAGGCCAGCTGCAGCAAGATGCCTTGCGGCGTCTGCGTATCGGCTGCGGCGGCCATGACCGCGTCGGAAACCAGCTCCAGGCTGGCGCCTTTGGAGCGCAGCTGGCGCAGCAAGCCCGGCTCGGCGGCGGCCAGCGCCTCGGTGTACAGCGCCAGGCGCAGCGGCCAACCGGACAGCAGCGCTTCATTGGCCAGGCGCACGCCCTCCAACACGAAGGCGCCGGCCTGTTTGCGGCGCTTGGTTTGGCGCAACAAGGCGCGCGTCTCCTGCACTTTGGGGTTTTGGGCGGAATTGATCACCAAGTCATTCTAATTCAGCCAGTGTTAGAATGCCGAAAACTCTAGCAATACCCGAGGTGCTCTGATGGCGGATGCGCGCGTGCAAAAACTGGCCCAAACCCTGGTGGAATACTCTGTAGGGGTCAAACCCGGCGATTGGGTGGTCATTTTTGGCCATCCAGTGGCCGAGGCGCTGACCAGCGAGGTCCTGCGGTACACCCTGCGGGCGGGCGGCAACCCCAGCGTGCTCTACGGCTTGGGCAGCACCAGCCAGATCTTTCTTGAGGAGGCCAACGGGGAGCAACTCAAGTTCCTTTCCCCCTTCGAGCGCATGCCGTTCGAACAGGCCGACGTGTTTGTCAGCATCGACGCCACTGAGAACACCCGTACCCTGAGCACGGCGGACAGCGAGAAGCAAAAGATCCGCTCGGTGGCGCGCAAAGAAGTGATGGAGGCTTACATGCGGCGCAGCGCCAGCGGCGAGCTGCGCTGGACGCTGACCCAGTTCCCCTGCAACGCCTTCGCCCAGGAGGCTGATATGCACCTGAGCGCTTATGAGGACTTTGTCTACAGCGCCTGCAAGGCTGACCAGCCCGACCCGGTCAAGATCTGGAACGAGATCGAGGCTGACCAGGCACGCCTGGTGAAATGGCTGGAAGGCAAGAAGATGCTGGAAATGCACAGCCCGACGATCGACATGCGCATGTCGATCGAGGGCCGCACCTTCATCAACTCCACCGCCAAGCACAACATGCCCGGCTCAGAGATATTTACCGGTCCGGTGGAGGATTCAGTGAACGGCTGGGTGCAATATACCTTCCCCGCCATTCGGCTGGGGCGTGAGGTGGACGGCATCCGCCTGGAATTCAAGGACGGTAAAGTGGTCAAAGTTTCTGCTGAAAAGAATGAGGAGTATCTGATCAAGATGCTGGACCAGGACCCCGGCGCCCGCTTCCTGGGGGAGCTGGGGATTGGCACCAACTACAGCATTGACCGCTTTACCAAAAGCATTTTGTACGATGAGAAGATGGGCGGCACGATTCACATGGCGGTGGGTGCCAGCTACCCCGAGACGGGCGGCAAGAACCAATCCGCCCTGCACTGGGACATGATCTGCGACATGCGCCAGGACAGCGAGATCCGCGTGGATGGCGAGCTGTTTTATAAGGATGGGCAGTTTCAGGTGTAAGTCTAAGCGTGTCTATCCGAACAGGTCATTCCGAGCGTGTACTTCGCACTACACCAGGACGCTGGGCTGACCAGCGAGGAATCCACCAATCCTGATCTTCGGTATAACTCAAAAACCCGAGGCAGGCGGAATTTTGGACCGGATAACATCTTGACTTGCAAAGACTATAGGGATCCTTCGCTCAGGATGACACAGAGTTGGTGTGCAGTACTCGAACCTGCGACCTTCGGGTTATGAGCCCAACGAGCTGCGTTTCTCTCTTTAAACAACAAGGCCCGCTATGTAGCGGGCCTTTTGTTTTGAGGGTGACAGCCTAGTTGCTTTGCTGCACCAGGGCGCTGAAGGCCTTGGGGTCGTGCACGGCGATCTCGGCCAGCATCTTGCGGTTGACGCCGATGTTGGTCTTCTTGAAAGCGCTCATCAGGCGGCTGTAAGTGGTGCCGTTGATGCGGGCGGCCGCATTGATGCGCGTGATCCACAAACCGCGCAGGTCGCGTTTGCGGTTGCGGCGGTCGCGGTAGGCGTACCACAGGCTCTTCAACAGCGCTTCGTTAGCGCGCTTGAACAGCTTGGAGCGCGAGCCGAACTGGCCCTTGGTGGCCTTCAGAACTCTTTGGTGCCGCTTGCGGCGGGTGATACCGGTCTTTACTCTTGCCATGATTGCCTCTTACTTCGCCGTGTGGGTGCTGGGGTTGGCGCGGTACTTATGCATGTAGGGCGCCAAGCGACGGATGCGCTTGATGAACCCCTTGCCCTTGACGGGGATCATTTCACTGAACAGGGCCGCGGTGCGGGAGGAAGTGCGCCGGCGCAAGTGGCTCTTGCCGCCCTTGGTGCGCACCAATTTGCCCGAACCGGTCAAGCGGAAGCGCTTGGCGGTGGCCTTGTGGGTCTTCATTCGGAACTTTTTAACTGCCACGCTAAACTCCTACTCTGCCGCTTCTTCAAGTTCTTCGGCAGGTTGTGCTTGATTTGTGTCTTCGGCCTCAGGTTTTTCCACCTGGGCGGCTTTGGCAGCCCCTTCGTTAGGGGCCAGCACCATCAGCAGTGTGCGGCCTTCAAAGGCCGGGGCCTGCTCGATGAATGAGACATCCTGCAATTCTGCGGCGATCTCCTTGAGGTCTTGCAAAGCGATCTCAGGATAATCACGTTCACGGCCGCGGAAACGGATGCGCACGCGCACCTTTTTGCCTTCCAGCAACCAACCGCGGGCCGCCTTGGTCTTGAAACCGCGGTGGTGTTCGGTGGTCTTGGGGCGCAGACGGATCTCTTTGATCTCGATCTTCTTCTGCGCCTTGCGGGCCTCGCGCTCCTTCTTGGTGCGCTCGTAGGTGAACTTGCCGTAATTGACTACCCGGCAAACCGGAGGTTTCGAATTGGCGGCAACCTCCACCAAGTCCAGACCTGCGGCTTCGGCGATGCGCAGGGCTTCCTCAATGGAAACCACACCGCGGTTCTCGCCGTCACCGTCGATCAGACGGACTTCTTTTGCCCGGATGGCTCTATTTACCCGGTAATCGGATGTACTAATCTGTATATTCTCCTTGCCACTTGGTGCTTATATGGGCGGGCCGCATCATACCATACCCCTTTGAAAGGAGTCAACCGACTCTGTCACGCGCACCTTTTGCGGGTTTTGTGTGTTTATACCGTTATCTGCGCCGTTCGCACTCAGGAGAAGCAAGATGGCCAGCCCGTACGCCCTGGTCGTCGAAGACGACCCGCAAGTCGCCGGATTGTTCAGGATCGCCCTGCAAGACGCCGGCTATCAAACCGAAGTTCTGGATAATGGTCATAAGGCTCAAGTCAGCCTGATGTTCACCGCGCCCGATCTGATCTTGCTGGACCTGCACCTGCCCGCCCTGGATGGCGGCGTGCTCCTGCGCCAGATCCGCAGCCAGTCCCGCCTGGCGCACACCCGCGTAATGTTGGTCACCGGCGACGAGGCCGGCGCCCAGCGCTTTGCAGGCCAGGTGGACAGCACGCTCTACAAGCCGGTGGGCTACGACCAGGTCCACCAAGTGGCCCGCCAGCTTATGCCACTCTTTGCCAGTTCCTGAATGAATTTTATAGATCGACCGTGGCCGAATGAATGCCGGTGGCCCCGCTGGGGATCGTGTCGCGCGGCGTCAGGTCTTGCAATTGGCCGCTACCGTCGTAGGCGCGCACGCTGATGGTGTGCCGGCCGCGCTCGTAAGGCCAGCCATACTTCCATAACGTCCAATTTAACGGGCTCAATTCCGGCTGGATCAGTTCGGCGGCCTGCCAGCCCTGGCTGTCCACTTGCACTTCCACCTTGCTGATGCCGCGCGCCCCCGCCCAGGCAATGCCGCCGGTATAGACCATGCCCTCGGCGCCTTCGCCTGGTTCGACCATCACCGTGTCCACCACCGAGACGGTGTGCGGGATGGCCTCTCGGTCCCAACCGCGGCGCACCCAGTACCCGTCTACGCGCTCGGACACGAATTCGATGCTGGTGATCCACTTGGGTTGCTTCATGCCGTAGCGGTTGGGGATGTAGATGCGCAGCGGGTAGCCATGCTCAGAAGGTAGCGGCTCATCGTTCATGGCGTAGACCAGCATGCAGCGCTCGTCCTGCAGATCCTCCAGGGTCACGAATTCATCAAAGCCGTCTGCGGCGGTGATGTGGGCGCCCACCACGCCGGCCTGCGGGCCGACCTCGGCCAGCAGGTAGGGCAGCGGCACGCCGGTCCAGCGGCTGGAAGAGGTCAGGTCGCCGCCAATCGGGTTGGAAATGCACTGCATGGTCAGGATCTGGGTTTGGGCTGGCAGGCTGCGGATATCGCTGAGGCTGAGCAGCCGCGGATGGTTGACCAGGCCGTGCACCTGCACGCGCCAGCTGCTTTCGGCCACCTGCGGCGCCAGGGTGTTAATGTCGATGCGGTAGAAATCCGCGGTGGAGGTCAGCTCTGGCCGCGTGCCCGGCACGGGCGCCGGGCGCCCGGCCAGCGTTTCGGCCGAGGGCGAGGCGGCCGGCCCGGAGGTGAACTGGCTGCCAAAGGGGTCATTGGGGTCCAGCGCCTGGGCGGCCCCTGCGCTGCGCCCTGGCAGCCGTTTGGGGCTGCTAAAGAGCTGCGCCAGCCCCCAGCTGCCCAGGGCCGCGGCGGCCAGCCCGGCGCCGCTGACGCGCAGGAACTGGCGGCGCGAGAGCGGGTTGCTGTGTGCGGCCCGGCCGCGCTGCAGCAGCGCCGCCAAGCCCCAGCCCCAACCCACCAGCAGCACTGCCAGCCAGACCATGGCAAAGCCGCGCAGGGCCTTGCCCAGAGTGATCTCGATCAGCAGTACCCCGGCCAACAGCGCCAGCCCGGCCAGTTGGCCGTAAAAGCTCAGTTGGCCCGGGTTGCGCCGGGCTTGCCAACCCAGCAGGGCGCCCAGGCCGCCGCCGGCAGCCACCAGCAGGCCCAAGGCCATGCCCTGTTCGGTCAGCTTGGCAGTGTCCGAGATGTTGCCAATCGGCAGGATGTTCTGCAGGGCGCGGATGACCGCCACCATGCCCGAGATGACTGAGCCGATCAGCCAGCCGGGCAGTACGCGCGCCAGCCAGTCGAACAGGTCAAAGGGCACAAAGGGCAGGGCCCACAGTCGGCTGCCCATCCACAGCAGGGCCAGCACGGCCAGGCTGCTCAGCAAGCCCAGCCACAGGCCCAAGGCGATCAGGGAGCCCTCTTGTTTAGGGGTTTTGGGATCAGCCATGGTTTAACGTTCCGTAATCATTATAGGAGCGTTCGCCTGCCGGCAGGTTGGCGCGGGATAAGAATCAACCCTTGGCTGGCGGTTCTTTGGTTTGCTGGCGGCGCACCAGCCAAACAATGAAGACGATCACCAGGTAGGCTGCCAGCATCATCAGGCCCAGCGGGATGGAGGCGATGGCCAGCCAGCCCATCATACCCATGCCGTACAGCGTCTCGCCATAGTCACGGCCGCCGATGATGCAGGGGTTGACAAAGCCTTCATGTAGGGTGCAGCCGTTGGCCTCGGCCACCCAGCCGGCGCCCAGCGCCAGGCTGAGCGGGCCGCAGGTGATGGCGGCGATAAGCAGCAGCGCGGTGATATGCACCCACCAGATCTTTTTCATGGTTTGAGCACCTCTCCAAAGGCGATGTCGTGTCCGTCCGGGTCTTGCACGCCAAATTCACGCGTGCCCCAAGGCGTAGTGTACAACGTAAAGTCGATCGGCGCGCCGCGCTGCTTTGCCTCGGCGTACAGCGCGTCCACATCCGCCACCCAAATGTAGATATTGTTGGTCTTGGGCGCCACGCGCCAGTGGGGTAAGTGTGCGGCGCCTGCCGGCTTCTGGGCCAGCATGATGTGGACCTGGTCGCGGCCGATGATGGCGAAGTCGGCTGGATGGTTGTACAGGTCAATCTGGGGGAAGCCGAGTTGGTCACGAAAAAAGCTGCTGGAAACGACCACATCGGCTACCAACAGTACCGGGGCCGCTTCCAGCAGCTTTGTCATCTCGGAGAGTTCCTGCTAGCCGGCGCTGGGCTGGTTGCGGAAGCGCCGGGCGTATTCACGCCAGCTGATCAGCTTGTGGGTTTGCTCGTCCCACAGGTGCAGGAAGATGCTCTGCAGGCTGCTCAGCAAGGTGATGGTCTTGACCTGTTGGAAGCTGGGGTTCTCGTAGTGAGCCTGCTCCAGGTTGTAGTTGGGGATCTTGGGGCTGAGGTGGTGCAGGTGATGGAAGCCAATGTTACCGCTGAACCACTGCAGCACCTTAGGCAGCTTGAAGAAGGAGGAACCGCGCAAAGCCGCCTCGGCATAATCCCACTCTTCGTGCCAGCGCCAGTAAGTGTCTTCGAACTGGTGCTGCACGTAGAACAGGTACACGCCGACGGTGGCTACGAAGATCATCATCGGCAGCCACATCTTGACCAAATTCATGTAGCCGATCTGCGAACCGACGCCAAAGAAGATCAGCGCCAACATCAGGTTGGTGAACAGCACGCTGTTGCGGTCCTGAGCATTCTTGAGGTGTTGGCCTTTGGGGATGCGATGCAGGACGATGAACAAGATGCTGGGGCCGATCACGAACAACACCAGCGGGTGACGGTAGAAGCGATAGCGCAGCTTGCCCCAGACAGAGAGAGCCTGGTATTCGTTGACCGTGATGGTATCCACATCGCCAATGCCGCGGAAGTCCAGGTCGCCGGAGTTGGCATGGTGGCGGGCATGCGAGCTGCGCCAGGCGTAGTAGGGCGTTAGGGTCAGTACGCCCAAAAGCGTGCCGACGCGGTTGTTCCACTTGGTGGATTTAAAGAAGGAGTTGTGGCCGCAGTCGTGCTGAATGATGAAGATGCGCATCAGGAACAGGCCGTTAAGGAAGGCCAGCGCCAGAGTGAGCAGATAGTTGACTTGCAGGCTGTAGTACATCAGCACCCAAATAGCGAAGAAGGGCACCAGGCTGTTGACCAGCTGCCAAATGCTCTTGCGGTGATCGGGCACGGTATATTTTTTGACGATCTCTACCCAGGCGGGTTTGGTGCGCACAGCGGTTTCTTGCATTGCGAATACTCCAGTACAAAGATGGCTGATTGTAGCAGGCTTTGCCGGGTGAAGGCGCGTTCAAAGACGCCGGACGGCGTTTTTGATTAGAAAAAACCTGCGTTATTGTCGAATATCTACGAAATTCTCTACCAGGACGCGGTCAAAAAGACGCAGCCAGAGCACATTGAGCAGGCGCATGACCGTTTCGGTGAAAGCGCGCCACAGCGAGGCATAGCGTCGTCCCGAGGCATCCACCGTGATGTCTGGCAGTAGTGTGACCTTGCCGTGCTTGGAGAGCTGCAGGCCAAGATAGGTGTCGGCCTGAGTGTTGATCTGCGGGTCATGGCCGCCCACGGCCAGATAGGCTTCCTTCTTGAAGGACATATTCATGCCGACCATGGTGGCGATGGTGAAACGGAAGGAAATGCGATTGAGTACGCGCACCAGCCAGCGGATCAGCTCGTGGCCGTCGTAAAACTCGAAGCCGCCGCCAACCCCCACCAGTTCGGGGTCACGCTGGTAAGCGGCGTGGAGCTTGTTGAGCCAACTGGGAGGTACGCGGGTATCGCTGTCGGTCATGGCGATGATCTCGCCCCGGGCGGCATGGATGCCGACGATGGCGGCATGCACGTAGCCTTTTTCGGTGGAGCGCACGACGCTGGCGCCCAAACTCTGCGCGATTTCGGCTGTGCGGTCGGTGGAGTTGTTGTCGCTGACGATGATTTCGCAGGGGACGCCGGCGCGATCCACGGCCTGATTGACGTGCTGCAGGCAGATGGCCAGCACGCGTTCTTCGTTATATGCCGGAATCACTACGGAAATAACCGGTTTGGGTGGCACAGGCTGAGTATACAAGAGACCCCGCAAAGGAAAATTAAAGGTGGCTGAGCGCTATACGCTTCTGTATTAGATAACACTTGACGGCCAAGTTTCGTTATGTTTGGTGCAATTACATCCAACCTGAGGAGGAAAGTATGCGCAGAAATTTTGGTTTCACCCTTTTGGCAATTTGGTTGATTTTGACTGGCTTGGCTGAGTTTGTTGCTTTGGGCAGCATTGGCACCCTGTTGAACATTTTGGCGCTGGTGTCTGGTGTGCTTATCCTGATCGGACGTTAATTCCCCCCACAGCCCGCCCGGCGAGTAAGTGGCTGGGCAGCCCCGGTTGCCGCTGGGGTCCTCTCAAAAAGGCCATCCGCACTCTGTGCGGGTGGCCCTTTTGTTGTTGTGTAGCCATGCGGTCGCTGCCATCGATGGTGGCTTTTTATGTCGCTTGTGTAGCTCGTATTGTCCAGTGCGCCGTGGGTGCGGGCTGGCGGCCCCATGGTGTCCGCCGCCCGCTGTCCCCCTGCGCGGCCTCCTGCCGGCGTCCCGGCAGCCTGGTTGGGCTGAGGCGGCTTGCTGAGCTGTCCCCCAAGGGCTGGCCGACCCTCGTGAACTCCGCTTGCCAGCGAAAACGCTTCAGTCTTCCCGGGTGGAAGGTTGGCCTATTAATGCCACAAGTTGGATGAGAAGCAAGTGTTTGGGCGGCCTGTCAACGCCTCGACAAGTCAGGCTGTGTTGCGCAGCTGGCGCAGCATGACCACCGCCGCGAGAAAGAGCGCCATCTGGGCCGGCAGGTAGAAGAGGCCAATGGAGAAGCCCGCTAACAAGGTGAGGAGGAAGGGCGGCAGGCAGGCGGCCAGCGCCCACCCAGGCTTCTCTTGCA
The DNA here is from genome assembly GCA_026129305.1 of Anaerolineales bacterium. Lineage (GTDB taxonomy): Bacteria > Chloroflexota > Anaerolineae > Anaerolineales > UBA11579 > JAMCZK01. The sequence continues at coordinate 35,550 of JAHCII010000006.1, forward strand.
AATAGAACACCAGCGGCGCACTGTAGAGCAGCAGGAAGATCACCAGGATCAGGGCGCCCCAGCCGCCCTGCGTCTCGAGCCAGGTGGTGCTGGTTGTGCTGCTGTTGCCCAGCGCGTCCATGGTCACGGCGGTGCCGCTGGGGGTCAGCAAAATGAACAACCCTGCCGCCAGGGCCAGCAGGCTGGCGGCCAACAAGGGGAAGCGCGGGAAGTAATTGTTCATTTGCCTATTGTAGCGGGTGCAAACAATGTACGGGCGAGGCATGCCTCGCCCCTACGCGGGCTGTGAGGCCATCTCCAAAGCTTCGCGCAGCGTACGCGCCTCTTTTATGGTGATGCCCTTGGGCAGCTCTTCGCCGGCGCGCAAGCGCTTGGGCAGCACGGCGGTCTGGAAGCCCAAGGCGGCGGCTTCTTTGAGCCGCGCCGCCAACTGCGGCGCGGCGCGCAGCTCGCCGCTCAAGCCGACCTCGCCGATCAGCACCGTGTCGGCGCGCAGCGGTAGGTCCTTGCTCGAAGAATAGATGGCGGCCGCCAGCGCCAGGTCGGCGGCCGGCTCGCCGATGCGCAGCCCGCCGACCACATTGACGAAGACATCCTGGTCGCCCAGGCGCAGCCCCAGCCGGCGGGTCAGCACGGCTGTGATCAGCAGCAGGCGGTTTAGGTCCACGCCGTTGCCGGAGCGGCGCGGGTTGCCAAAGGCGCTGGGGCTGGTCAGCCCCTGCACTTCGACCAGCAGCGGGCGGGTGCCCTCCATCGTCACGGCGATGGCCGAGCCGGGCGCATTGACCACCCGTTCCGCCAGGAAGGCTTCTGAGGGGTTGGGCACTTCCTGCAGGCCCTGGCCGCGCATCTCGAAGACGCCGACCTCGTCGGTGGCGCCAAAGCGGTTCTTGACCGCCCGCAGCAGGCGGTAGCTGTGGAAGCGATCGCCCTCCAGGTAAAGCACGGTGTCGACCATGTGCTCCAGCAGGCGCGGGCCGGCGATAACGCCCTCTTTGGTCACATGCCCGATGAGGAAAACCGCCAGGCCACTTCCTTTAGCCAGCTGGCGGAAGCGGTCAGAGCACTCGCGCAGCTGCGTGACCGAACCCGCCGAAGAATCCACCGCGGGGTCATAGACGGTCTGGATCGAATCGATGATCAGCACGCGCGGCTTGACCGCCGCGACGTGCTGCAGAATGGCCTCGATGTTGGTTTCGGTGACCAGCAGCAGTTTATCCGGCAAGGGTTGGTCGCCGTTTGCCTGGTTCATGGGTTCGCGTGTGGCGTTGCTGTCGGCAACGCCGGCGGAACGGCGCAGCCGTTCCGCACGCATCTTGATCTGCCCGGGCGACTCCTCGCCCGAGACGTACAGCACCGTGTCGCTGGCAGCCAGTTCTATGGCGGTTTGCAGCAGTAAGGTGCTTTTGCCGATGCCGGGGTCGCCGCCCAGCAGCACCAGCGAGCCAGGCACCACGCCGCCGCCCAGCACGCGGCCGAACTCGCCGATGGAGAGCGCCATGCGCTGGTTCTCGGCGCCGCCCTCGATCTCGGCCAGCGGGCGCGGCTGGCTGCCCCCGCCGCGACCCTTGGCGGAGGCGCGACGCGGGCTGCTGCTTTCCAGGATCTCTTCGGCGTAGGTGTTCCACTCGCCGCAGCCTGGGCAGCGCCCCAGCGGCTTGGCCGCTGCCCGCCCGCAGCTGGTGCATTTGTATTGGATGATGGTCTTGGCCATGCTAACCTCCCGTGACCTGTTGGCGCATGTCCCAGCCCATCAGGTCGCCTTCCGGCACTTGGCCGGGGTGGCCCACGCGGTGCAGCATGTGCTGGATCTCGGCGCGGTGGTGCATGTTGTGGGTCACCAGGTGGCCGATGGCGCCGCCCAGCGTCTTTTGCTGCGGTGGGCGGTCCAGTACGTCTGTGAATAGCTGATCCAGGCGGCCCTCGCGCTCCGCTTGCAGGGCAAAAGCGGCGAAATCGCTGTAAGCCGCCTCTAGCCGGAAGAGCAGGTCCAGGGTGGAATTGGGCCGCGGGGCGGTACGCAGCGGGCGCTCCTGCATCAGGTCGCTCCACACTTCAATGTTGGCGATCATGTGCTCGAAGGTTAGGCGCAGCGTGCCCCAGCCGGCGTCGATGCGCCGGTCCAGCTGCTCGTCGCTGAGGGTCAGGCACACTTCCAGTAGCTCCCGGCTGCTCTCCAGGTCGTGGCCCAGGAAACGCTCCAGCATATTCATGCTGTCGATTGTACATCAAAAATAGAACAGATAAGCTAATTATTTATTCAACTGTTTGGTTGACAATTGAGTCGAGAACCAGTATCCTAAACCATATGGTTGATGAAACTCCCCCTGTCTTGGACCGCGTGTTTTACGCCTTGTCCAACAGCACCCGGCGGGCGATGCTGCGCCAGCTGACGGGCGGCCAGCGCAGCGTGGGCGACTTGGCCGCCCCGCACGCGATGAGCCTGGCCGGCGCGGCCAAGCACGTGCGCGTGCTGGAGGAGGCCGGCCTGGTGGCGCGCCAGGTACGCGGCCGGGTGCACCTGGTGCGTCTGCAGCCACAGGCGCTGCAGCAGGCCAATCAATGGCTGGCGTTCTATACGCGCTTTTGGAACCAGCAGCTGGATGCGCTGGAAAACTTGTTCGCCGAAGAGGATTGACGAATGCAAAAGTACACACCCTTCTTAATGTTTGTGAGAGAGCAGCATGGCAAGGCCGAAGAAGCCATGCAGTTTTATGCGGCCGTGTTTGCCAAGGCAGAGATTGCCAACCTGGAACGTTTTGGGGCGGGCGAGATGGAGTCGGAGGGCACCCTGCGCAATGGCGTGCTGCGGCTGGGCGGGCTGGACTACATTTTCATGGACAGCAGCCTGGACCACCGCTTTACGTTTACACCGGCCTTCTCGATTTTTGTGCAGTGCGAGAGTGAAACCGAGATTGAGAGCGTGTTTGCCAGGTTGACCGAGGCGGGCCATATTCTGATGCCGCTGGACAGCTATGGCTTTAGCCGCCAGTTTGCCTGGGTGCAAGACAAATATGACGTCTCCTGGCAAATCAACCTGGCTTGAGGTGGCGTGGTGATTCGAATTCGACAAGTGTCTGTGACGGTAGCGGATCAGGACAGGGCTTTTCGCTTCTATACCGAGGTGCTGGGCTTTGTGAAGAAAACCTTGTATCCCCTGGATGTGGATGGAGTGCGCAAGAAAATTGCCCTGGTTTGCGCGCAGGACAAAGATGGCCCTGAACTAGTGTTGGAAGCGCTGAACCCGGCCCTGGCTGTGACCGAGACGGTTTTGCAAAAGGCGCGCTACACGCACAAGGTGGCTGCTGCGGCCTTTGAGGTGGAGGACATCAAGAAGGAATTCAAGCGCTTGAAGAAGCTGGGCGTACAGTTTGCCCAAGAGCCGATTCGGGCCGGAGCGCCAATTACCTGGGCCTTGCTGGACGACACCTGCGGCAACCTGATTCAGATTTTTGAATACTGGGACTATGACGGTGAGACCCGCTCTGTGACGGTGGAGCGGCACATCGCCGCCCCGCCGGAACAGGTCTTTGAGGCCTGGGTTAATCCGGAATTGGCTTGCAAGTGGCTGATGGCCTCGGCGCAGAGTGTGCCGGGGGATTACACCCTGGACACGCAGGTGGGAGGCGAGTGGACGATCCACCGGCGCACACAGGACAAGATTTACACCGCGGTGGGCGAGTATATGGAGATTGACCCGCCGCGGCGGCTGGTATTCACCTTCTCGATGCCGCAGTTTGCCGTGGATGTGGGCACGGTCACGGTGGAGATTGAACCGGCCGAAGGCGGCAGCCGGGTGCGCCTGACACAGTCTGGCGACCGGCCCGGCTACGAGCGCAGCACAGCGCACGGTTGGGAGGGCATGCTGATTCGGCTGGAGCGGAGCCTGACGGGCAAGACGGGCCAGACCTTGTCCAGCCGGGCTATGCCCAAGAGCAAGAAAGCTAGCCCGGGAAAGAAAGACTAAGGGCAGGCTGCGTTGACGGGCGGCCCGGCGGCCTGTATAGTCGCGGGACGATGCGCCGAGTGAGACTCTGGTTTGATGCGTTGCGCGGCGACTTGCGGCAGGTGAATCTGCAAGCGCGCCAGATGTTTGTGTTCTATAGCGTTTGCTTCATCGTCTTTTTGGGCTGGCGATGGTGGCGGTGACGGACCTGCTGCTGCGCGGCGAGGATTGGGCAGACGGTCTGGGCCTGCTGTTGCGCGGCCTGATTGCTGAGGCTGTCTTCTTCCCCCTGCTGGGCTTTGGGTTTTCTCGGCTTCCTGGCCACGCAGCAAGGGCTGCGAATCTGGCATGAGTACCAAGCCAAACGGGTGCGGCGCACCCCAACCAAGACGTAAAAAAAAGCGCTCCTGTTGAGGAGCGCTTTTTTATTCGCCGGCCAGCAGCCGGGCCGCCAGTTGTTGGGCCTGGGAGCGGATCTCCGGCATGGCGGTCGATTCCCACAAGACGCCTTTGAGCGCGGTGCCGAGCGTGTACAGCCGCGGGCCGAGCTGCCCGTCCGGCCCGGCTTGCAGACCCAGGCGCAGCGCGTCGGGCTGGATGAGGCCCTTGGCCAGCAAATTGCGTACCAGCGGCTGCTCCAGCCGGGCAAAATCGCTCTCAGAACCGGTGCAGTTGATCAGCACATCCACCGTCAGGCTGTGTTGATCATCATGGCGCCGGTAGCTGACCTGTAGGCCGTCTGCCGCCGGCTCGATATTGTTGATGCGCCCGGTCAGCCGCTGCAGCTGGCCGGCGGCTTCCAGCTCGGCCAGCACCGCGGCGCATTCGGCCGGCATGCGGTGGCGTGAAACGTCCCAAATGCGGCGCAGGTGGCGCATAAAACGGCGCTTTTCCACCAAGGGCAGCCCTTGCCACAGCGCCTGGGTGTCCGGGCGCAGGGCATCCACCACCGCCCGCCAGTTGCTGCCGCTTTGCTGTGCCAGGGCCAGGTGGCGGCGCACGATGCGCAGCAGCTCCCGCACGGAAGTCTTGCCGGCCAGCTCAGCGGAAAAGCTAGGGTAGCTGTGCCCCAGCTCGTGCACGGCAGGCGCCCAGCCGTGGGTGGAGATGGCATGGATCAGCCCGCGGTGCCCGGCCTCGTGCAGACTGAGGATGGTGTCCACCGCGGTCAGTCCCATGCCGATGATCAGCACGCGTGCCCCGACCGGGATCTTATCCGCCAGCTGCGGGTCCCAGGGGTTGTGCTGGTAGCCGGGGTGGCTGCGATACTCTTGCGATCCGCCGCGCAGGTACGGTGGCAGGAAATTGCCAAAAGCCAGCACTACCTGGTCTGAGGGCAGCTGTTGGCCGGAGGCCAGCTGCACGACCAGCCCGCCGGTTGCATGGCTGACGTCCACGGCTTCGTCCTCGTGCAGTTGCAAGGTAACCGCCGCGGCGTTGCCTGCCAGGCTTTCCTCCAGCAGAGCCGCCAGGTAATCGCCGTACCAGCGCCGCGGCACGAAGGCGTCGGCCTCCAGCGCATGCCCTCGGCTGAGCAGCCAGCGGTGGAAATGTTGCGGCTCCTGTGGAAAGGCGCTCATTTTGCCGGCCGGCACATTCAGCCGGTGAGTCAGGCTGGCGGCGGAATAGGCCACGCCGCGCCCGGGCTGCGGGCGGCTTTCCACCAGGTGGATGGTGAGCGGCTGCTGCTGCTGGTTGAGGCGAATAAGTTGGATGGCCAGCAGCGTGCCCGAGGCCCCGCCGCCGATGATGGTGATTGTGTGCATGGCAATTCTTCCCGAAAGACTGAGCGCCCAATCACTTGGGCGCTCAGGTATTTTATCCTACTTTTCTAATCGGATTAGTTGCTCGCTACAGCTTCTGCCGGCGGAGTCTTCTTCTTGCGGCTGGGCTTGCCTTTGCGCAGCACAATTTCCGGCTGCTCTTCGCCGACTTCGACGTCGATCACCACGATGTCGCCGTCCTTGAAGTCGCCGCCCAGCAGTGCATCGGAGAGCGGGTCCTCGATGCGGTTCTGGATCACGCGCTTCAGCGGGCGGGCGCCGTATTCACGGTCGTAGCCCAGTTCGGAGATCAGGTCCAGGGCCGCTTCGCTGGGCTCCAGGGTCAGTTGGTGCTCTTCCAAACGAGCGGCCACCTTGGAGATCTCCAGATTGACGATCTGGCGCAGGTTGTCTTTGGTCAGCGCACGGAAGATGACCACCGAATCGACCCGGTTGATGAACTCAGGCCGGAAGACGCGCTTCAAGGCTTCGGTGAGCTTCTTGCGCATGTCCTTGTAGGCGATCTGCTCTTCCACCTCTTCGTCGGCCTTCAACTGAAAGCCCATGTCGCCGCGGCGCATGATCATGTCGGCGCCCACGTTGGAGGTCATCACGATGATCGCATTGCGGAAGTCAACCTTGCGGCCGCGCGCATCCGAGAGGTGCCCCTCTTCCATGATCTGCAGCAGCATATTGTGCGCTTCGGGGTGCGCCTTCTCCACTTCGTCAAAGACCACGATGGAGTACGGGCGGCGGCGGATGGCTTCGGTCAGCTGGCCGGCGTCCTCGTAGCCCACATAGCCCGGAGGGGCGCCCACCAGGCGGCTGACCGAGTGGCGTTCCATGAACTCGGACATGTCCAACTGGATCAACGCTTCTTCGCTGCCGAAGAGGAACTTGGCCAGCGCCTTGGTCAGCTCAGACTTGCCCACGCCGGTGGGCCCCAGGAAGATAAACGAGCCGATCGGGCGGCGCGGGTCTTTCAGGCCGGCGCGGGCGCGGCGCACCGCTTTGGAGATGGCGTCGATGGCCTCCTCCTGACCCACAATGGCTTTGTGCAGTTCCTCTTCCATGTGCAGCAGGCGCTCGCTCTCTTCCTGGGCGATCTGCATGACCGGCACGCCGGTCCACATGGAGATCAGTTCAGCAATGTCTTCAGTGCCCACCACTGGGCTGTTGTCCCGGTCCCAGGTGGTGCGCAGCGCGTCCAGGCTGCCTTCCAGGTCGCCTTCCTGGCTGCGCAGGGCTTCGCTTTCTTCTTCGCGGCCTTCATCTTCGGCTTCAAGACGCTTGCGGCGCACATCCTTGAGCTGCTCGGTGATGCTCTTGGCTTCCTGGGCTGCGGGGCTCTTGTACATGCGCACCCGCGAGGCGGATTCGTCGATCAGGTCGATGGCTTTGTCCGGCAGGAAGCGCTCGGTTACGTAGCGGGCGGAAAGCTGTGCGGCAGCTTCCAGCGCTTCGTCGGAAATGCGCAGGCGGTGGTGTTCTTCATAAGCCGGGCGCACGCCGCGCAGGATCTCGATGGTTTCGTCCACGCTGGGCTCGTCCACCAGCACGGGTTGGAAGCGGCGCTCCAGCGCCGAGTCACTCTCGATGTGCTTGCGGTACTCTTCCAGCGTGGTGGCGCCGATCACCTGCAACTCGCCGCGCGACAGGGCCGGCTTGAGGATGTTGGCCGCGTCCACGCTGGAGCCAGCCGCGCCGGCGCCCACCAGCATGTGCGCCTCGTCAATGAACAAGATGGCTTCGGAAGCTTTGAGCTCGTCGATGACCTTCTTCAGGCGCTCTTCGAACTGGCCGCGGTACATGGTACCGGCCACCAGCGAGCCGACGTCCAACTGCAGCACGCGCTTGCCCAGCAGCGGGGCGGGCACGTCGCCGTTATTGATGCGCTGGGCCAGGCCCTCCACGATGGCGGTCTTGCCCACGCCCGGCTCGCCGATCAGCGCCGGGTTGTTTTTGGTGCGCCGCGCCAAAATTTGGATGACGCGTTCGATTTCCATTTCGCGGCCGATGACCGGGTCCAGCTTATCTTCCTCGGCCAGGGTGGTCAGGTCTGTGGCCAGTTGGTCGATCATGGGGGTCTTGGCAGCGCGCGCCTCGCGGCGGGTGCCGCTGCGGCGTTCGGCCGGCGGGGTGGCCTTGCGCGGGGCAGAGCTTTCCTGCAATACGCGGCGCGTCTGGCGGCGGATCTGCTCCGGCGAGACGCCCAGCTTGCGCAGCACGTTGAGGGCGATGCCTTCTCCGTAGCGCACCAAGCCCAGCAGCAGATGCTCAGTGCTGACGTAGTGGTTGCCCAGACGGCGGGCTTCTTCAAAAGCAAACTCCAGCACTTGTTGGGTGCCGGGGGAAAGGTCAATTTTGCCGCCACTTTCGTGTTGGCCGGCGCCGGTCAGGCGCTCCACAATCTCCTCGACCCGGGCGGCTTCCAGGCCCAGCTCGCGTAAGACGCGGGCAGCCACGCCGCCCTCTTCGCGGATCAGGCCCAGCAGCAAATGTTCCGTGCCGATGTAATTGTGGCGCATACGCTCCGCCTCATGGTGTGCGAGGCTGAGCACGCGCCGGGCTCGTTGGGTGAGGCGATCCATTCCTGCCACGTACAATCTCCGTTCTTGCTGGAAAAACGCCGCGCTGAGGGTCAGCACGGCATTGCCAACAACGGTTTGATTCTACCAAACTCCAAAATGGATAACTGTCAACCAAAAGGCGTGTTGGCCCGCGCCCACGCTTGAATTAAGACTTTTCTGGATTGTGGGCGTAGATGGGTTCGGCCAATTTTGCGCCAAAGGCTGCCAGGGTGTGAACATCGCCGCCCGAAAACCCGCGGCCCTGTCTGCGCTTGCCCAGGCGCAGCACTCCGAGCACCTCGGCGCCTTTGCGGCGGGGCAGGTAGATCGGAGTGGTCAACACGAAAGGCGCTTCAGTGTCGTTGAGGATGCCTTTCTTCTGAGTCAATTGCTCCTGTTGGCTCGGACTGGGTTGGTAAAGGCCCAATTCGCTCTGGGCCATCCCGCGCGCTGCCGCCGGACGATAATCACCGCGGCCATCCCGCAAATAGATTGCTGAGACTTCGTGACTGTAAATAGCCTCCAAATGCTCCAAGGTGGCTTCCAGGGTGCGCGGCAGGCTGACCCAGTTCCACAAATTGGCGTTTAACTCGATCAACCCTTCGGACAGGTCGATCTTCTCCGGGAACAAGCGCCTGTTGATGGCATTCTCGACCCGGGTGCGCAAGGGGGTGAACAGACTGGCAACCACGATAGCGGCTACGGCGGCAGCGGCCTGCTGCATCTCTTCACCGAAAGCCGCCTTGGCCACCTGGGAAAGGGCCGCGGCTGTGCCGGCGAATATGGCGGCCAGCACGGTAGTCAGGGCACCGTATACCAGAGAGCGGTTAATAACTACATCAATATCCCACAAGCGGTAACGCAAAACAGCGATGCCGATGGAGACCGGGATGGCCAATACCGATAAGATAAACGCGGTTTCGCCGAACAGACCTTCCACATAGTCTTCGAGGACAAAGCCGATGGCATAGTTGATCATGAACAGGGTGCAGGCGATGAACAGCCAGCGCATTTGCGCCCGCTCCACAGGCTGCGCCCGGCGGTAGCGCACAAATACGGAAACCAGCGAAACAAGCGCCCCGCCCACCAGCAAAACCGCCATCACTCCCACCAGAGTTTCAACCAGATCAGCCGGCAGAAAACCGATCGGGTTGGGCAGCACGCGGCCGGTATCGCCGATCTCTGCATCGGGCGCAAATGTAAGCAGGAAAAGGAACAGGATGAATGCGCCCAGCACCAGCCCTACACCCCAGCGCCAGCGCTTGGAGATTAGCTGACCTGTGGGAAACAAGTAAAAGATCAGCAGGATCGGAGCAATCAGCAGCCACCATGACCAGTTGTTGAACCAAACATACAGGAACAGCGGGATGTCCAGTTCGCTTGCCGCTGCCAAGCGCGGCTCCATGAATTGGCTGAGGATGGTGGCGATAGTGATCATGATTGGCGTGACCATCAGCAGCCAGCCGATCACATGGCGGCGATCCCGACTGATGATTAATGCACCGACCACCGCAAAAGTCAGCGCTGCGGTCCTCCACAGAATTTCGGAATAAAAGCGATCCGGGAATAAGTCGCGTTGGGCGTACAGCAGCGCATAGTTCACCACCGCCATCAGGCCAACCACGACCCAAACCGCGCGGGGCCAACGAGACTGTTTCTTTTTCTTTTCCATGGTCGCTCCCGATATATACAAAAAGAGCGTGTTCTACACGCTCTTTTATTTCCAGGTCTGCCTGCCTAGCTTCCTTCTTCGTCCTGTGGGGGTTCAGCTTCCTCGCTGATGGGTTCAGCTTCTTGCGCGTCTTCCTCCGCGGGCGCTTCAGCCGCCGGAGCTTCGTCGGTGGCTGCTTCCACTTCGGCTTCGGCCTCAGGTGCGGCTTCTGCCACCGGGCTGCCTGCGTCGGCATCCAGGCCGGCTTCGGCCAGGGCGGCTTCATAGTCCTGGTCGCTGAACTGGGCGGAGTTTACCTTGCGCAGCGACAGGCCGATGCGGCGGTTGTCGGTCTCGATGCGAATGACACGCAGGGTGACCTGGTCGCCTTCTTTGACGACCTCTTTGGGGTGCTCCACGCGGTCTTCGCTCAGTTCGGAGATGTGGATCAGACCTTCCACATATTCATCCAGGCGGGCAAAGGCGCCAAACTTCACCAGGCGGGTGATGGTGCCCTGCACCAACTGGCCCACCTTGTAGCCGTCCACGTGCTTGTCCCAGGGGTCGGACTGCAGCTGACGCATGGACAAACCAATGCGCTTGCGCTCCTGGTCAATGTTGATCACTTTGACCTCGACTTCGTCGCCCACCTTGAGCAGCTTGTTGGGGTGGTCCACGCGTTCCCACGACAATTCAGAGAGATGCACCAGGCCGTCAGCGCCGTTGATGTTCACAAAGGCGCCGAAATCTGCAATGCTGGTGACGCGCCCCTTGCGGGTGTCGCCCACCTTGATCTCGGAGAGCAGGCGGTCCTTGAGGGCTTCACGCGTTTCCTGAGCAGCGGCGCGCTCGGAAAGAATCAGGCGGCGGCGCTCGCGGTCCACTTCGATCACGCGGCCCACCAGCGATTCGCCCACCATGTCACCCCAGCGCTGTTCGGGCGTGTCGCCCTTGTAGCGCATGCGGCGCACTTGGCTGATCTGCGAGGCAGGCACAAAGCCGCGCAAACGGCCGACGCGCACAATCAGGCCGCCTTTGTTGTGGCCGATCACGTCGCCTTGATAGGTTTCCTTCGACTTGAGCAGCTCTTCAGCTTGCACCCAGTCGTCGTCTTCCATTGAACGCGTGTAAGAAAGCTGCATGGCGCCGCGGCTCAGGTCGGCGCTGACCACATAGACTTGGATCTCGTCGCCGACTTTCAGCTTTTCGCGCTCTTCCGCACCGAGTTGTTGGACTTCCCGCGAGGGGATTACGCCCTCCGACTTGGCCCCAATGCTGACCATAATTTCATCGTTATTTACGCTGGCGATCACGCCAGTGACCACATCACCAGACTTGGGCAGGTCCCAGTTCAGGTCCCCCTGCTGCAATAATTGCTCCATGGTCAGTTCATTTGTTGGGTTTGCCGCCTTGCTGTCATTCGCAATGGCTTCTTCCCCCTCCTGGGGGATCTGATTTTGCTCCATTAAAGTATTAACTCCAGGATCCGAGATGGGCGCTATTATAACCGCTTAAGATTGGCATGCCAGCCTGTGATAACATTAACTCTTGCGTGCATGCTGACGCCCCCAATAGCCTTATGCGAATGATTTATCCTTTTACTGCGATTGTTGGCCAGGAGCGCCTAAAGCGCTCCTTGATCTTGAATGCCGTGGATCTGCGCATCGGTGGTGTGCTGATCCGTGGCGAACGCGGCACGGCCAAGTCCACCGCGGCGCGCGCCCTGGCTGCCCTGCTGCCGGAGATCGACGTCTTCGCCGACTCGCCCTTCAACGATGACCCGCACAGCCCGGAATCCTGGTCTGACTGGGTCAAAGAGCGCAAGTCCGCCGGGGAGGAACTGCGTGTGGCCAAGCGCAAGATCGGCTTCATCGACCTGCCGGTCAGCGCCACCGAAGACCGCGTGGTCGGCACCCTGGACATCGAACGCGCCATCCAAAAAGGCGAGCGCCGCTTTGAACCCGGCGTACTGGCCGCCGCCAACCGCGGCCTACTTTACATCGACGAGGTCAACCTGCTGGACGACCACGTGGTCGACCTGTTGCTCGACTCGGCGGCGATGGGCGTGAACACAGTGGAACGCGAGGGCATTTCTTTCGTGCACCCGGCGCGCTTCATCCTGATCGGCACGATGAACCCAGAGGAAGGCGACCTGCGCCCGCAGCTGCTGGACCGCTTTGCCCTCTCCGTGGAAATGCAGGGCATCCGGGATGCGCGCCAGCGCGTGGAAATCATGCAGCGCAACCTGGCCTTTGAAAGCAAGCCAGAAGCCTTTTATAAGCAGTGGGAACCCAAAGAACAACAGCTCGCCGAGCGCATTCTGGCCGCCCGCAACCTGGTGGACAACGTCGATTACAGCTCGCGCGACCTGATCTCCATCGCCGCTCTGACCTCTTCCCTGCAGGTGGACGGCCACCGCGCCGACCTGGTGATCCTCAAGACCGCCCGCGCCCAGGCCGCCTTCGACAGCCGTAAAGCCATCAGCGATTTGGATATTGCCATCGCCGCCGAGCTGGCCCTGCCGCACCGCATCAAGCGCGGCCCCTTCTACCAGGCCGAAATGACCGTCACTGAACTGCAGGAACGTATTGCGGAAGTGCAGAAGGACGCCGCCAATCAGGCCGAGATGGACGCTGAAGGCGAAGAGTCTGAGACCGAAGAGCAGACCCAGGACCAAAAAAAAAACTAGACGAGCAACAGGCTAGCGAAGCCGAGCCCACCGACCGCAGCACAGAGCCCGCGCCGCAGGATGTGTTCGGCGGCAATGACGCCCGCTGGTGGGATGGCGGCCAGCAAGTGCAGGCCAGCCAACCCTTTGCCCCCCGCAAGATCGACAACCCGCTGGACAAGATGACCCGCCGCCAGAGCGGACGTCGTTCGCGCACCCACACGGAGCGCAAACGCGGCCGCTACATCCAGGCGCGACCGGCCGGCAATGACCTGAGCGATATCGCCTTCGACGCCACCTTCCGCGCCGCGGCCCCGCACCAGCAGGCCCGCAAGGAGCAGCGCAAGCAGATGGCTTTCGCCATCCAGCGCCAGGACCTGCAGCGCAAAGTGCGCGTCAAACGCGCCGCCAACTTGGTGGTCTTCGTGGTGGACGCTTCCTGGTCCATGGCGGTGTCTGAGCGTATGGCGGCCACCAAAGGCGCCATCCTCTCACTGCTCACCGACGCTTACCAGCGCCGTGACCGGGTCGGGCTGATCGTCTTCCAGAAAGACCGCGCCAACCTGATCCTGCCGCCGACCAACTCGGTGCAGCTGGCGCAGCGCGCCCTGGCGGACATCCCAGTGGGCGGCAAGACGCCGCTGTCGGCCGGCTTGGCACTGGCCTACGAAGTTATCTCGCGCGAAAAGCGCCTGCATCCAGACGTGATGCCGCTGATGATCCTGCTGACCGACGGCGCCGGCAATGTCTCGATTGGCCCAGGCGATCCCAAAAAGGAAGCGCAGCACCTGGCGGAACAGATCGCCAATGATGAGATCCGCAGCGTGGTGGTCAACATGGAGCATGCCGCTTTTGACCAGGGCCTGGCCGACCAACTGGCCGAGCATCTCAAGGCCCCCTGCTATACCCTCGGCGAACTGCGCGCCGAGAGCCTGTACCAGACCGTGCGCGAGCAGATGGGGCGCTAAAGCGCATCGAAGTAGCGGGCCAGTTCGGCCTTCAACGCCTCAACTGAATCAAAGACGAACAGAACTTCATTGAAGGTGTAAATCGCCTTCTCATAGCCGATCACGTTTTCCATGGTAAAAGGCCGTACCGGCGTTTTGCCTTGCATCACATGCTGGATCTCGCCATACGAGGACAGCAGCCCTGCCCCAAAGACCTTGGTCTGGTCGCCTTGGCGGATCAACCCAAATTCTGTACTGAACCAAGCCAGCCGTTTAATGTTCTCGCGTTGCTGCGGGGTGGCTTTCAGGAAGGCAGGGGCGAACAGCTCCTGCAGGGCGGTGTAGCCCGGCAGAACCATGAAGGGCAGATGGCCGAAGATGTCGTGGAACATGTCCGGCTCAGGCGTGAAGTCCATTTCGTGCCGCTCGCGCATATAGTCGGTGATCAGGAACTGGCGTTTGGCGAAGTGATGGTACCAGGGCACCGCGTCGGAGTAGCGCACCACCGTGCGCACCGTGCGCCAGCCGGTGCGCGGCGTGATGGCGGTGTTCAACTCAGCCAGCTGGGGGATACGCTCGGCGGACAACCCCAGCAGTGCAAAGCCTTGCAGATATTCGGCGCAGGCGTATTTTTGGACATTGGGCAGCTGGCGGGCGTACAGGTCACGCCAGACCGCGTGCTGCGCCTGGCTGAAAGCCAGGTCGCGGCCGCTGAGGGCGACAGTTTCGTTGCGGTGCAGGGTCATTTCTTCTCTCCTTGGCCGCTTAAACAAAAAAACCACAGGCCGTTTGCCTGTGGTTTTGCTAAGCGGGGTTCGCGAAGTGGTTACTCTGGACAGGACAAAACGGCCAAGTCGGACTCGGCATAATAGTAGACGTACGCGTGGGAGCCGTTTTGGAATGCCATTGGCCGGGATTATAACAGGCGACGCTATTTTGGCGGCCAGGTTTTGTGAAATCGTCGATGTGTTGGTTGACCGCCTGAGAGGTCTATTAAGGGGCATCTTGATCCTAAGTTGAAACAAAAAGACCCACAAGCGTGGGTCTTTTTGTAAGGTGCTATGGTGGGCGCGATAGGACTCGAACCTACGACCTTTGCGATGTCAACGCAACGCTCTAACCAGCTGAGCTACGCGCCCAAGGAGCGGAATTATACCGCTATCCACAGAATCATAGGCATAAATGGCTTGCCTGGCGTGTTCTTCGCCCGTTCCTGAGAATGTTGATGATCGCGAATGAACAGACCCATTTGATCTCAGTCAAAATGCTGAAAATCTGTAGTGCTTCCCCGGCGAGCTCGACCACTCAAACCCCCGTTTATAATGTAGTATATATACTATATATGATAGTAGTTATACTACAGCGTCAAACGCTAATACAAGAAGGAAGAAGATGCCAAATAAAGATACAGCCATAGAGGTTACGGGCCTGCAGATGCGCTATGGCGACCATGTGGTTCTGGATGGAGTGGATTTTGCGCTGCGCCGCGGTGAGGTGCTGGTGCTGTTGGGCCCAAATGGGGCAGGCAAAACAACCATCATTGAGATTTTGGAAGGCTTTCGGGCGCGCTCTGGCGGAAGTGTCAGCGTGCTTGGCATTGATCCCGAACAGGCTGACGAGGCCTGGCGCGCCCGGGTGGGGATTGTGTTGCAATCGTGGCGTGATCATTCGGCCTGGCAAGTGCGAGAGTTACTCAGCCACTTTGGCAAATACTTCGGACCGTATTCAACCGTTGAACGGCCGCGCCCCATTGGAACGGATGAATTGCTTCACCTGGTTGGCCTGACGGACCAGGCCCACAAGAAGGTGCGCGATCTCTCGGGTGGACTGCGTCGCCGCCTGGATGTAGCCATCGGGCTGGTGGGCAATCCTGAGCTTCTCTTTCTGGATGAGCCGACGGTGGGATTCGACCCGAAGGCCAGGCGTGAACTTCATGACGTTATCCACCGGCTGGCTGACATGCAAGGGACGACTATTTTGCTGTCCACACATGATCTGGATGAAGCCGAAAAATTGAGCGATCGGATTCTGATCTTAGCCGGGGGCAAAATTGTTGCCGACGGAAGCGCGGATCAGCTCACGAAGGAATTTTCCAATCAGACAGAGGTGATTTGGACCCAAGACAATCAACGCCATGTCCATGCGGGCAGTGATGCTACGACCTTCGCCCGCAAGCTATTGGCTCAGCATCCTGAAGGCATTAGCAACCTGGAAATTCGACACGCAAGCCTGGAAGATACCTACATGAATATTGTCCAAACACATGAGGCCAACTCCAAAGCGCAAAAAGGAGACACGCAGTGAAATCGCTACGCAATGTGATCGGCCTCGGTCTTGCCCGGGGCTGGACCGAGTTTTGGATCCCCATCCTCACCTGGCAGGGGCTGTTGGGGGCGCTGTTTGCACCCGTCTCCCTGGTGGCGATTTTGTGGTTCTTCCGTGAGCGGCAATCTGAAGGGGTTTCCCTGGCGCTGTTAATGCTACCCGGCTTTCTGAGTTTCCAGTTGGCCCAAGAAGGCCTGGTGGGTGTGGCCCAAAAGCTGGCCCTGGACCGCGAGGATGGCACGCTTCTGCGGGCCAAAGCGCTGCCTCAAGGCATGTTGGCCTATTTGATCGCGCGGGTCGTGGTGATCGTACTTTCAGCACTCATGAACCTGATGCTTGTGCTCATCCCGGTGCTTTTCATTGCGCCCGGTTTGGTTACCATCGATGGCACCGGCTTCATAACCTTGGCCTGGGTCTTTGCGCTGGCCTTTCTGGCAATCACCCCCATCGGAGCCGTGATTGGGGCCATAATGAAGAGTCCTGCGGCGGCTCTTGGCTTGTCTCTTTTGCCTATGGGCGCCCTGGTTCTTGCTTCAGGAATTTTTTATCCGCTTGCCGCCCTGCCTGTGATCAGCGAGATTTTTCCGGTGTACTGGCTGGGCCATGGGCTTCGTTCGGCTTTATTGCCCGAAATGCTCGCCACACTTGAGATTGGTGGTTCTTGGCGACCTCTCGAAACGGCCCTCGTTCTTGCCGCTTGGGCCACTGGGGGCTTGTTACTAGCGCCTGGTATTCTGCGCCGCATGGCCCGGCGCACCTCCGGGAGTGAAATGGAGGCGGGGAGACGGCGCTATACTCAGAGCGGCTAGTAGATTGCTTTATGGAAAACGACAGCATTCTTTTCAATCGCATCGCCGTGTTGCGGGCGGAGCGCCAAATCTCACGTCGTGAACTGGCGAATGCGCTAAGTATTCACTACCAAACAGTGGGCTATCTGGAGCGCGGCGAATTCAACCCCAGCCTACAACTTGCCTTACGTATTGCAGATTTTTTTGATGTACCAGTAGAGACTGTGTTTTCCCTAAAACCGTTTGAGGGGATTGGCAGATCTTCTGCTGACGGTTGATAGCCGCACGATCTGAAAACTTACCTGGCGCGCGCCCACAAGGCCAGGCAAGCCAGCGCCCACAGGCGCTTGCCGTGGTCCTGCTTGCCGGCTCCGTGCTCGGCCAGCAGTTGCAGCATGGTCTCGCGGCGCAGCCAGCCGGCCAACGGGCTGCCAGGATCCAGCAAGGTTTCGTGCAGCCAACCCTGCAGCGGGCCGCGCAGCCAAGCGCCTACCGGGATGCCGAAGCCCTGTTTGCGCTTGCTGGTGATCTCGGCGGGCAGCAGATGCCGAAAGGCTTTGCGCAGCAGCTGCTTGCCCTGGCGGCCGCGCAGCTTGTAGCGGGCCGGCAGGCGGGCTGCCCAGGCGACCAGCTCGTGATCCAGCAGGGGCGAGCGCCCCTCCAGCCCCTGCGCCATGGTCATGCGGTCGGCCTTGACCAACAGGTCACCGGGCAAGTAACTCTTCAGGTCAGCGTACAGTGCGCGGTCCAGGCGGCTGGCGGCGGGCGCCGCGGCGTACAAGGCTGCCATCTCTTGCTCGGCACGTTTGTGATGCAAGTGGGCCGCCAGCCCCGGCTGCCACAAAGCGGCCTTATGGCTGGGCGAGAAATACGAGCCCCAGCGCAGCAGCGAGGCGCGCCGGTCGATCTCGGTCAGCTGCGGCAGGCGTTTGATGCCGTTGGCCAGACTGCTGCCGATCGGGCCATCCGCCCGGTCAGGCAGGGCGGCGGCCAGGGCTGGGGCCAGCCGGCGGGTCACCAAGCCGGGCAGGCGCAGATATTGGTCGGCGTAGCCGTCCAGCCAGTGCCGCCAGTAACCGGCAAAGGATTCATCGCCGCCATCACCGTTCAGCGCCACGGTGACGTGTTGGCGCGTCAGCCGCGCCAAGTGGTACAGCGGCAGCGCTGAGGGGTCGGCGAAAGGTTCGCCGAAGTGGCCCAACAGGGTTTCCAGTGTGACCGGGATGTCGCCAAAGGTCAGCGTGAACTCGTGGTGGTCGGTGGCATAGCGCTCGGCCACAGCTCGGGCGTAAGGCAGCTCGGAGAAGCTGGTCTCCTCGAAGCCCACCGAGAAGGTCTTGACCGCGCCACTGCTGGCCTCCGCCATCAGCGCTACCACGATGCTCGAGTCGATGCCGCCGCTCAGGTGCGCGCCCAGCGGCACTTCGCTGATCAGGCGCATCTGCACCGCCTCACGCGCCAGCCCGCGCAGCTCTTCGATCAATTCCCCTTCTCTGGCGGTGTGCTTGGGTTGGTAGTCCAACTGCCAGTACGCTTGCATGCTCAGCTGGCCGTTCTGCCAGACCATGCGGTGGGCGGCGGGCAGCTTGTGTACACCCTGGTAAGCCGTGTAGGGTTCCGGCACGTACTGCAGGCTGAGGTAATCGTCGATGGCCTGCAGGTCAATATCGGGCTGCTGGGGCAGCACGCTCAGCAAGGCTTGCAGCTCGGAGGCAAAATACAGCTGCCCGCCCTGTACGGTGTAGTGCAGCGGTTTTTTGCCCAGGCGGTCGCGGGCCAGCAGCAGACGCTGGCGCTTGGCGTCCCACAGCGCGAAGGCGAACATGCCGCGCAGATGCTGCACGCACTCGTCGCCGTATTCTTCATACAAATGCACGATGCATTCGGTGTCGGTTTGGGTGTAAAAGCGGTGGCCCTGCTTCTCCAACTTCTCACGCAGGACTGGGTAGTTATAGCACTCGCCGTTGAAGACGATGGCGAGGCTTTTGTCTTCGTTGAAAATGGGCTGGTCGCCGCCCGCCACATCAATAATCGCCAGGCGGCGCATGGCCAGGCCCACGCCAGGCGCCTCGTAATAGCCTTCGCCGTCCGGCCCGCGGTGGGCGATGGCCGTGTTCAGCCGGCGCAGTTGGGCGCCGTCTGGCCGCCGCTCGCCGCCCGGGGCAATGCCGCAGATGCCGCACATCTCAGTCAGCCCTCTGGGCGGCTTGCAGCAACTGCAGGTAGGCTTCGGCCACAGCCGGCCAGGTGTAGTGCTGCTGCACGCGCTGGCGGGCCGCCGCGCCCATGCGCTGGCGCAGGCGGGCATCTGCCAGGGCGTGCAGGGCGTTTTTCAAGGCAAGTGGGTCTTCGCTGGGTACAAGCATTCCACAGTCTGGGGTGATCAGCTCTTCGTTGCCGGCGATCCGGCTGGCCAGCACTGGCAGGCCGCTGGCCATGGCTTCCAGCACGGCATTGGGCATGCCTTCATGGCGGGATGGGTGCACGAACAGGTTGGCGGCTGCCAGCCTTTCGGCCAATTGCTGGCGGTCCAGCCAACCGCAAAATTCTACCCGTTCGGCCAGGCCCAGTGCGGCGGCTTGCTCTCGCAGGCTTTCCAGCCTTGGCCCGTCCCCGCCGATGGTCAGCCTCCAACCCGGCTCGGCAAAATCCGCCAGGGCGTCCAACAGCAGGTCCAACCCTTTCTGGTAGACCACCCGGCCGACGAAGAGCATGCGTAAGGGCTGCCAGACGCGCCTGGCAGCCGGAAAGGCGGCCAGGTCCACGCCGTTGGGGATAATTTCGATCTGGCGCGCCGGGTCAAAGGCCTGCGCCAACTGGCGCAGACCCCGGCTGTTGGCCACCACCACTGCCGCCCGTCGCCAGACCCGGCGCAGCAGCGGCCCCAGCAAGCGGTGCTGGCGGCCGAAGTCGTAGGGCCGGAAGCCGGGCACATCGCCGCCGCGCAGGCTGACAACGTAGGGCAACCCCAGCAGGTGGTTCCACAGCCAGGCGGCCACGCCGCTGGGCGCGCCGAAGAAGGCCAGGGTTATGTCCGGCTTCAGCCGCCGCGCCCAGGACAGGCCCCACAAGCAGGCCGAGAGGATAAAGACGGCTTGCTCCAGGGCGGTGGAACGGTCCTGGTGGCGGCGCAAGCCAGGCAGCCGGATGATGCGCACGCCTTCCAGCGTTTCGTCGCCAGGCAGGTCACCATAGCGTGCCGTCAGCACGCTGACCCGGTGGCCGCGCCCGGCGAACTGTCGCGCCAATTGGGCGCTGGCGTTTCCAGCCCCGGCCCCGATTGGCGGGTATTCGCTGTTGAGGATCAGGATGTGCATTTAGCGATCACCGCATTTTGGGAAATGCGGCACCAACAACTGCACTGAAGGATTGCTGGAGGTCGCGATTGGCTGATAGGCGCACAAAATGGTGCGCGTGACGGCCTCCACCCAGGCGTTGTTCTCCGCGGCCAAGGGGTCCTGGCGTTCGTCCACCAGGCGGTCAAACAGCGGGTCGGTCACGATGAGGCCAAAACGGTGCTCATCCACCAGTTTGGCGAAACGCGCCAAGTAGTCTTCGTTGTGGGAGATCGCCATTTCCATCAGAAACAGCTTTTCGTAGTCCGGGTAGAGCGGTACGCCTTCCACCAGGCCGAAGGTGACTAAATGGCGTTGGGAGATGAACAAGACCTGCGAACCGTTGGCCATGGCCTTGTCGGCCTCGGTTTGGATCTGCTGCAGCAGCTGCGCGGTCTCCTGTTCTGGGGCCATCTTCAACGGCCCGCCATTGAAAATGGCGAAGCCGATCGGGATGAGCAGCAGAGCGGCCTGCAGCCCAACTGGCACGCGCAGCGCGGCCAGCTTTCCGGCGGATTGCGGAGAGTATTGGCCCACGGCCAGCGCGCAGGCCAGGGTCAGCAGCAGCACCATATAGGCGTCCATATTGTGCAGGTTGGTGCCTCCGCCGATCTTGACGCTCACCACCAGGCCGCCGGCGAAGAAGATCAGCAGCAGGGCCGCTACACCCAGCCAGCGCCATTGGCCCAGCCCACTGCCGGGTTGGCGCAGGCGCAGGGCCAACAGGGCCAACAGCGGCAGTGAGACCAGCACAATCCCGGGCAAAATGCCGGGCGGGAAAGCCGCATTGGGCCACAGGCGCGCCCACAGCAATGCGGAGGTGAACGATGAGCCGAAATGCTCTGGCGGGTTGCCCGAGTTGAGGATATAGACCGCGTAGGCGCCCAAGCCGGCCAAGCTGCCGCCCACAGTGAACAATGCTGGCCGCCAGAGGTAGTCTGGGCTTAGAGCGCGTCGTGCGGGATGCACTTCAATAAAATACAGCAGGGCAGCCAACGCCCCGGGCAGCGGTACCCAGTTGATGCGGCTGAGCCCAGCCCAGATCGAAGCCAAGGCCACAAACAGCAGGGTGCGCCCCAAGCGCTTGCTGTCGAAGCCGATTAGCACCAGGAACACGCATGGCAGCAGGTGGTAAAACACAGCGCCCTGCATCAGGAACAAGAAGCCCCACAGGACGAACAAAAACCGCGCATAGCCTGCCGGGGTCTGCAAGCGGCGCGCCAGCAGCCAGGCGGTCAGCAGCGGCATGCCAACCCACAGAAGGGCCTGCCACAGACGATGCAGCCACAAGGCCGAGCCGGGGAGCAGGAAAGGCAGCGACTGCAGCAGGTAGCGGCTGGGGTGCGTCACCGGCCAGGGCAGATCGATGCCGTATAGCGCCTGGTCGAAGAACATGGAAGCCTGGTAGTAGCGGCTGATCTCCGACCATTCCAGCGAGAAGGGATAGCTTTGCGCCATGACCAGGAAGGTGCCCCCCAGGTACACGCTGGCGACCACCAGCAGGCTGCCGGCCAGGTTGGAGAGCCAACTGCTCTTGCGCCAGGCGGCCAGCAATGAGGCGCCCAACGCCGCCAGGGTCCAGAACAGCAGCAAGCGCGTATAGCCGCCGCTCACAAAGCGACCGTAAAAGCCGAAGACGATCAGCGGCATGGCGACGGCTACGCCGGCAAACAGCGCCAGGGCCGCGGGGCCTAACGCTTGCAGCCTGCTTTGCAGGCGCTGCAGCCCGGCCAGCAACCGGGTTCCCAGCGGGCTCAGCGCGGCGCTGGCCAGCAGCGCCAGCACTGCCAGCAGGCCGTAGCCGGCATACAAGGCAGAACGGAAGCGCGCTGACGTGAAGAACAGCTCTTCGGCGATGATCTGATCGCTAAATTGGCTGAGCGCTGCGGCTGTCAGGACCACGCTGAGCCACAGCAGCACCCGCAAAGCACTCAGGGGGTTGGGTTTTTCAAAATGAGGCCAGGCTGCCATTTAGCCGTCCAATTTGGTCAAAAGCGGCTGGGCTTTGGCCATGCCGGGCAGCACATCGGAGAGCGCCAGGGCGCCGGGCAGGCTGACCAATACGTACAGCGTGCGCAGTAGCAAGGCCAGCACCAGGCTGTTGGCTGGGGCCACCCCAGCCAGTGCGCTGAAGGCGTAACTGATCGAAAATTCCTGCAGGCCCCAGCCGCTGATGCTGATCGGGATCAGGGTGACCACATACACCAGGCTTTGCAAGCCGGCCACGGTCCAGAAATCCAGCGGGTCGTGCATGCCATCCAACAAGATATACAGCGTGAGGAACAGGCAGAGCATATGCACAAACGTAAAGGCCAGCGCCTCAAGCAAAGCACGCGGCTGGCTCAGCCACAGGCCAATGGTCTTGATCAGCCGCTGCCAGATCTTGCGCACACGCTGGGTCATGCGCCCCAGCCAGCTTTCCCCGGCGGCCAGACCCGCCAGCGGCAGGATATCCGCGGCGGTCAGGTTGGCCGCCGCCAGGATGCGCAGGCCGATCGGCAGCGTAAAGACGAACCCCGCCAGACCCACCAGCCGGTCGGCCACCAGCGAAGCAGCCGATACGGCTGCATCGTAGCCTTGCTGCAGGGCGCCAGCCAGGCGGGCCACATCCCCGCCGATGGTGCTGGGTAGAAAATTGTTGGCGAACAGGCCGGCAAAGGTAATGCGCAGGCTGGTGCGCCAGCTGATGTCCACGCCGCCGGAGCGAAGCAAAATATGCCAGCGGCGCGCCACCGCCAACCGGGAGATGACCGTCAGCGCCACTGCTAGCAGGAAGCGCCACAACTCAATGCGGGCCACCGCTTCGGTGATTTCTTGCCAGCCTTGCTGGCTGATCAGGTAAACCACAAGGCCCAGGGTGATGATTGACCCTGCGGCTCGTAACAGTGAACCCGCGGAAAGCCAGGCGGGGCGCTTAACTTTGCGTGTCACCCTTAACCCCGATGCTGTAACGCACCGTGTAAATCGGCTTGGATTGCGATTCGTGATAGGTGCGCACAGACATCTCAGCCAAAAGGCCCATCAAGATGGATTGTACGCCGAGCACGCCCAACAGGGCGCTGAGCAGAAAGACAGGCGAATCGACCGTGCCGGTGCCATACAGCATGCGGCGGACGAAGAGGAAGATCAGGCCCAAGCCACCCAGGCCCATAAAGGCCATGCCGACCCCGCCAAACAGGTAGATCGGCTTGTTGACGAAGCCGCCCATGAACTTGACCGTGAACAGATCCAGAATCACCTTGATAGTGCGCTCCAGGCCATATTTGCTGGTGCCGTGCATGCGCGGGTAGTGGTTGACCGGCACTTCGGTGATGCTGGCGCCCACTTGGCCGGCATAGGCGGGGATAAAGCGGTGCATCTCGCCGTAGAGACGGAAGCCGGTCAGCACTTCACGCCGATAGGCTTTGAGCGTGCAGCCGTAATCGTGCAGGTACACGCCGGTCACGCGCGAGATGATCCAGTTGGCGATGCGCGAAGGGAAGGTGCGCGTAATGAAGTTATCTTTGCGAAATTTGCGCCAGCCGCTGGCCAGGTCGTAGCCCTTGCGGATCTCTTCCAGCAGCAGCGGAATATCGGCTGGGTCATTCTGCAGATCGCCGTCCATCAAAACGATGATCTCGCCCACGGAATGGTCAATCCCGGCAGACAACGCCGCGGTCTGGCCGAAGTTGCGCCGCAGCGCGATGACTCGGGCGTGCTTGCGGTCTTTGGCCGCCACCACCTCCAGCGCTTGCAAGCTGCCGTCGGAGCTGCCGTCGTCCACGAAGACCACTTCCCAGTCGTATTGGCTGCCGTTCATGGCCGCGCTGATCTGGCGGTGCAGTTCGGGCACGCTGTCCACTTCGTTATATACGGGCACCACAATGGTCACCGTCAGGCGCTTTGTGTTTGTGCGCACCGCTTTGGGTTGGGTTTTGCTGATTGGCATGGTTAGTCTGTGCAGGCCCGCAAGTCTAGCATGCGGCGGTAGTTAATGTGGGCATTATCCCAAACCTCGGCAAAAGTCGTCACACAATCGGCCTCAAAACCAGATGCGGCGCGCAGCGCCGGGTCGAGCTTTTCCCAAGAGCGGCTGTCCAAGTAATAGAAGTTATAGCCATATTGCAGCAGGTCGGCCAGTTGCGGGGCGGGGTAGAGCTGATGCCATTCGTTGCCTGGGTCCGGCTCACCGATTAACGTGCCGGAGAGATGTCCGCTGAGGATTGTGGCGCTGCCAACGGGGGCCAGCACTTTCGCTTCAACGGGTAGTTTGCCCCACAGTTGGGCGGAGATGGCCGCATCCAGTTCATTGAAGTTCTCACCCAGCCGGGTCGTGCTGGCAGCGGAGAATTGCGTGCCGGCGATCATCAACCCGCTGAAGCCGGTCAACAGCAGGGCGGCAGCGCCCGCGTGGCGCAGCCAGCCGGGCCAGCGGAAGGTCCGATCGGCGACGACCAAGGGCAACAACAGGGTCCAGGTCAGCATGGCCTGCCAGGTCAGGCGTGAAATATCCCGGTCGGATTGGTATTGGAAAAAGATGGGGATGATGAAGCCCAGCCAGGCGGCGCAGGCCAGCACGCCCAGCAGCCAGTCACCGGCCTTGGCGCGGCGCCAGGCCCACTGCGTGATCCAGGGCGTGAACAAGATCACCGGGCCCAGTTCAAACAAAGCCACGATCAGCTGAATCGGCGAAAAAAGGCTCAACGGCCCCAGGTGCGAAGAAACGATGGCCAGCGGCCAGCGCAGACTAAAGCCCAGGAAACTGACCGCGTTGGCCGCGCTGGTCACCGGCAACATTCCAGAGACGCCCAGGCCCAGGCTTTGCAATAGCCCACCGCCTTCGTACCCGAAGATCAGCTCTCGCACCAGTTCGGTGATCGTGCCGCCCTGCACCAACACCAACAGGCCGGAGATGAGCGCGGCGCCCAACACTGGCCGCAGTTGAGGCAGATTTAGCTTGCGCTCGCGCAGGAAGGCCAGACCCACGAAGGTGAACAGCCCCAGGATAAAAAGCGCATAGGTGGCTTCCCACACCAGCGCCCACATGGCCAGGACGATCGCCAGGCAGGCTGCGCCCCAGCGATCGTTTAAGCGCAGGGTCAGCAGCCAAACCAGCAGAAAGATCAGCACAGAAAAGGTATTAGGTCCCTGGTGGGCCATCACCAGCGGATCCATAATGCCGTTCAAAAACGCGAAGATATAGGGCATCGGCGGGCCGCCGTCCACCAGCCAGGGGGAGAAAAGCGCTTCAGAGAAAGGACGGTTGATCAGCGCGCTGGTACCCTGCAGCTGCACGACCTTGTCCATTTGCAACAGCAGGCCTGGCGGCAGCAACAACAGCAGGTAGCGCGTGCCCGCCGCCAAGGCCACCAGGCCGGCAGCGGCCCAGCCGCCCCAGGCTCGGCCCACGTAGCCGCGGCCCAGCAGGCCGGCCAGCAGCAAGGTCACGGCAAACAGGAGCGCCTTGGAGACGTCAAAGGCGCTCCAGGGTAGCAGGCCCCCCAGGCGCATCAGGCTGCCTCCGATGAAGTGAAACCCGTAGTGGTAAATCAGCCTAAGCGGGTATCCGGGCAGATATTCTGGTGGGATGTTGCCGTTACCAATGATTGAGATCAGAGAGAGGTTTTTGTGCTCATCAAACAGGGTCAAGCCCTTGCTCCACAACATGAAGACGTAGAACAGGGCAAACCCTGCCACCAGCCAGGGCCAAATGTGCAGGTCGGCCGGGTCCAGCCAGCGGGCACCGCTGCGCCAGGCCACCAAACCGGCCAAGGCCAGCAGCAACACCGCCGGCACGGCAAACCCCAGCCCCGGCTCCAGCCAGCGACCCAGCAGGTTTACCAGCCAGACGTACAGCGTAAGGCCCAGAGCGAGGCCGGCGATAATTCGTTCGCGAGATTGCAGGCGAAAAGCGTGGCTGGCTAGCAGCCAACCGGCCAGCCAAACCAGCAACATGGTCGCCAACCAGGGCAGCAGGCTAAGGAAGCTTCCGTCTCGGTACCAATACATAATTGTTCTCGGCGGCCCTGCGCTTGGTTACCCGCCGCCAAGTTACTTGGCGGCTTGTGCGCTCACGCGCTCAAGGTCGGCGTCCACCATCATCTTGACCAGGCCTTCAAAATCGACCTTGGGCTGCCAGCCCAGTTTTTCTTTGGCTTTGCTGGGGTCGGAGATCAGCAAGTCCACCTCGGCTGGACGGTAGAAACGCGGGTCTTCGACCACGTACTTCTGGTAATCCAGGCCGACATGTTCAAAGGCTACTTCGCACAGGCGGCGCACGCTGTAGGTTTTGCCTGTCCCGATCACATAGTCATCCGGCTGGTCCTCTTGCAGCATCAGCCACATGGCTTCGACATAATCGCCAGCAAAGCCCCAGTCACGCTGCGCTTCCAGGTTGCCCATCGGCAGCTTATCCGCCAGGCCCAGCTTGATGCGCGCTGCCGCGTCAGACACCTTGCGGGTCACGAACTCCAGGCCGCGGCGCGGACTCTCATGGTTGAACAAGATGCCGGAGACAGCAAACAAGTCGTGCGATTCGCGGAAATTGACTGTGATCCAGTGTCCATACACCTTGGCCACACCATACGGGCTGCGCGGGTAAAAGGGCGTGGTTTCCTTCTGGGGCACTTCCATCACTTTGCCAAACATCTCGCTGGAAGAAGCCTGGTAGAAGCGCGTCTGCGGGCGCACCTGGCGCAGGGCTTCCAGAATGCGCGTGACACCCAGGGCGGTCACCTCACCAGTAAGCACTGGCTGGTTCCACGAGGTGGGCACGAAGGATTGCGCCGCCAGGTTGTAGATTTCGTCTGGCTCGTAGCGCTCCATCACATCCACCAGGGAGCTTTGATCGTGCAGGTCGCCTTGCTCAATGCTGATCTCGTTTTGGATGTGTTGGATGCGTTCGAAGGTCACCGTGCTGGAACGGCGCGCCATGCCAACCACTTTGTAGCCTTTAGCCAGCAGAAATTCGGCCAGATAGGAACCGTCTTGTCCGGTGATACCGGTGATAAGGGCAGTGGGCATTCGGTTGCTTCCTCTTCTATAGTGTGAAAGAGGAATTATATCGTAGCTGACGGCGCGAGCCCCTGCAGCACGCGTCGGGCGCGCGCCGCCCAGCTGTAGCCGCTGGCCGTGGCCTGCCCGGCCGCGGCCAGGGCCGCCCGGCGCGCCGGGTCTGCCTGCAAGCTGCGCAAAGCGGCCTGCCAGGCGGCCTGGTCGCCGCTGGGCAGCAAGACCGCGTTTTGCTCGTTCAGCACTTCGTGCAAAATCGGCAAGTCACTGGCTAGCAGCGGCCGCCCTGCCGCCAGGTACTCGAACATCTTGAGCGGATTGGTAAAGGCGGCAATGTCCTGCCCGCCGGAGGCAGTCACCTGCTGGCCGTAAGGCATGGTCAGCACATCGCAGGCGGCCTGGTACAGCGGCAGTTCTGCATTGGGCACAAAGCCAGTGAAATGCACATTTTGCTGTTCGCCGGCCTGCTGGCGGCGGGCCGCCACGTCTTCCGGCCGGCCACCCACCAGCAAAAAACGCATTTCCGGCAATTGGCGGGCTAACTCCAGCAGGAAGCCAATGCCCCGGCCGGCGTACAGATGGCCGCTGTAGCCGACGGTGAAGCCCTCGGCCAGACCCAGCTGGGCGCGGGCCGCCGCCGCGGTGGGTAGATTTTGGTAACGCGCCAGATCCACACCGTTGGGCGCCAGCGTCAGGAATTCGCCAGCCGGCAGGCGGTAGACGCCGTGCAGCTGCTGTGCCAAGTGGCGAGTGTTGACCACCAGTCGCCGAGCGCCGCGGCTCCGCAAAAATACGCGCAGGAACAGCGGCCCCATCCTGCCGCTGGGCATATCGTGCAGTTCGAAGATCGTCGGCAGACCCAAGACGGCGGAGAGCGCCGCAGCCTGTGGCACGCGCGTATAGAACAGGTCGGCCCCCCAGGCTTTGGCGGCGCGCCAGGCCGCCCATGCGTAGTCATAGCGTCGCAAGGCTGCCCGCGCCGGCAGCCAATGGATCTCCAGCCGGTGCTGCAGACCGTATTGGGCGGCCAGCTGCGCCCAGGGCAGCTGGGACGCTGCGCCGGGGGCCAAAATGCGCAGGTCATGGCCCTCGGCCACCAGGGCCTGGGCCATTTTCATCACTTGGATGCTGTTGGCCGTTTGGGCGGGAATGGCCCCCGGGGCGACCAGGGCGATTTTCATGCCGGGGCCGTGTTGGGGTGGGCGCGCAGGTCCGAAAGGATGCGCAGCACCGAAAGCGAGACGGTCAAGACGTAATACCCGGAGAGCAGCGCGGCAAAAGCCACCGCACCGCCCGAGGAGAACAAAAACACGCCGATCACTTTGAGCACCATCCCGGCCAGGTTGACCAGGGTCGGGTAGATCGGCCGGTTGAAGGCCAGCAAGGCCGCCCGGCTCCAATAGAAGATGTTGGCAAAGCTGTAACCGGCTACCAGGATGATCAGCGGCGCATAGGCAGGCAACGATTCGGGGTTGCCTGAATACAGGACGATCAACTCACGCCCAAAGAAGACCAACAAAAGGGCCACCGGCAGCGAATATAAGGCTGCCAGCGCTGAACCGCGGCCCAGCACTTTGCGCACCGCGGCCCAATTGTTCTGCGCCACAGCTCGCGAGAGCTCAGGGTAGGTGGTGTAGGGCAGCGGGCTGACCGGGATCTGCAGAAAGCCAATCAGTGTGCGCGCCAGACTGTACAAGCCGCCGGCCAGGTTGCCCAGAAAGGCGTTGACCCACAGGTCTTCGCTGTCTTTGGCCACCAGGCTGACCGTGGCGCTCAGGTTGGTGCTGAAGGCGAAGGCCAGCAGGCTGCGCCGGTCGCTCTGCAGAGCGGCGATCGGCGTGCGCCACCAGTCGCGCCCCCATTCTTTGGCGGCGATGCGGAAGGCCAGCACCATCACTGCCAGCGAGCGCAGCAGGCGCCCGCCCAGCTCGGCCAGGATGATCTCGTACAAGCCGCCGCCGGTGAAGTAAACCACCACGGTCAGCACCAAGCGCAGCACGCTCTGGCACACATCGATCACCGACTTGGCGTCGAAGCGGTTGAAGACCTGAAGCATGCCGTCCGAGCTGTCGTAGAACAGATTGATCAGCACCAGGCTGCCGTAGGCAATAAAAATACCTTCCACTCCGGATATGTCCGAGAACAGCTGCACCCCCAACGGGGCCAGCAGGGCAATCAGTGCAAAAGCCACCACCGAGCCGCCTGCTTCCAGGATGGCGGCCAACTTGTACACCGCCGCGGCCATTTTAGGCTCACCGCGCTCTTGATACAGGCGTACGTACTTGACGACCAGTTCGTCGATCCGAAAGGAGGTGAAACGATTGATCACGTTGGAGAAAGTCGCCACCGCCCCCAGCAGGCCGATTCCGGCCACCCCCAGACCTACATTCTCCAAAGCGCGGAACTGCAACGCCCCCTGCAGCATGCCGATCCCGGCCGAGATGACCGTAGCGCTGACCAGATAGCTGGAGTTGCGGATGATGCGCCGCAGAAATTCCGAGTCGAAGATGCGCAGATAGAGTTTTTCGAGGCGGTCCAGCGGCAATTTCAACATAGGGATGGGAAGGGCTCAGCCGATGCGAATGTCCTTGGCCCACTCACGCTCGGCCAGGTACCAATCCACCAGACGCTGTACTCCTTCGCGGATGCCGACTTGCGGCTGCCAGTCCAGCGTCTTGATCGCTTTGCTCACATCGGCCCAACTGGCCAGCATGTCGGCCGGGTCCATCGGCTTGTATTCAATAATGGCTTTTTTGCCCAAGGCCTCTTCGATCAGGCGGATCAGGGCGTTGATGCTGATCGATTCGTGCCCACCCAGGTTGACCACTTCGTAGCCCAACGGCTTCAACGCCAGGATCGTGCCGCGGGCAATATCGTCGATATAGGTGAAGCCGCGCGTCTGCTCACCATCGCCAAACACTTGGATGGGCCTGCCCTCGCTGATGGCCTGCACAAAGCGGAACATGGACATGTTAGGCCGCCCCGAAGGGCCATACACGGTGAAATAGACCACCACGGTAACGTCGATGTCGTGCAGGAAGTGATACGAGTGCGCCAGGGTTTCAGCGCCCTTCTTGCTGGCGGCGTACGGTTGCAAGGGGCGGTTGCTCTCGGCGCTCTCCGGGGTGGGCAGCGGCGCCTCAGCGCCGTAGATACTGGAAGTGGAGGCCAGCACGAACTTGGGTACATTGCGCTGGCGGCACAGCTCCAGCATGTTCAGCGTGCCGGTCATGTTCGAGTCGACGTAGATCCACGGGTCCAGCACGCTGTCACGCACCCCGGCCCGGGCCGCCAGGTTGATTACGGCATCCATCGGCTCATCTGGGATCTGATCGATGACCTTGCGCTCGGAAATGTCCAGTCGGTGGAAGCTGAACTTTGCATCGGTCTGCAGCTTCTTCAGGCGGTGCTCTTTCATGCGCACGTCGTAGGAATCGTTCATGTTGTCGATGCCTACGATGCTGTGGCCTTCAGCCATCAGCAGCTCTGCCACCCGCCCGCCGATGAAGCCGGCGGCTCCGGTGATCAGGTAGCGCGCCACTACAGCCGCACCACTTTTGGGTTGCTCTTAGAGGCCGAACCCAATGCATTGCGGGTATCCACGATCAGCTTGGCTTGTTTGAGCAGCTCAGCGTAATCATAGGCGGCATGGTTGGTGATGATTACCACCGCGTCGGCTTGCTTGGCGGCTTTCAGATAATCATCCACCGAGTCCATGTGCCAGTCATCGTGTTGGATGTGCGGCACATGCGGGTCGTGGTAGCTCACATCGGCTTTTTTCTCGCGCAGCAGGGCGATCACATCCAACGCCGGCGATTCACGCATGTCATCAATGTCTGGTTTGTAGGCGGCGCCCAGCACCAGCACTTTGCTGCCGTTGAGGGCTTTGCCCTGGTCGTTCAGCGCTTCCAGGGCCCGGGTGACCACATGGCGCGGCATGTTGGTGTTGATCTCGGAGGCCAGTTCAATGAAGCGCGCCGTGTAGTTAAGCGACTTCATTTTCCAGGAAAGATACAACGGATCGATCGGGATGCAATGCCCCCCCAGACCGGGGCCTGGAGTGAACTTCATGAAACCGAATGGCTTGGTGGCCGCTGCGTCGATGACTTCCCACACGTCCACGCCCAGCCGGTTGCACATCAAGGCCAGCTCGTTGACCAAGCCGATGTTGACCATGCGAAAGGTATTTTCCAGCAGCTTGGCCATTTCGGCCACCTCGGTCGAGCTGACAGGGATCACGGTTTCCAGTGCCTGCGAGTACCAGGCTGCGGCCACTTGGCTGCAGGCCGCGGTAATGCCACCGATGACCTTGGGCATATTGACCGTGGTCCAGTCCGTGCGACCGGGGTCCACCCGCTCTGGCGAGAAGGCCAGGAAGAAGTCTTCACCGACCTTGAGGTCGTTGTTCTTGGTCAGCAGGTCCAGCACCAGCTCACGCGTAGTGCCGGGGTAGGTGGTCGATTCAAGCACGATGACCATGCCGGGATGCAGTTGCTCGGCCAGCTTCTCGGTGGCCGAGACGATGAAGGCCAGGTCCGGATCGCCGGTCTTGCGCAGCGGCGTGGGCACACAAATGCTGACCAGGTCGATATGAGCCAGTTCGCCAAAATCTGTGGTGGCGCGCAACTTGCCCGCCTGGACCAACCTGGCCACCTGCTCGCTCTCGATGTCGCCAATGTAGGACTCGCCCGCCGCGATGGCTTTGATCTTGCGCTCATCGGGGTCGATGCCCAGCACCTCAAAGCCGGCTTCGGCGAAGACGGCAGCCAGCGGCAGGCCCACATAGCCCAAGCCCAGCACGGCCATCTTGGCGCTGCGGTTGGTGAGTTTAGCTTCCAGTTCGGTACGAGTTTTGCTCATTCTGCCTCAAGGTTGCAAGACGGGACTGGCGTGACCAGTCACTTCTTTGGGAGTCTGGGTTAAATAAAATCGGCAGCGGATTCTATCATGTGGGGTCCTCCGCTTGCACGCCTTGTGGCAAGTGAGCCAACTGCATCAGCACAGCGTCTTCGCCATCGCTGTAAAAACGCGGCCGCAAGCCGACTTGTCGGAAGCCAAACTGCTGGTATAAGCCCTGCGCCGCCAGGTTGCCCCTGCGCACCTCCAAAAAGGCGCTGCGCAGGCCCAACCCGGCCGCTTCGGCCAGGGCCTGCGCCAGCAGACTGCGGCCGACCCCCTGCCGGCGCCGGCTGGGCGCTACGGTGAAGTTGGCGATGTGCAGTTCATCGTCCAGTCGCCAGGCCACACAGTACCCAGCGATCTGGCCAGTTTCGACCTCGGCGGCCCACAGCAGAGCCGCCGGGTTGTCGTTCAGTTCAAAATCAAAACTCCTGCGGGTCCAGGGCCGGGGGTAGCTGGCTTGTTCCAGGGTGAATACGGCGTCCAGGTCAGCGGCGGCCATGCGCCGCAGGGTCAGCCCGCCGGCGCTCATTGCGGTACCGCGTTGCTGGCTTGCAAATAGTGCGGCGCCAACCCCTGTGGGGCAGTGCGCTCGCCGGCCTGCCAGCGGTTCCAGGCCAGTTCGGCCAGCACCGCCGGGCGGCGCAGCGCCCAGGCAGGCGTCTGCAGCACGGCATTCTTATACTTGCGGCCCAGAGTGCGACGCTCATCTTCACTCAGCTCGCCGCTGACCAGCGTGGGGCTGGCAACGCTCTCGGTCAGTTCCTCAGCGGTCATCAGCTGGGGTTCGCCTTGGGGCTGCCAGCCTTCCTTATATAGGTAACGCCCCACTGCCAAGCGGCCGCGGCCAGCCTGCAGCACCGCCGCCAGCGGCAGTTGGCTTGGCGGCTGCCCAGCCGCCAAGATATCCAAGGTCGGCACGGCCAGCAGATCCAGCTTGTGGGCAAAGGCCAGCCCCTTGGCCAAGGCCAGGCCGATGCGCAGCCCGGTATAGGACCCCGGGCCGTTCGCCACCGCCACCACCTGCAGGTCGGCGCTGCGCAAACGCACCGAGGCCAGCAGCTTGTCGATGGCCGGGGCCAGGTCCACGCTGTGGTGCTGCCCGCCGCGCCAGCTGTGCTCAGCCAGCACTTGCAGCCCATCGTATAACGCCAGGCCGCTGGTCTGTGTGGAGGTGTCAATGGCGATCAGAGTCATCACAATCCAAATACACTATCGCGCAGGCTGGAGGCTATCGCCTGGTAGCGCTCACCCTGCGGCGAGATCTCCAGCCGGCGGCGATCCTCGTCGATCCAAAACAGTTTGATCCACAGCCGCTCGGCCGGCAGGGCCGGCTCAATGCGCCCCGGCCATTCCACCAGCATCGGCCCCTTGGCCAGCAGGTGGTCCAGGTCCAGCGCTTGGGCGTCTTCGGCGGAGTTCAGCCGGTAGGCGTCCAAATGCGCCAGTTGCTGCCCATCCGGCCGGGCATATACGTTCACCAGCACAAACGTGGGGCTGGTGACCGCCTCGGCCGAACCCCAGCCGGCGGCCACACCCTGGGTCAGTGTGGTCTTTCCGCTGCCCAGCTCGCCCTCCAGGCAGACCAAGTCGCCCGCCTGCAGCCGGCTGCCCAGCTGCATGCCCATGCGGCGCGTTTGCTCTGGGGAGTTGCTGAAGATCTCAAAGGCGCCGGCGCGCAGGATAGGCATGGGGAAATTATACGGGGTGTGATGTTCTAAGGCAGTCTTTCTACCCTGGCCTCAATCCACCGAGTGAAGGTCTCTATATCAAATTGAGTTGCTCGGTGTGCAACAATGGACAGGGCAACGGCTTCAATTTCTTCGTCAGATGCGCGCAAGCGCAATCCATTAATCATGAGAAAGATTTGTGCCGAAATCATTCCTGTGCGCTTATTGCCATCATAGAATACACGGTCATTGATGATTGACCAGCCCAACAATGCCGCCTTGTGGTATAGCGTTGGGTAACGATCTTGATTAAACACGACTGGGTGCTGAATGGTTTCCAGTACCCAGTGCAAACTGTTGGCGTTGATTAAATTGTTAGGTTTGTTGAACGTGCCACCCGTACGTTCGATCAAGAATTTGTTGGTTCGAACGATAAAGGCGAGAGACAGAAGTTCAATTGCTTGTTCGCGAGGCTCTTCCAAGCTTTTTGGTTCGTGGTGTAAGCCTCACGAAGGGCCTTATCAAACTTTGCCACCGAGGTCACGCGATAAGTTTTCTTTTGTGCCTCTGCATGATTTTCAGAGGCGTAAGCGCCTTGCTGTTTTTTGTTGGGTTTCTTTAGGGTCATCCTTCGCCTCCTTTTACATATAGTCTAACCAATGTACCACACCTGAA
Organism: Anaerolineales bacterium; assembly: GCA_026129305.1. Taxonomy (GTDB): domain Bacteria; phylum Chloroflexota; class Anaerolineae; order Anaerolineales; family UBA11579; genus JAMCZK01. The sequence continues at coordinate 69,777 of JAHCII010000006.1, forward strand.
TTCGGGGAAAGTTAAGCACTTTTTCTGGTTAGCAGCCAGTCCAGCAGCCGGTCCGGCGCAAAACGCAGGGCGAAGATCGCCAGGGCGATCAATCGCCCCGGCGCATAGCGCGTGCGCGGCCGCGCCGCGCTCAGGGCGTGCAGCACATCCCGGGCTACAGCTTCGGGCGGCACGCCATGCATGCCCAGCTGCGCGGCCTGTTTCAGCCGGCTGCGCATCGCCGCGCCGTACAGCGCCTCGGCTTGCTTGGGCAGCCGGGCGCTGGCCTCGGTGGCCTGGCCCAGCGACTTGTCCCAGATCGGCGTGGCCACCGGCCCCGGCAGGATGCTGGCCACGTGCAGTTTCCAGGGACGCAGTTCACGGCGTAACCCGTCGCTAAAAGCCTCCAGGGCATGTTTGGAAGAAGAATACGGCACCAGGAAAGGGCTGGTCACTTTCCCGCTGATCGAGCTCATGTTGACCACCCGGCCTTTGCCTTTGCGCAGCAACGGCAAAAAGGCCTGCGTCACCGCCACCTGTCCCAGGAAATTGACCTCAAATTGGCTGCGCAGTTCCTCGATGGGCAGGAATTCCAGCGGCCCGGTCATGGCCACCCCGGCATTGTTCACCAAGCCCTGCAGTCCGGCCGGGCCGGTTTGCTTTTGAATCGTCTTGACCGCTGCCCTGATCTGTGCCGACTTGGTCACATCCACCGTCACGGCGGAGATGCTCGGGTGCATTTCTTCCAGCCGCTTGGCATCCGCGGTTTTGCGCACACCGGCAAACACCTGCCAGCCGTGTTCAGCCAGGTAGCGCGCGGTAGCCTCGCCAATGCCGGTCGAAGCGCCGGTGATCAGCACATTTTTGTCTTTGGTGGCCATTACAAGATGTTAACCCGTCCGAAAGAATATTTTTCCGATAGAGATGGATGACATGATAAAATCTCCAAGTCTTGTCATCCGCCCGGCCTTGCCGGCGTCCAATGTTTGATCTCTGCTGAACTGCGCAGCCTGCTCAATCTAGTGTATTACGAAACATAAACATCAGCAGGCCGTTATCAGGGGAGCCAACCCGTACTCCGTTCCAAGGAGGAAAAATGGCGAATTCAGCCTCCAAACAAAAAACCGTGGTTGCCGGCGCCCTGGGTGAGTGCGTGCATGTAGCTGGCGTGTCTAATTTTCTGCGGTTGGCGCAGCAGGCCGGCTGGCGCACCGTATTCCTGGGCCCGGCTGTGCCGATTGAACGCATGCTGGCGGTGGCGCGCGAGGAGAAAGCCGACCTGGTCGGCGTATCCTACCGGCTGACGCCGGAGACCGGTGAGCGCCTGTTGGCCGAGTTTGCCGAGGAGGCGGACGAGTTGCACAGCGCCGGCGTGCAGTTCGCTTTTGCCGGCACCCCGCCGGTGGTGGAGCGCGCCGACAAGCTGGGCTTCTTCGCTGCCAGCTTTGACGGCACCGAAAGCGTGGACGAGGTCCTGGCTTTCCTGCATGGCGAACAGGCCGGCCCAGCCAGCGAGGCCGACTTCCCGCAAACTACGGTGGGCCGCATCCAATGGAAGCAGCCCTACCCGCTGATCCGCCACCATTTTGGCCTGCCCACCATGGAAGAGACGGTGGCGGGCATCCAGCAGATCGCCGAGGCGCGCGCTCTGGATGTGATTTCGATCGGCACCGACCAGGACGCCCAGGAGAATTTCTTCCACCCCGAGCGCCAGAACCCGCGCCGCCGCGGCGCGGGTGGCGTGCCGGTGCGCAGCGCTGACGATTTCCGCGCCCTGTATGCGGCCAGCCGCCGCGGCAACTTCCCCCTGCTGCGCACCTACACCGGCACCGACGACTTCCTCAAGCTGGCTGAGATGTTCATGGAAACCATCAATATGGCCTGGGCCGCCATCCCGCTCTTCTGGTTCAATAAGATGGACGGCCGCGGCCCCTGGGACCTGGAAGGTTCGCTGCGCGAGCACCAGGAGTTGATGAGCTGGTACGGCGAGCGCGGCATCCCCGTCGAACTCAACGAAGCACACCATTGGGGTATGCGTGACGCGCCGGATGTGATCTTCTGCGTGGCCCTTTACCTGGCCGCTTACAATGCCAAAGCCTATGGCGTGCACGACCACATCGTGCAGATGATGTTCAACAGCCCGCCCGGCCTCTCCGACACGATGGACCTGGCCAAGATGTTGGCCGGTCTGGAGTTGGTCTCTGAACTGGAAGACCAAGACTTCCGCCTGTGGCGCCAGACCCGCACCGGCCTGCTCAGCTACCCGGTGGATATTGAGGCTTCGCGCGGCCACCTGGCCGCCAGCGTCTATTTGCAGATGCAACTCAAGCCGCACATCATCCACATCGTCGGCCACACTGAGGCTGACCACGCTGCCACCGCCGGCGAGGTGATCGCCGCCAGCCAAATGGGACGCCGCGCCATTGAGAACGCCCTGCGCGGCCTGCCCGATGCCACCCACGACCCACTGATCGTGGAGCGCAAACAGGAACTGGTTGCCGAGGCGCGCCTGCTGCTGGACGCCGTCCGCCAGCTGGCCGCGCCAGGCGTGCAGGATCCGCTGGCTGACGCGGTTACCCTGGCCGCCGCGGTGGAAACCGGCATCTTGGACGCGCCGCAGCTGGGCAACAACCCACACGGCCGCGGCCGGATCCGCACCACTTTCGACGCCCGCGGGGCTTGCATCAGTGTAGACCCCGAAACCGGCAAACCGATCACAGAGAAACAGCGCCTGAACGCTTTGGCGCAGGAAGCAAGGAGTGCGCCATGAGCAAAAAAGTTGCCAAGAAGACCCGCTACACCATAGTCGGCGCCGGCCACGGCGGCAAAGCCATGGCCGCTCACCTGGCCATCATGGGTTTCGCGGTGACCCTCTACAACCGCAACCCCGACCATATCGCCGCCATCCAGCGTCGCGGCGGCATTGACCTGGAGCCGGATGACCGCGGGCCGGAAGGCTTTGGCGCGCTCAAGCTGGCCACTTCCGACATGGCGGCTGCGCTCAAGAACGCCGATGTGATCATGGTCGTGGTGCCTTCCAGCGCCCATATCGACATCGCCACCCTGGCCGCCCCGCATCTGAAGGATGGTCAGATCGTGGTGCTCAACCCAGGGCGCACCTGCGGCGCACTGGAGTTCTATCAAACCATCCGCGCCCACGGCTGCACGGCCGATGTCATCATCGCCGAGGCCGAGACGCTGATTTACGCCAGCCGTTCTGACGGCCCGGCCCAAGCGCGTATCTTCCGCATCAAAGAGGCCGTGCCGCTGGCCGCTTTCCCGGCCAAGCGCACCCAGGTGGTGTTGGATGCCCTCGCTGGCGCCTATCCGCAGTTCATTGACGGCGTCAATGTGCTGCACACCGGCCTGAACAACATGGGCGCCATCTTCCACCCGGCGCTGACCGTGCTCAACGCCGGGCGCATCGAATCGACCCATGGCGACTACGAGTTCTACATCGAAGGCGTCACGCCTTCGGTGGCCCGTGTGCTGGAGGTGCTGGACCGTGAGCGCGTCACCGTCGCCTCGGCTCTAGGCATCCGCGCCCGCACCGCCATGGAATGGCTGCAGCAGGCGTACAGCTCCACTGGGGCGGACCTGCTGGAGGCGATCCACAACCAGCAGGGTTACCATGGCATTAAGGCCCCCAGTACAGTTAACCACCGCTACGTGACCGAAGACGTGCCGATGAGCCTGGTGCCGATTGCTTCCTTCGGCCAGCGCTACGGTGTCTCGGTACGCGGCATGGATGCCATGATCCGCATGGCATCCTTCATGCACCGCACGGATTACTGGCACCGCGGCCGTACGCTGGACAAGCTCAACCTGGGCCAGTTGAGCGTCAGCGAGCTGACCCACTTCGTCAACGAGGGGCCGGAAGACCAGGCAATCAGTTAACTGCTGACATCTTTTCTCAGGCTAGATATCGGCCTACAATGACGCCATGCACCATGTGCCTGAACTCCTGGTTAATATCTCGGTGGCCCTGGGGGCCGCCTTCATTGGCGGGCTGATTGCCCGCCGCCTGGGCTTGCCCGCCATTCTTGGTTACCTGCTGGCGGGCATCGCCATTGGCCCCTTCACCCCGGGGTTCGCCGGGGATACTCAAACCATCCTGGACCTGGCCGAACTCGGCGTGATCTTCCTGATGTTCGGCGTGGGCTTGCATTTCTCCTTTGCCGACCTGTGGCGTGTGCGCAGCATCGCCGTCCCCGGGGCCATCGGCCAGCTGCTGCTGGCCACCCTGATCGGTTTCCTGCTCAGCCAGGTCTGGGGGCTGTCGGTCGGCGCCAGCATCGTCATCGGCCTGGCGATCTCCATCGCCAGCACCGTGGTGCTGCTGCGCAACCTGATGGACCGCAATCTGCTCAATACGCATGCCGGCCAGGTGGCCGTGGGCTGGCTGGTGATGGAAGACCTGGCCACCATCCTGATCCTGATCCTGATGCCCGCCCTGGCCCCGCAAGGCGGCCAGTTCGAGTGGAACCAGCTCTTCATGACACTCTTCAAAGCCGGCATCTTCGTGGCGCTTATGTTCCTGGTGGGCAAGCACTTCTTTCCCTGGTTGCTCAACTTCATCGCCCATACGCGTTCGCGTGAGCTCTTCATCCTGGCGGTGCTGTTCATCTCGCTCGGCACCGCCCTGGGCGCCGCGGAGCTGTTCGGTGTCTCGCTGGCGCTGGGCGCTTTCGCCGCCGGCGCCATCGTAAGCGAATCGCCGCAGAGCTACCAGGTCGGCGCGGATGTGCTGCCTTTTCAGGAAGCCTTTGCCGTCGTCTTTTTTGTTTCCGTCGGCATGTTGGTTAACCCAGCCTTCCTGATCGCCCATTGGATGGAAGTGGTGGCGCTTACCCTGCTGGTGGTGGTGGGCAAAGCCATCATCACTCTGGGTCTGGGCATGCTGATCAAAGGCCCGGCCCACGCCTTCCTGGTGGTGGCAGCCGGCCTCAGCCAGATCGGCGAGTTCTCCTTCATCGTCGGCCAGGCCGGCCTGCAGTTGGGCATGCTCACATCCAACGAGTATTCACTGATCCTGGCCGCGGCCCTGATCTCCATCACGATCAACCCGGCGCTATTCACCTTCATCGAACCGGTTGAGAAATGGCTGCGCAACATCCCCTGGCTGTGGCAGGCGCTCAACCGCCAGGCCAAAGTGACTGACGAACCTGTCGAGCTGGAGGAAGGCGCCGCACCAGTGGTGATCGTGGGGTACGGCCGGGTGGGCAAGCACCTGCTGCGCGTACTTAAACGCCTGAAAATCCCCTTGCTGGTGATTGAGACCGATGCCGAAGTCGTCAGCGAGTTGAATGAGATGCGCATCCCCACCATCTATGGCGACGCGGCCAATTCCGAGGTGCTGCTGCACGCCGGGCTGGGCAAAGCCCAAGCAATGGTGGTCACCCTGCCCGAGGAGGCTGCCACCGAGATCATCGTGGCCGCCGCGCACCGCGCCAACCCGGACCTGCCGATCATCGCCCGGGCGGCCACCGCCGAGAACATCGAGCAGCTCACCAAGCTGGGCGCCAAGCACGTCATCCAGCCCGAACTGGAAGGCGGGCTGGAGATGGTGCGCCATACGCTGCTGCAATTGGGCTTCCCGCGCCGTGAAGTGGACAGCTACGCCGAGGAAGTGCGCCACAAACACTACGAGTTTGAGGGCGAAAACCGCCGCGAGCATATGCTGCTGCGCAACTTGCTGCGCGCTGCCGGCGAAATGGAGATCACCTGGTACACCCTGGGCGAGGAGAACAACTCCATCATTGGCCACAACCTGGCCGAGAGCGACCTGCGCGGCCGCACCGGCGCTTCGATCGTGGCCATCATTCGGGGTGGCAAACTGATCCCGAACCCCAAGTCGACCACCATGTTCATCGCTGGAGACCGGATTGGGGCGATCGGCGAGGCTGAGCACCTTGAGGCGTTGGAAGCCTTGTTGAACGTCAATCAGTGATCTGCATCAGTTCATGAAACAAAAGAGCCGCTGCAAGCGGCTCTTTTGGGTTTCCGGCGTCGTTTTTTACAGTTCCAAGGCGTGATTCAGGCGCTGCACGTCCACATACTTGTCGAACAGCTCTTCGAAGCGCTGCAGCTTGGCCAACTGGCCCAGGCGCGTCTTGCCAAAGACGCGGTCGATGGCCTCAACGATTTCCAGCGTGTTGCCACTGGCCAGCATCACGGCTACGCCGCTTTCCTCGGCCTGCTTTAAGATCAGCGGGCTGGGCTGCAAATTGCCGCTGAGGATCAGCGCCGCGGTGGAGGTTTCCAAAGCGGCCAGCTGAATATCCGCCCGGTCTCCGCCGGTGATGACCACTTTATTGGGTTGCTTGCGGAAGCGGCTCAACGCCGCGTCGGAGGTCATGGCGCCGACAGTCATCGTCTCGACCAGGGCCTGCGGGTCGTGCTTTTCGGTGAGCAACTCGCCGCCCACCACGTCCAGCACTTCCTGCACGGTCAGCGCCCCCAGGCTGCGGTCTTCTGGCAGGCTGCCCAATACGGTGATGCCGCGCTGCTCCAGATACGGCACCGCTTCCTCCTGCACGAACTTGGCCGCGTCGCCCGGCACGCGGTTGATCAGCACGCCGCGCAGCCGTTCGCCCAGGCGGTGCTGGGCGGTCAGCGCATCATCCAGCAGGCGCACTTCGTCGCGGTATTTGACGATGGCCAGCGCGGTGCTGCCCAGCTCGGCGGCCACCTGCGGCGTGGGCAAGCCGACGGCGTAGCCCTCGCGCAAACTGCCGCCGCCTTCCAAGATCATATAGTCTTTACCCTGGGCGGCCGCCTCCAGCGCGGCTTTGACCCGCGCCATCAGGCTGGCTTGCTGGCCCTCAGCCAACAGTTCCTGCAGGCCTTCGCGGGTCACCACCACCGGCGACATTTCCCAAGGTTGGCTCTCCAGACCCAGGATCTCTTTGACAAAGCCGGCGTCCTCGTCAGCCCAGTGCTGACCCACGCGCCAGGGCTGCAGGCTGAGCGGCTTCAGGTAGCCGACCTGGTGGCCGGCGGCCTGCAGGCGCCTGCCCAGCGCCAGGCTGGCGGCCGTCTTGCCGGAATAGCGTTCTACCGAGGTGATGTAAATCGATTTCATGAGTCCTCCGCGCTCTGGCTGCCGTCTAGCACCAGGCGCATATCCAGCGCCAGCGCTCCACCCCCTTTGGGGAAGGCAATCAGCGGGTTAATGTCCAGTTCGACGATCTCGGGGAAATCCTGCACCAGTTGGCCGATGCGCAGCAGCGCGTCGCATACCGCCGCCTTGTCCACCGCCGGCTGGCCGCGCACTCCGTCCAGCAGGGCGCTGGTGCGCAGCTCGCTGAGCATCGCCTCGGCGTCCTGTGTGGAGAAGGGCGCAATGCGGAAGGTCACGTCTTTCAGCGTCTCCACGTAGATGCCGCCCAGGCCGAAGGTCACCAGCGGGCCGAACTGTGGGTCGCGGTTCATGCCCACCAGCACCTCCATGCTGCCGCCGGTGACCATCTCCTGCACCAGGCAGCCCCAGATGCGCGCATCTGGCAGATAGCGCTGCGCCCGGTAAACCATCAGCTCGTAGGCGTCGCGCACCTCGGCGTCGCTGCGCAGGCCGACCTTCACGCCGCCCACATCGGTCTTGTGCAAAATATCCGGCGAGGCGATCTTCAGCACCACCGGGTAGCCCAGCTTGCGCGCTTGCTCCACGGCCTGTTCGGCTGTCTCGGCCAGCTCGGACTGCGGAATGCGCAGCCCGATGGCCTCCAATATCTGCCGTGATTCCAAGTCGCCGATGGTCAGGCGGCCCTCGTCGCGCGCCTTGGCGATGGCGGCCCGGATGGCGGCCTGGTCGAAGTCGAATTGCGCATACTGCGGCTCGGGCTGCTGGCGGATGCGGCGGTATTCGGCCATGGCCCAAAAGGCCTGCGCCGCCCGGTTGGGGAAGGGGTAGTTGGGCACGCCGGCCTGCATCAAGATCTCAATACCGGGCTGGATGCGCTTGGCGCCCATGAAGCAGGTCAACACCGGCTTCTCGCTCGCCGCGCTCAGTTTTGCGACAGCGGCAGCGGTCGCCTCGATCTCGGTCATCGCCTGCGGAGTGACCACCACCAGCACGCCGTCCACGTTGGGGTCGGCGGCCACGATGTCGATGGCGGCCTCAAAGCGGTCGGCGCGGGCGTCGCCCAGCACGTCCACCGGGTTGTTGGCGCTGGCCGCCCCCGGCAGGCTGGCCTGCAGCGCCTGGATCGTGGCCGGTTCCAGGCGGGCCAGGGTCAGCCCGTAGTGTTCCAGCGCGTCGGTGGCCAGAATGCCCGGGCCGCCGGCGTTGGTGATCACCGCCACGCCGTCGCCGCGCAGCGCCGGCTGGTAGCCGAAGGCCAGCGCCATGTCGAACAGTTCTTGCATCGAATTGGCCCGGATCACGCCGGCCTGGCGGAAGGCGGCCTGGTAGGCCTGCTCCGACCCGGCCAGCGAGCCGGTGTGTGAGGACACGGCGCGCGCCCCGGCCTGGGTGGTGCCGGACTTGATCGCCACGATGGGCTTGACCCGGGAGACCTGCCGGGCGGTCTGCATGAAGCGCTGGCCGTCGGTCAGTTCCTCGCTGTAGAGCAGGATCACGCGGGTGTTCTCATCATCCTGCCAGTCTTGCAGCAGGTCAATTTCGTTGATGTCGGCTTTGTTGCCCAGGCTGACGAACTTGGAGAGCCCCAGTTGGCCGCCCTGGGCCCAGTCCAGGATGGCAGTGCCCAGCGCGCCGGACTGCGAGCTGAAGGCCATCGGCCCCTGCGGCGGCGAGTCGGCCGCGAACGAGGCGTTCAGCGGGGTAAAGGTATCAATAATGCCGAGCACATTTGGGCCGATGATGCGCATGCCGTACTGCTGGGCGATGGCGATGACTTCCTGCTCGCGCTGCACGCCCTCTGGACCCGCTTCGCGGAAGCCGGCCGAGATGATCACCGCCGCCGGGATGCCCTTCTCGCCGCACTCGCGCAGCGCCCCGGCCACCGCCTTGTCCGGGATGACGATCACGGCCAGCTCGATGGGCTCCGGCACGGCGGCCACATTGGGGTAGGCGCGCAGGCCGAGGATCTCTTCCGCTTTGGGGTTGATCGGGTAGACCTCCCCGACCTTGACATAGCCGCCCTCCACCAGGTTGCGCAGCACAGCATGGCCCAGCTTGACCGGGTCTGTCGAGGCGCCGATCACGGCCACAGAGCGGGGGGCGAAGAAGGCGCGCAGTTGGCTGGTGGGCATGCCTCTATTGTAGCCGGGCCGCCGTCTGCGACCAGCCGCGTTTGTCATGGGGGAGAGGGTGGTTTGTCCTTAGAGAATATTTTTAGCAAATTTGTTCAGTAAGGTTATACTAGTGAGATGAAAGTACAACAGTTGGGAATTAGCGGCATAACGGAAAATGAACCACTGAATATACGGATTGAACCGGAATATGATCCCTCTGCTGAAGTTGTGCTGTACCAGGGTGATACGAGACAACTGATTTGTCAACTACCGGACCGTTCAGTAAAGCTTATTGTTTCTTCACCACCCTATAACTTGGGTAAAGAATATGAAACGCGTATTCAGTTATCCAAATATGTCGATACCCAGGCAGAAATTATCTCTGAAATGAGCCGGACTTTAGATGACACAGGCAGTATTTGCTGGCAAGTGGGCAACTATGTTTCAAAGGGCGAAGTGTTTCCCTTGGATATTTTCTATTATCAAATATTCAAAGATTTGGGGTTTAAACTACGAAACCGCATAATTTGGCATTTCGGGCATGGTCTTCATGCGCAAAATAGATTCTCGGGTAGGTATGAAACTATTTTGTGGTTTACAAAAAGTGATCAATACACATTCAACTTGGATGATGTAAGGGTGGAACAAAAGTACCCAGGAAAGAGACACTTTAAAGGCCCTAATAAGGGCAAGCCATCTAGTAATCCCAAGGGAAAGAACCCGTCGGATTTCTGGGGGTTTATTGAAGAAGAGTGGCAAAGTGGCGTTTTTGATATTCCAAATGTTAAGTCTAACCATCCTGAAAAAACCATACACCCCTGCCAGTTTCCTATCGAATTGGTTGAAAGATGTGTATTGGCCTTGACAGATGAAGGGGACAGGGTTTTTGATCCATTTGCTGGCGTAGGCTCCACTATTATTGCTGGCATCCGGAATAATCGAAAGGCCATAGCTGCTGAACAAAATGAACAATATGTCCAGATAGCGCGTGAACGGATTGCTCAATTTGCACAAGGAAAGTTAAATATCCGCGAAATAGGTACTCAGATACACAAACCATCAAAGGATGATCGTGTAGCCCAGAAGCCAATCGAATGGCAATCAGATGGGGAATTGCTCTAGTGAGAATTCATAAGACGTATTCACATCTAAATGGTGAAGAGTATCTTCTGGTTCATAAGCCCAGTTTGTACTCGGAAATTCGGTCAGTTATCGAGTCTATAAATGCTGAGGATTACAAAACGAAAATTTCAAAAGAAAAACGAAAAGAGGGGAATGCCCTGTTCAGCCCGATAGAGCTAAATAAGGCTTTTTCAGAAAGATTATCTGCTCTGGGGTGGGAAGGGCGTAGAAGGGACTACTACGTTTCGGATAAATATGAAGTCGTCAAGGTGATAGAAACAATGACTTTCGCGGAGCAGAAAGAATATTTAATAAAGCTAGACGAACCATTGATTTATTCATTCAATCAAACGGATTTCGTGAAAGAAGGCGTAGCCGTTGAAATACAGTTAGGCAAATATTTTGCAGTTGCCTTCGATTTATTTGTAAAGCATCTTGCCTTTTATAATGCTGGAGTAATAGATGTTGGTGTCGAAGTCTTGCCCAGTAAAATTTTGCAAGAAGAGATGTCATCGGGACCGCCGTTCTTTGAAAAAGAAGTACACAATGTTTTGAGGCACGGAAGAAATTCGCCTGCTGTCCCTATCGTAATGATTGGTATATCGCCCTAGAGTTCTCATCCTCCCGCAATCGCCCCCACGACCATGAACGGCTGCTCACCGGCTGCCACCGCCGCCGGCAGCGGCGCATCCAGCGGCTGGTGCGAGATGTCCTCCCCACAGGCGAAGAAGCGCAGGTAGGCCCGCCGCGGGCCGCCGCCGTGCTCGCGGATCGTACCGCGTAGCATGGGGTAGGCGGCCTCCAACGCGTCCAGGATGCTGGCCGCCGTGACCGGGGCGGCCACCGCCACCGCCACCTGCACCTCCGGTCCCGTGCGGGCCAGGTTCTGCAAGTGATAGGGGAGCGTTACGCGGACCATGGCTATTGGAGCAGGGGCGGTTTGCAAACCGCCCCTGCCTGATCACTCCAGTGTCTGCACTTCCACCGACTTGACCGCCGGCAGGTCGCGCACGATGGCCTCCCAGCTGTCACCCTCGTCGGCCGAGGCATACACCTGGCCGCCGGTGGTGCCAAAATAAATGCCGCAGGGGTCCAGTTTGTCCACGCTCATCGCATCGCGCAGCACATTCACGTAGCAGTCTTGCTGCGGCAGGCCCTGGGTCAGCGCCTGCCACTCGCCGTCGCCCCGGCTGCGGTACACGCGCAGCTTGCCTTCCGGCGGGTAATGCTCCGAATCGCTTTTGATCGGCAGCACATACACCGTCTCCGGGTCGTGGGCGTGCACGTCGACCACGAAGCCGAAATCGCTGGGCAGGTTGCCGCTGATCTCACGCCACTGCTCGCCGGCGTTGTCGCTGCGCATCACGTCCCAGTGCTTTTGCATGAACAGCGTCTCCGGCCGGCTGGGGTGCAGTGCAATACGGTGCACGCAGTGGCCGATCTCGGCATCCGGCTGCGGCAGGAAGTTGGATTGCAGGCCCTTGGTGATCGGCTTCCAGCTCGTCCCGCCGTCGTCGCTGCGGAAGGCGCCGGCGGCCGAGATGGCGACATACAAGCGCTGCGGATTGCTGGGGTCGATCAGGATGGTGTGCAGGCACAGCCCGCCGGCGCCGGGCATCCACTGCGACCCGCTTTCATGGTCGCGCAGGTTGGCCAGCTCGTTCCAGCTCTGCCCGCCGTCGGTCGACTTGAACAGTGCCGCATCTTCCACCCCGGCGTAGACCGTCTCGGCATCCACCGGGTCGGGCTCGAAGTGCCACACGCGCTTGAACTCCCAAGGGTGCGGCGTGCCGTCATACCACTGGTGTTGGCCGGGCTTGCTGGCGTAAGTGAACTCGTTGTTGATCGGCTGCCAGGTCTTGCCGCCGTCGTCGCTGCGCTGCACCACCTGGCCAAACCAGTCGTCGGTCTGGGAAGCATAGATGCGGTCCGGGTTCACCGGGGAGGCCTTGACGTGATAGATCGGCAAGCCGCCGAAGAACGGCCCATCGACTTTCCACTGCTTGCGCTTGCCGTCCGAGTTGAGGACGAAGGCGCCTTTTTGAGTACCCACCAGTACACGAACTTTGGACATTGACGGCTCCTTAGGGCGAAAGGTGAGCCCATTGTACAACTATGCCGGCACGGCAAGTTAAGTGATTGGGTTGTTTCCTTGGTGTTCTGCTCGCATATCCCACAGCACCAGGATCGTACGAAGCACCCCGCCCGGCGGGCCAAAGGGCAGCACCAGTCCAATCCAAAAGAACAGCTCCACCGGCAGCAGCCCCAGCGCCAGCCAGCGGCCCGCAGGCCGCCCGCGCCACAATAGGACCCCCATCAGCACCTCGGCGGCGCACACCAGCACAAAGCCGGCGATCAGCGCTTCGCTGGTGAAGACACCTGCCCGGCGCAGCAGCGGCCCAGCCGCATGGGTGGGGAAGCCCAGGAAGTTCCACACATAGTGGTATCTGGCAAAGTGCCACAGGCCGTAGCTGGCTGGCAAGCCAAAGCCCAGGCCGCTGAGCAAAGCCATGCTGGCGGCGCATGCCTAAAGTGTACTAGACAACAAAGAGCCGCTGGCGTTCGCCAGCGGCTCTTTGATTGGAGGAGCACGCCGCGTTTATTGTTGGACGGCGTGTGTAAGTGGGGTGCGCAGCAGCAGGATGGCGGCGATGCACAGGATGGCGGGAGCAATCAGCTGGCTGGTGTTAATCATGTCCAGCCCAGCCTGTAGGGTGAAGCCGGTAGTGGCGCCACCGCGTGACCACCAGTACCTATGGAAGCCCAATGCAATCAGCGCAACCAGCGGCAGCATGAAGCCGGACAAGGTTAGGACGGCGGCAGTGGCTGGCCGCTGGTTGCGCAGACCGATTCCGAAGATGCCCAGGCCGGCGAGGAAGGCAAGGTATCCCGCTGTGTTTAGCCACCAAGGGGCGGCAATTTGTGTGTCCCGCAGCACGATGCCAGCCAAGGCCACCAGCGCGCCGAGTGCACTGACACTTAGCACGATCTTGGCGTATTTGTCGGTGCTGCGCAACAGCCATGCGCTGGCTGCTAACAGCAGGTAGCTGAGCGGCATGCCAATCAGGCGCGTGTACTCGATCCAGCCGTCCGGCCCGCCCAACGGGTCATATGCCTGCTCCAGGCGGCCCAGTGCGATGACCACCAGCAGGATGGCGGCGCCGGCCAGCAGAAGCAGGCTGGCGCGGCGATGTGATTGTTCTCTAGTCATATTCCAAACCTCCTTGATGCGCTCTTCGAGCGCGGTGTTGAAAATATCCAACAGGGTGGTGATCCACAGCTTGAGCAGGGCAGTTATACGGCCCTGGCTGGCTGCTTCCCGGCTGCAGTCCTTGAAGAGCTGGGCCATGTGTGGACCATATTCCTGCCGGTATTTACGCGGGTAGAGACGCAGCAGATGTGCGAAGACGTGCTGCGAAAACTGAATGGCGTGGACGCCTGGTCTCGGTCTTTGCATGCAGTCTCTAATCGCAGTGGCGCACGCCCAGGAAGCACGGCATCTGGTCGGCCAGCAAGCTGAAAAAGCCAATGCCGATCACAACCAGCAGTACGCCGCGTACCGCCAGAGCAGCCAGGTTTGTGTCGAAGACTTTTCCGCCGCGTAAATCCCTTGCTATCGGGATCAGGATGGCAGACAGCAAGGTAGCCATAAACCACATGCCGCCAAACAACACATAGGGGAAGTCTTCGCCGTAGTCTCTGCGGTTCACCAGTTCCATCCCTACAAAAGGAAGCACAGCCAACAGGCCAAACAAAAGTGATTTGCCGACTGGGGCGCCGAAAAGCGCCAGCCCCGCCAGCAGCATCAGCATCGGCAGCGGGGCGGCACTGGCGGGCAGCGAAAGGCCAAGGCCGAGCCCATCCAGCAAAGACAAGGTCGCCATGGGCAGGCATAGCAGGGTGGCGATCAGTATCCTGGATTTGGGGTTGGACATCAGGTTTGTCATCGTTTCTCCAATCTGGCGGAAATGTTCCTGTAAAGCCGTTTTGAACAGATCGGGCAAAGTCGACAGCCACAGACTGATCAACCCTCGCGTACCGGCGCTTTCCAGAGCTTCGCGGCTGCAATCCCGGAAGACCTGGGTGATCTGGTCGCCGTATGCTTGCCGGAACCCGGGCGGGTACCAGCGCAATACCTGGGCGAACAGTTTTTGGGAGGTTGCCAGCGCGTCGCGAACAGGCATGGGCGGCTAGCGGAACAGATCCACGGCGGTCAGTTTCTTGCTGTGGGCCAGCTGCAGCAGCTTCTGTAGTCGGGCTGTTTCGGCCCCGGCAGCCCTACGCCCCAGCGCCGAGATGCGGTAGTAGCGGCGGCGCTCGTCGTCCAGCGCCGGGTCCGGCCGTTCGGCGCTTTCTTCGATCAGGCCCAGATCCAGCAAGCGCTTGATGGCCTGGTACAAGGTGCCGGGACGCAGCAGCATTTCGCCGCCGGTCTGCGCCTCGACTTCTTTCATGATCCCGTAGCCATGGCGCTCCTGGTCCATCAAGGCCAGCAGGATGTGGAACACGGCCGGGGTCAGCGGCAGCAGGTCATTGGGAGTGGATTTATGCATTATCTATATCCTCTATCGGTATATCCATATTGGATATATTAGTGGGAGGACCGAATTTTGTCAATAGCTTCTGGCATACTTCTGTGCCTTTGTGGTGAACCTGGCTGCTTGCCTTCCGCGCTCGCTTTGCCGTATAATCATCCCCACAACTCAGCAGCACACGTGACGACCGGGACGAGTAATGCTTTCGTTGGTTGCTTTGCGACCAACGATGCGTAGCCACCAGGGAGCCGAGGCCACCGACTGCAAGCCTCAGCAGGCAGCCAGCACCAAAACCCCCCGCGAGCTGAAGCCTGAAAGGCATTTCGCAGAAATGCACAACTAAGGCAACCGGGAGCTCCCGTTACAGAGCTAAGAGATATGCCGACCTTCGGTCAGCATAAATCGGGTGGAACCGCGAGCGCACGCTTGCCCCGACATTGGGCAGGCGATTTTTGTTTAAAGCTGGAAATTGGTAATTGGCGAATCCAATCGCCATTCTCTAATTACGATTTACCAATTGCCAGTGTACTGGAGGCATCATGGCAGAGAAGAAAACCGAACGCTACGAAGACAGCAACCTCTACAAGATTCGTCACTCGGCGGCGCATATCATGGCCCAGGCCGTCGGCGAGTTATTCACTCCCGGCGAGGCCAAGATCGCCATCGGCCCGCCGGTCGAAGACGGCTTTTACTACGACTTCGACCTGCCGCGCCCGCTGACTCCGGACGACTTCCCGGCCATCGAGGCGCGCATGCGTCAGATCATCGCCGCCGACTACGCCTTCCAGAAGCAGGTCGTCTCGGCAGACCAGGCCCGGGCGCAGTTTGCCGGCCAGCCTTACAAGCTGGAATTGATCGAGGGCTTGGACCAGGGCGGTCTGGACGAGAACGGCCAGCCGCTCAAGGAGAAGCCCGAGATCTCTTTCTACACGCACGACAGTTTCACCGATCTGTGCCGCGGGCCGCACGTGCCCAGCACCGCCGCCATCCCGGCCGATGCCTTCAAGCTGCTCAGCATTGCCGGGGCCTACTGGCGCGGCGATGAGAAGAACAAGCAGCTGCAGCGCGTCTACGGCACAGCCTGGGAGGACGCCGCCCAGTTGGAGGACTACCTCTGGCGCCAGGAAGAGGCCAAGAAACGCGACCATCGCAAACTGGGCCGTGAACTGGGCCTGTTCCACTTCGCCGAAGATGTTGGCCCCGGTGTGCCGCTCTTCACGCCCAAGGGCGAAATGCTGCGCCACTTGATGGAGGGCTACGTCCGCGAGGTGCAGACCCGCTACGGCTACCAGCACGTCTGGACCGGGCACCTGGTCAAAGAGGAGCTCTACAAGAAGTCCGGCCATTACGACAACTACAGCGAGGTCATGTTCCCGCCCATGCAGGACGAGGGCGTCAGCTACCGCCTCAAGCCGATGAACTGTCCCAGCCACATGACGCTCTATAAGGAGATGGGCCTGCACTCCTACCGTGAGCTGCCCATGCGCTTCTGCGAATTCGCCACGCTCTACCGCTACGAGAAATCCGGTGAGCTCTCCGGCCTGGCCCGGGTGCGCGCCCTGACCCAGGATGACTGTCATGTCTTCTGCACCCCGGACCAGATCGAGAGCGAGTTCACCCTGGCCCTGCAGCTGATCCGCGAAGTGCTCGACCGCTACAAGTTCAGCGACTACTCGGTGCGCCTCTCGCTGCGCGGTGAGGAAGGCAAATATGTGGACGACCCCGAGAAGTGGGACCTGGCCGAAGCCGCCCTGCGCGCCGCCCTCGACAAGAACCAGGTGGACTACTGGGAAGCCGAGGGCGAGGCCGCCTTCTACGGCCCCAAGGCTGATTTCATCGCCAAAGATGTGCTCGGCCGCGAGTGGCAGCTCTCCACCATCCAGGTCGACTTCATCCAGCCCGCCCGCCTGGGCCTGACCTACATCGGCGAGGACAACCAGGAGCACACACCGGTGCTGCTGCACCGCGCCGTCACCGGCACCACGGAGCGCTTCATGGCCACCATCATCGAGCACTTCGCCGGCGCCTTCCCCGTCTGGCTGGCTCCACTGCAGGCGGTGCTGATCCCCATCGCCGACCGGCACAACGACTACGCCCAAGGCGTCGCCCAGCAGCTGCGCGCCGCCGGCCTGCGCGTCGAGGTCAACGCTGGCAGCGACCGCATGAGCGCCAAGATCCGCGACGCGCAGGGCCAGAAGGTGCCTTACATGCTGGTCATGGGCGACAAAGAGGCCGAGGCCGGCGCAGTCGCCCTGCGCCTGCGCTCCGGCGAAGACCTGGGCGCCATCCCGGTGGCGGACTTTATCGCCCGCGCCGAGGCCGACATCGAAAGCGGCGACTAAGAGAAAGCCAAAAAGGGCGTTGCGCAAGCAACGCCCTTTTGATTATGCGCTGCTGACCCGGTTGCGCCCGGCCAACTTGCCCTTGTACATTGCCTGGTCCGCCCGGCTGACCAGATCGCTAAAGGCGTCGGCCGGCTGCAAGCTGGCGCTGCCCAGGGTCAGGGTCAGCGGGATCTGCTTGCCGGCAAACTCCAGCGGCGAGTTCTCAAAGCGGGCGCGGATGCGCTCGGCCAGCGCTTCGGCGCCGTTGGCGTTGGTGTTGGCCAGCAGCAGCACAAATTCTTCGCCGCCCCAGCGGCAGACCACTTCACTCTCGCGCACGCTGGTCTTTAGCAGCCGGGCGGCGTGGATCAGTGCTGTGTCCCCGGCTTCATGCCCATGTTGGTCATTGATGGCCTTAAACCGGTCCAGATCGCAGATCAGGATCGACAGCGGGCTTTCATAGCGCTTGGCGCGCACGATCTCCCGCGAGGCGATCTCGTTCATGCTGTGGCGGTTGTACAGCCCGGTCAGCTGGTCGACCATCGCAAAAGCCTGCAGGTCGGCCTGCTGCTGGGTGACGATCTGGAAATAGCGCCCAACGATCCCGGAAACGGCCAGGATCACTGAGCCAAAGTTGATCGCCCGCATCGCCATCAGCGAGTTTTCCTCCAGGTCGACGACGGCGCGATAACTGCCTGTGTACTCCTGCAGGCCGATCACAAAAGCGCCCAGCACCAGGATGATTAGGATCTTGCTCCAAACCCCGATCCGGCCGGTCACCACCACCAGGGGGAACATGGGCACAAACAGGATCTCGAAACCGGCCGCTCGCCCCAGCGAAAGCGCCAGAATGCTGACCGAGGTCAAGAAAATGCCCAGCAGGACCATCAGGCCGGTCACGAAGATCGCGAAAGGCCGCTTTTCATCCAGCGCCCACAGCACGATGGTGCACAATCCCACAAACGCCAGGCACAGCAGCCAAAGCGGATTGTCCAAGATGTAGAGCAGGATGGCATGGCACAGGCTCACCAAAATCGCCAGCAGGGCTGTGAAGTGGGTTAATTGTCGATAGGTCTGCCGGACCAGCGGGGTGTCTTCCGGGCGTCCCGAACCGGGCAGCGGTCTTTCCATGTTTTTGAGCTTACCATGATTGCCCGCCGGGTCATGCGGCTCATCTTCACGACCTAGCTATGCAAGTATGTGGCCGGTTAAACCGGCCTGAGTAGCACTTTTGCCCCGCAGGGTCTCGGGACAATTGCCCCTATTTTTAAGAGACAGCTATCAATAAGCGTTTACCGGCGCATCCACTAGAGTCATCGAAACCATTCGCCTTCTGATTCGTCAGAAGATGACCCTTAAGAGGTGCCGATTATGAAGCGAACGTATTCCCTGTTGGCGGTTTTGGCAGTCTTGGCGCTTTCGGCGCTGGCCTGCATCGAATCGACGGACCTGGCCCAGGTCCAGCCCACCCTCGATTCGATGGCGGCCCGGTTGGACGACCTGGACGGCGGCGTCAGCCATGAACCCGCCCATGTCCCCAGCGGCGACGTGGGCGAAGCCACGATCGAATTCACCCTGCGCACGGATGCCGAAGGGCACAACCTGGTCTTCCGCGGCGTGGGCGGCGAGATTGACGGGCAGATCAACCCGACCCTGGTGGTTCAGCCCGGCGACGTGGTGCAGATCACGCTGATCAATGGCCAGGCCGCCGAACACGACATCGTCATTGACGAATTTGGCGCTCACAGCGCCTCGGTCACGCAACTGGACCAGAGCGTAACCTTGACCTTCGTCGCCGACCAGGAAGGCAGCTTCGAATATTACTGTAGCATCATCGGCCACCGCGCCGCCGGCATGTTCGGCACGATCCAGGTCGGCGCCGGCAGCGCCGGAGTGGATGCGGTCAGCATCATCAAGCACCCCACAGACCTGCCCGCCCCGGTTGGCGCCCGCGGCCCGCAGCTGGTCCAGGCGGAACTGGTGGCCCAGGAAGTGGTCGGCCAGCTGGCGGGCGGCAGCGCCTACACCTACTTCACTTTCAACGGCACGGTGCCCGGCCCCTTCATCCGCGCCCGGGTGGGCGACATGGTCGAGATCACCCTGCGCAATGAGACCAGCAGCGCCTTCACCCACTCGGTGGACTTGCACGCCGCCACCGGTCCGGGCGGCGGCGGTGAGGTCACCCAAGTTGGGGCGGGGGAAACCAAGACTTTCACCTTCCAGGCTCTGCAGCCGGGCATCTACGTCTACCACTGCGCCACGCCCAGCGTGCCGCACCACATCGCCAGCGGCATGTACGGGCTAATCCTGATCGAGCCGGCCGGCGGCCTGCCCCCGGTGGACCGGGAGTTCTATGTCATGCAGGGCGAGATCTACACCGCCGAACCCTATGGCACACCAGGCCTGCTCAACTTCAGCCATGAGAAGATGTCCCACGAACAGCCCGAGTACTTCGTCTTCAACGGCGCCGCGGCAGCCCTGACCACCGAAGAGCATTGGCTGACGGCCAACGTGGGCGAAACAGTGCGCATCTTCGTCGGCGTCGGCGGCCCCAACTTCACCAGCTCTTTCCACGTCATCGGCGAGATCTTTGACCGGGCCTATGCCTTCGGTTCGCTCAGCAGCCCGCCGCTGACCGATGTGCAGACCATCTCCGTCCCGCCCGGCGGTGCGGTGATGGTCGAGTTCGGCTTGGACGTGCCCGGCCACTACGTGCTGGTCGACCACGCCCTCAGCCGGGCCGAGCGCGGCCTGATGGGCATCCTGCACGTCGAAGGCCCGCAGAACCCCAACATCTTCCACGAAGGACCGGCCAACCCGTAAGCGCTTTTGGGAGGGCGGCCTAAAAGCCGCCCTCCCGGTGCCCGCCTTCGCCGGCTCTGCCATGCCCAGTTGGATCAATATTGCTCGCTGGCTGCACATTCTGAGTGCCGCCGCCTGGTTGGGAGAAATTTGCCTGATGGCCTTTGTACTCATCCCCCAGGTGACCAAAATGCCGGCCGAGGGGCGCGGCCAGTTTATGACCCATTTCTTCCCGCGCATCTCGCGCCTGGCCTCGCACCTCATCGCCGTCACTATGCTCTCCGGTCTGTGGCTGAACTATCTGATGACCGGCTGGCGCAACATGCATGTCTACCTGACCAGCCGGCACGGCCTGCTGGTGCTGGCGGGCGGCGCCCTGGGCTTGCTTATTGCCCTGGTGCACTTTGGCGTGCTGGGCCAGTTTGAGACTCGCTTTGCGTCCGGGGACCAGCAGGCCAAAACCCTGCGCCTGATGCAGATCGTGCCCAAGGTCGGTCTGTTGGTGGTCAGCCTGGCCTTTATCTTGATGATGGTCGCCGCGCGCGGCTACTAACTGGCAGGCTGCTCAGTCTGCCATTCGCCTTAAGGAGGCTGTTGTGAAACCTGTTTCTCTTTTGGAAGATGTTGTCTTTAAAGATAAAGCTGCCAATATCCAACCCATGCTTGTGGATGAAAGCGGCCGAGTGATGCGCTTTGCGCTCAAGCCCGGCCAAAAGATCAAGCCGCACCGCGGCCCGCAGATCGCCTTGTTGATGATCGTACTGCGCGGGCGCGGCTTGTTCCGCGGCGAAGATGACACTCCGCTCGAGTGTGGTCCCGGCACAATGCTGGTCTTCGAAGTGGGCGAGCTGCACGGTGCGGAAGCCCTGGATGAGGAACTGGTCTTCCTGGCCATCCTGCGCCAAACCCCGGCGGGCGTGGCACTGCCGCACGGCGGCCCGGCGGGCGCCGCGCCCATCCACATAGACTGATGCCCCCAATCACCCGCGCCTTCATCAAGGCTTCCCTGCTGTACCTGGTGCTGGCCATGGGCCTGGCCGTCTTTCAGGTGCTGCAGCCCTGGCTGGGCCTAAACATCAGCGGCTTGTCCCCGGTCTACTTCCATCTATTCCTGGTGGGTTGGGTGACCCAGATGATCATGGGCGTCGGCCTGTGGTTCTTTCCCAAATACAGCCAGCAGCGTCCACGCGGCAGCCAAACCGCGGCCTGGGCCAGCTTCTGGCTGCTCAATTTCGGTTTGCTGCTGCGCGCCATGGCCGAGCCGGCCGCCAGCGCCCAGCCGGCTGCTGGCTGGCTGTGGGCGCTGGTGCTCTCAGCCGTGGCCCAGTGGCTGGCGGCGCTGCTGTTCGTGCTCAACGTCTGGCCGCGCATCAAGGAACGCTGATGCCGCGCTTCAGCGTTTGGGGCATTCGCCTGGCTTTGCTCTACTTCCTGGTGGGCATTACTTTCGGGGCCATCCTGCTGGTCAACAAGGCCTTCCCGCTGCACCCGGCCCTGTGGGCCTTGCTGCCGCTGCATATCGACTTCCTGCTCACCGGCTGGATCGTGCAGTTGGTCTTTGCTGTGGCTTACTGGATCTTTCCGCGCTTCCGCAGCGAGCCCAAGCGCGGCCGCCCGCAGCTGGCCTGGGCGGCCCTGGTCGCGCTCAACCTGAGCTTGGCCTTATTGGCTGCCGCCAGCTTGGCTCTTGAACCGGCCTGGCAGCTGCCGGCCCGCGGTCTGCAAGTGGTCGCCGCTGGCCTGCTGGCCGCCAGCCTGTGGGGCCGGGCCAAGCCCACCGAGACCGGCAAGGCGCTGGCGGAGGCCGCCGACTGAAATGTCTGACTTATAATCCCTCCATGCAAGCCGTGCAGTTCACCTTCTCCTACCCGCGCTACGGCCTGGGCCTGGCGCTGGGCGGCCTGGCCCCCGGCATCTTGTGGAGCGGGGCCTCTTGCACCGTGCTGCGTGACCTGCCCGAGCCAGACTTGCCCGGCCCGGACTGGGCCCGCATCGCCACCCGCCTGGGCGGCATCTGCGGTACTGATCTGGGCAACATTACCCTCAAGACCAGCCCCTACTACTCGCCCTACAGCGCCTTTCCCTTTACCTTCGGCCATGAGAACGTGGGCGTGATCAGTGAGCTGGGCGCGGCCGTCAGCGGCTTCCAACCCGGCCAGCGCGTGGTCGCTGAGCCGACCTTGTGGTGCGCCCCGCGCGGCTTTGCCCCGGCCGAGTGGTGCGCCAACTGCCGGCAGGGCCTCACCAACCGCTGCCTCAACCGCCGCGCCGGCCCGCTGGGTCGCGGCATGTTCATCGGCGCCTGCCCGCGCACCGGCGGCTCGTGGAGTCCCGCTTTTGTGGCCCACCAAAGCCAGCTATACGCCGTGCCCGACGCGCTCAGCGACGAAGCCGCCCTGATGGTCGAGCCTTTCGCCTGCGGCCTGCACGCCGTGCTGCTCGACCTGCCGGCAGACAACGAGACCATCCTGATCCTGGGCGCCGGCACGATCGGCCTGGTGACCCTGGCCGCCCTGCGCGCCCTTGGCAGCCGGGCTCGCGTGCTGGTCTCCGCCCGTTACGCCCACCAGGCCGAGGCCGCCCGCCGCCTGGGCGCCGATGAGGTAATCCAGGGCGGCGACCTGTATGCCCAGATAGCCGAATTGACAGACGCCGAACTGCTTCAGCCGCTGATCGGCAAGCGCGTGCTGGAAGGCGGCGTGGACCGCGTCTTCGAGTGCACCGGGGCTGACAGCGCCCTGGACGACGCCAACCGCCTGGCCCGCCGCGGCGGCACGGTGGTGCTGGTCGGCGTGCCCGGCATCGCCAAAGGCGTGGACTGGACCGCCATCTTCAGCCAGGAGCTGCGCGTGCTGGCCGCCACGGAATACAACCACGCCGAGCAGTACCAGGGCAAGACCTGGAAGACCTACGACTTGGCGCTCGATCTGATCAGCCAGGGCAAAGCCGACCTCGGTTCGCTGGTCAACAGGAAATATCCTTTGGGCCAATACAAGCGCGCTTTGGGCGACTTGGCCCAAAAAGGTTCGCAGGGCATCATCAAGGCGGCTTTCGAGTTCTGAGAACCGGCAGACAAGCCGCAGCCTACGGGTACAATCCCCACGTGAGCCAGCCCCTGATTGCCCAAATTTCCACCCGCACACTGCGCAAACGCGTCGGCGCCAGCATTGCCCTGCTGGGCTTCATCATCTTTCTTCTCGGCGCGCAGCCGCACTGGTTCGGCTGGCCCGCCGGCCCGGTGGTGGGCGTAGTCCAGATCCAAATATTCATGCTGGGCCTGGGCTTGATCGCTCTGGGCGGCTATCTAGTAATGGAAGCGCTGTGGAGTCACAAGGACAAGCTGGTCATCACGGAGTTGGGCGCCCGCCTGGTGGGCACCGGCTACGTGATCGCGCTCACCTCGGGCATGGCAGACGTCTTCGGTCTGGGCACCCGCCCTTTGCCGGCGGTGCCGTTCTTTGGTTATTGGCAAGGCCGCGGCGTGCTCATTGGCCAAATGGTCATCTTCCTGGGCTTGTTCATGATGTCGCCCTGGCTGGCGCGGATTAACCTGGGCCGCTTGGTCGCCCGGTTTCGCTCGGCGTTGGTCAAGGGGAACCGCGCCAGCCAGAAACAAAAAACCACCCGGAAATAGGATTACTTCCGGGTGGCCGCTTTAGTGACTGGATCGCTAAGGCTGTTCCGCCAGCAATTTGCCGATCACGCCCAGCATTTCTTCATTATTGTCGAACTTGAAATCGGGCAGTCCCTGCTCCGTGGCGATTGCCGCTTCGGCGGCTTCCAGCCGCAGCAGATCGGCTTTGCTCACCACTGGTTCCGTCTGGCTGGCTGCCGCCGCGGCCAGGGTCGCCAGCGGCTGGCCGCCGCGTGCCGGCTTGCCTTGCAGGCTGGCCAGCACGGCCTGCGCCGCGTTGGTGCCGTCTTTGCGTGCCGTGCCCACCAGGCCGGTGCTGGCCTCGCGCGCCCAGCCGGTCAGGAAGACGCCGTCCAGGCCAGCCGCCTCGTACGACTTCTCATCGACCGGAAAACGCGGCGCCGGCTCCTTGGCGAAGTCGCCCCATTTGTCCAGCGGCAAACCCAGCTCCGGGTTGACCCGGTCGCCAATACAGAAGATCACCGTATCGCAGGGGATTTCCTGGTAGCTGCCCAGATCCACCGCTTTGGTGCGGCCGTCCGCCTGCAGCTCCAGGCGGGTTTCTTCCACCTGCAGGGCGCGCACCCGGCCCTGCTCGTCGCTCAAGATCTGGTGCGGCGAGGCCAGGAAGTGAAAACGGAAGCGCGTGTCGGAGATCTTCTCCTCCGCCCCCGCCAGCGCCGAGAGAATGAAGGCGCGCGCCGCTTGCGAGTCCTGCCCGGCGGCCAGCATCACGCTGCGCGTGCGCTCAATTTCCGCGTCCAGCGCCGCCTGGTCCAGGTTGTGGACCACGGCTTCCATCTCTTTTTTGGTGAACTTGACATCCGCCGGGCTGCGCCGCGCCACGGCCACCACCTCGTCCACTTGCAGCTCGCGTACCAGCCAATGGGCAATGTCCAGCATAACGTTGCCCACGCCTACACACACCACGCGTTGGCCCACCGGGAACTGCTGGCGGCCAAAGGGCGGCAGGCGGTTGTAGTGATAGACCAGGTCCTTGGCGTGGTAGACCCCCGGCAGGTCCTCGCCGGGCAGGCCCAGCTGTTTGGTGCCCTGGGCGCCCACCGCCACCACCACCGCATCGAAACCCATGGCCTGCAGCTGTTCCAGGCTTAGCGGTCCGTCCTGGCGCACCTTCAGGTTGCCAAAATACTGGATATTGGGTTCGGTCAGGATGTTGCGCGTTTGGCGGCGCAGGCCGTCCTTCATCTTATACTTGTTGGGATAAATGCCGTACTCGGCCAGGCCGCCGGCCTTGATGTCGCGGTTGATCAGGGCCACTTGCAGGCCCGCGTTGGCCAGCTCACGCGCCGCGTACAATCCAGCCGGCCCGGCGCCGATGACCGCTGCGCTATAGGGGGAGTAGTCTTTTTCGTTCATGGTCCTCTGCGTTGCCCGCTGGGCATTGTATCGTGGTTTGGCGCGGGTTCTGTGGCCGCCGCGCTTTGCTTGGGGCGAATTCACTATGGGTCACACTGTGCTATAGTTTGTGGCGTTTCGTTAAACTAGGAAAGTTATGGATGTCCTGAAAACCACCCTGTCAAACGGCCTGAACATCTTTTTAAAGGAAATCCACACCACGCCCATCATCAGCCACTGGTTGTGGGTGCGGGTCGGTTCTCGCGATGAGACCCCGGGCATCACCGGCGCTTCGCATTGGGTTGAGCATATGCAGTTCAAAGGCACCCAGCAGTTCCCCGCCGGCCGCCTGGACAAAGACATTTCCCGCGACGGCGGCTTCTGGAATGCGATGACCTACATCGACTGGACCGCCTATTATGAGACCATGCCGGCCGAGAAGATCGACCTGGGTCTGCGCCTGGAGGCCGACCGGCTGATCAATAGCGACTTCGACCCGGACGAAGTCGCCTCCGAACGCACCGTGATCATCTCCGAGCGCCAGGGGCACGAGAACAGCCCCATCTTCCGCCTCGACGAGGACGTGCAAGCCGCCGCCTTCGACCAGCACCCCTACCGGCACGAGGTGATTGGCCGCATGGCCGATCTGGAGAGCATGACCCGCGATGATCTCTACCAGCACTACAAGCGCTTTTACACGCCCAACAACGCCATCCTGGCGATGGCCGGCGATTTTGACAGCGCCGAAATGCTGGAACGCATCCGCCAGCTTTACGAGGGCATCCCCGTCGGGCCGGCGCCGGCCCGCGTGGCCGCCCCCGAGACGCCGCTCAGCGCCGAGCGCCGCGTACTCACCCAAGGCCCCGGCGAAACCGTCTTCGTGCGCGCCGCCTACCGCGCCCCGCACGCCCAGGACCCGGACTTCTTCGCCCTCAGCGTGGCCGACAGCCTGCTGGCCGGCCCCAGCAACCTGAACTTTTTCAGCGGTGGCATTTCCAACAAGACCTCACGGCTCTACCAGAACCTGGTGGAGAAAGAGCTGGCTGTGGGCGTCAGCGGCGGCCTGCAGGCCACGATTGACCCTTTCCTCTACGACATCACTGCCGTGGTGCACCCAGAGCGCAGCGCTGACGAAGTCATCGCCGCGCTGGATGGCGAGATCGCCCGCCTGCAAGATAGCCCGCCCAAAGCCGAAGAGCTGGCTCGCGCCGTCAAGCAGGCCCAGGCGCTCTTCGCCTACGGCAGCGAAAGCATCACCAACCAGGCCTTCTGGCTGGGTTTCGCTGAGATCTTTGCCGACTATGCCTGGTTCGAAAATTATCTGCAGCGCCTGGCGGCGGTCACCCCTGCCGATGTGCAGCGCGCCGCCCAGACCTATTTGCAACCCCAGCGCCGCGTCTTGGGCGTCTACCAGCCGGATGGCCGCCCGGAGCAGCCCGCATGAGCCCGGCGCGCAACTCCATCCCCGGCAGCGACGACATCACCCGCGTCGAGCTCGCCAACGGCATTGTTGTGCTGGCGCGCCACAACCCCAACAGCCCGGCCATCACCTTGCGCGGTTATCTGCAAGCCGGCAGCCTGTTTGACCCGGACGAAAAGCTGGGCCTGGCAGACTTCACCGCCGACGCGCTGATGCACGGCGCCGGTGGACGCAGCTTCCAGGAGATCTACGATTCGCTCGAGTCGATCGGCGCCAGCTTCGGGTTTAACAGCGGCACGCACACCACCTCGTTTGGCGGCAAATCACTGGCCGAGGATCTGCCCCTGCTTTTGGACATCCTCAATTCCAGTCTGCGCACACCGGCCTTTCCGGCGGACCAGGTCCAGAAACTGCGCGCCCAATTGCTGACTGGCCTGGCCTTGCGCGCCCAGGACACGCGTGAAATGGCTTCCCTGGTCTTTGACGAGCTGGTCTACCCGGGCCATCCTTACAGCCGCCCGGACGACGGCAACGTGGAGAGCATCTCTGCCATCGTCAGGGACGATTTGGCCGCCTTCCATCAGCAGGTCTACGGCCCGCGCGGCATGGTCGTTGCCGTGGTCGGCGGCGTGCCTGCCGAGCAGGCCGTGGAGCAGCTGCGCGCTGCCCTGGAGGACTGGACCAACCCCCAGCAGCCTGCTGAAGTCGTGCTGCCCCCCTGGCAGCCGCTGCCTGAGCGCCTGGCCAAACGCCATGCGATCCCCGGCATGATCCAGAGCGATCTGATCGTCGGCAGCGCCGGCCCACCGCGCCGCTCGCCGGATTTCATGGCCGCCAATTTGGGCAACAGCGTCCTCGGACGCTTCGGCCTGATGGGGCGCATCGGCGATGCGGTGCGCGAGAAGGCCGGCCTGGCCTATTACGCCGCCAGCGGGGTCGGCGGAGGCTTGGGGCCGGGCGCTTGGGAGATCTACGCCGGGGTCAACCCCGCCAATGAGCAAAAAGCCGTGGACCTGATCCTGCAAGAGGTCCAGCGTTTCACGACCGAGCTGGTCAGTGAAGAAGAGCTCAGCGACAGCCAGTCCAATTTCATCGGCAGCATGCCGCTCTCACTGGAGAGCAATGGCGGTGTGGCCGAAGCCCTGCTCAACATGGAACGTTACCAATTGGGCCTGGACCACTATCGTCTTTTCCCCGATAAGGTGCGCGCCGTCACTCGTGAGCAGGTGCGCGACGTGGCCGCCAAATACCTGCCCGCGGCCCAGTTGGCCGTGGCCATCGCCGGGCCGCCGTTGGAGTCCTGATGGGGTTATTGCTCACTGGCGTTGACCTGATCGAAGTGCAGCGGCTGCAGCTGGTTATCGAGCGGCATGGCGAGCGCTTCCTGCGGCGCGTCTACACCCCGCGGGAGTTGGAGCAGCTGGAGGGCAACCTGCCTTCACTGGCCGCCCGCTTCGCCGGCAAAGAAGCGGTGGCCAAAGCGCTTTCCACCGGCATCGGCCCGGTCAGCTGGCAGGAGATCGAAATTCTGCGCGGCCCGGCGCGTGAGCCGCTGCTCAATCTCTACGGCGCCGCCCAACAACTGGCCGCCCAGCGCGGCATCCGCAACTGGTCCATCAGCCTCAGCCATACCCACATCCATGCCATCGCCATGGTGGTGGCGACTTAATCAGCGGATCCCGGAGGCGTTGAAAGCCTCCATCCAGGCCTGTGCGATCAGTGCGACCCCCTCAGTTCCGGGGTGCACGACATCCATATACATTCGCTCGGTTTGCCGGTTCTGCATGTACAGTTCCCACACGTCCACCCAGAAGACCGCTTTGCTGGCCCCCGCATAGTCCGCCGCCAGCTGGCGCTGTGCCTGGGCCAGCTGTTCCAGGCCTAGGTTGTAATGGCACCAGCGCCCTTCTTCCCAAACAACTTCGCCGTTGGGCCCGTGGTGGCTCCAGGGCAGGTTGCCGCCCAGGACCGGCATGGCCGAGACGACAAATACATTAATGCCTTCAGCCAGCAGGTCGTCGATCTGTTGGCGCATCGCCTGGCTGTGCTCTTCGATATAGGCGCGCAGTTTGTACTCCATCAGACGGTTGCTCTGGCGGTCAAAAATGCCCGGACAGCCGTCCAGATCGTTCATCCCCCACCAGAGCGTGACGATGTCGGGGTCGTGGATCAGCACGGTCTCTTGCAGGTGCTGCGCCGCCCAGCGCGCTTTGCGCCCACCGTAATTGGCGAAGATCAGTGTGTAGGCCGAGTTAGGCTGCAGATAAGCCGGCAGTTCATCCACAAAGGATACGCCGGACTGTCCCTGGCGGCCCACTTCACCGACCTTCAGCAGGCTGTCGCCATAAAACACCAGGGTCAGCGGCGGAAATTCGGTGGGAGAGGCCGTCTGTGTCGGCCGGGGCGATGGGCTGGGCGGCAGGGTGGCGCTGGGCGCCGGCGGGCTGGTGGCTTGGGCCGCAGCCGCGGGGGCACAGGCTGCCAGCCATAAGCTGAGCACCAGCACAGGCCAACACATATGGATCGGGCTTCGAAGGCTGCTGATCAATGCTTCTCCAGGCCGCGCTACTTTTGCGACTTTCGGGGTTTATACTACAGACTCCCAGCTTGAAAAATGTGAGGTTATCTATGCGAACCGTTGGTCGTATCCTGTTAGGTCTGCTTGCCGTACTGCTGCTCGTAGTGGTCGGCGCAGGCATCTATGTCTATCTTTCCATCGACAATTCTTTCCCGCAAACCCAGGGCGAAATCCATCTGACCGGCCTGAACGGCCCGGTGGATGTGTATCGCGATGCGGCCGGCGTGCCGCACATCTTCGCCTCCAGCGAATATGACTTGTTCTTCGCCCAGGGGTTTGTGCATGCCCAGGACCGCTTCTGGCAAATGGACTTCCAGCGCCATGTCGGCGCCGGGCGCCTGTCTGAGATGCTGGGCAGCAATACCATCGACACCGACATCTTCCTGCGCACGGTGGGTTGGGAACGCGTCTCCCGCCTGGAGCTGGACCTGCTTGATGATGAGAGCGCAGCCACCCTGCAGGCCTACGCCGATGGCGTCAACGCCTACCTGGCTGACCGCCAAGGCACCCAGATTTCTCTGGAATACCTTTTCCTCGGTCTGCTCAACCCAGGCTATGAACCGGCGCCCTGGGAGCCGCTCAATACGCTCACCTGGGCCAAGGCCATGGCCTGGGATCTGCGTGACAACATGGACGACGAGATCAAGCGTTCGATCTTGCTGGCCAGCCTGCCCGCCGAGCGCATCGCCGAGCTGTATCCGGCCTACCCTGAGGAGCAGCCGCTGATCCTGCCCGAATACGAGCTCGACGAGTCGGCTGTGATCGCCGAGCTGCAAAGCCAGCCCGGCTTGCCGCAGGGCTTGCAGCCTCTGCTCTCCAAGGTGCTGCGCGACCTGAACACTGTGGACGGCTGGCTGGGCGGTGACCCCGAAGCCGAGTTGGGCTCCAACAGCTGGGTCGTCTCCGGTGAGCTCTCCGCCAGCGGAGCGCCGCTCTTCGCCAACGATCCGCACCTCAGCACCGGCATCCCTTCACTCTGGTACCAGGTGGGCTTGCACTGCCAGCCGGCAGGCCCCGACTGTCAATACGAGAACATCGGCGTCTCCTTCGTCGGCGCCCCCGGCGTGGTCATCGGCCACAATGCTCAGATCGCCTGGGGCCTGACCAACGTCGGCGCTGATGTGATGGATCTGTATGTCATCCGGGTCAACCCGGATAACCCGGACCAATACGAGATGAACGGCCAGTGGGTCGACATGCAAGTCGTCACCGAACAGATCCAGATCGGAAGCTCTGAGACCATGGATCTCAAGGTGCGCATCACGGAATTCGGACCGATCATCTCCGGAGCCTTTGGCGACCTGGAGGACTTCCACGAGACCTCTGGCCTCAACCTGCCGCAGGACTACGCCATCGCTCTGCGCTGGACGGCCCTCGAACCCGGGCGCACCTTCCAATCGATCCTCAAGATCAACCGCGCCCAGGACTTTGACGAGTTCCGCCAGGCCGCCCGCGACTTTGTGGCCCCCTCGCAGAACCTACTGTACGCCGATATCGATGGCAACATCGGCTATCAGCTGCCCGGCCATATCCCCGTGCGCACCATGTCGGATGGGCGTTATCCCGTCCCCGGCTGGACCAGCGACTTTGCCTGGCAGGGTTACATTCCCTTCGACTATCTGCCCTACGCTCTCAACCCTGAAGCCGGTTACATTGTGGCCGCCAACAACGCCATCGTCGGGCCGGATTATCCTTTCCACATCGCCGACATCTGGGACTACGGCTATCGCGCCAAACGCATTGAAGACCTGATCCTGGCGGCTCCCGGCCCGATCGATTCGGACTACTATCAGGGAATGCTCAAGGACAGCGCCAACCTGGGCGCGCTGGAGATCATCCCCAGCCTGGCCGGCTTGGACTTTGCTGACCAGCGCAGCGCGCAACTGCGCGACACCCTGCTGGCCTGGAATGGCGACCAGCACCGCGACTCCTCTGAAGCTCTGCTGTTCAACTACTTC
The DNA here is from genome assembly GCA_026129305.1 of Anaerolineales bacterium. GTDB lineage: Bacteria > Chloroflexota > Anaerolineae > Anaerolineales > UBA11579 > JAMCZK01. The sequence goes on from JAHCII010000006.1 coordinate 100,686, forward strand.
TGGCGCCAGCTTTTGACAGACATCTTCCACGATGAACTGCCTGAGGATTATTGGCCCGGCGGCAGCTCGCCCTCTTTCGTCACCGTGAAGAACCTGCTGGCTGACCCGGCCAACCCGTGGTGGGACGATGTCACCACGGCCGCCAAGGAAACCAGCACAGACATCCTCACCGCCGCCTTCGAAACCGCCGTGGCCGACATCAGCGCTGCTCACGGCAACGACCCGGCAGGCTGGGCTTGGGGCAGCGAGCACACCATGACCTTCGAACATGAGGTTATGAGCAGCTTCCCGTTGATCGACAGCCTTTTCAACCGCGGTCCCTTTGCAGTCCACGGCGGCAGCTCCATCGTCAACGCCAACAACTGGAGCGCGGCCAATGACAGTTTTGCCGTCACCAGCCTGCCCTCCAAGCGCAGCATCTTTGACCTGTCCAACTGGGACAACTCCCTGCAGATCCACACCACCGGCCAGTCCGGCCACGCCAATGCGCCCCACTACATTGACATGGCCCAGCCCTGGGCGGATGTGCTCTTCAACCCGCTCTACTGGGAACGCACCACCATCGAGGCTGCCGCGCCCGACCATCTGCGCCTGCTGCCCTAGTGCACTGCAACGAAAAAGGCCCTGCATTGTGCAGGGCCTTTTTTTGTTTCCCTGGATCCTTTAGGACTTGCTCTTTTTCTCGGTCAGGCGCTTGGTGATCGCCAGGCCGGCGCCCTTCTTGCGCAGGTAATAGAAGTAGCCGATGCCAGCCGCCATCATCAGCGCCAGCACCAGGTAGCCAATGCCCTCCAGGCTCTCGAAGCCTTCGCTGACCGAGGTGGCAGCTTGCAGGCTGGTGTAGCCAAAATACAGATAGAGCACATTACGCACCAGCGTGCCCAGCAAGGTCGAGAACAGGTACGAACGCAGGTTGAGCTTGATCAAGCCGGCCACCAGCGAAACCGGAGCGGTGGGGATGATCGGGATGGCGCGCAGCAGGAACATCACCAGGCCGTCACGCCGGCCCTGGTTGAGGTGCTTGCCAAAGGCTTCCACTTCTTCGTGCGAGATGCCCAGGAACTTGCCAAAGCGGCCCAGTACAAAATCTTCCCCCAGGTCGGCGATGATGTACACCACCCAGCTGCCGATGGTTTTGCTAATGGCGCCGATCACCGCCAGCCACAGCAGATACGGCTGGGCATAACCGGCGGAGGCGGCCAGCGAACCGGCCAGGGTCATTACCAGCGGCGAAGGGATCGGGGCGATCACTTCTTCCACAAAGGCGGCCACCACGGTGAATAGGGGCAGCGGCAAGCTGGTGGCCAGCGTGTGCAGCAGGTCGATCATCGCATCAAGAATTTGGGACATATAGTTTGGGGCTCCTAGTTAAAAAAATTTAGTTCGCTTTGTAGTCTTTGGTTAATGCGCCAGATGGCCAAAATGCAGGCGCTGCCCAGCCCTACCAACAGCACGGGGCCGATCATGGCAAAAGCTGCCGGAACCAGGCCCTCTGAGGCGGCCAGGGTCACCGCGCCAGCCGCGCTGAGCAGCACCAGGCCGTTCCACACGGCGTGAATCACGACATTCAGCAGGTAGATGCCCAACAGGCGCACATAGCGCCGCTGTTGCCTGGCCTGCACCAGCGCCAGGCCCGCCAGCGCCCCGGTCAGCACATGCATGGCGCTGGCCCCGGCCCGCCCGGCCACGGCCACCGCCAAGGTCTCCGCCGGGGCGGAGAGGAACAGGTTTTCTGCCAGGGCAAAGCCGGCCCCGCTCAACGCGCCCAGGGCGAAGCCCTGGGCTGGGGTCAGCGGCCGGCGCAGCAAAAGCACCACGGCCAGCGGCTTGAAGAACTCTTCCACCAGCGGCGCCACCACGGACAACGAAAACAGCCCGGTCAGCAGGATCACCGGGTCGTTCATGAACGGCGCCAGCAGGCTGACATCGTCCAGGTTTCCTGAGGCTTGCAGCAGCGCCTCGATCGCCCGGGTCAGTTCCGGCGTGACCTGAACATACACCGCCAACCCGGCCAGCACCAGTACACCGGCCACCGCCTCCAGCGCCAGGGAAAAGCTGGTCACGCCGATCAGCCCGGCGGCGAGTCCGCCCCAAATGCGCTGCGCGGAAAGTGGGCCCAGCTTGCGCAGGGCCAGCCAGGCCAGCCAGGCCACCAGCAGGATGGCCGGTACCAGGTACAGCAGCGCCACCAGCCAGTCCAACTGGGCTTCCAGCGCCAGGTAGGAGGCCCCGATGCACAAGGGCAGCGCCAGGATGCTGTAGGCAAAGGCGCGCCCATAGGGGCGGAAGACCGCCCCGGGCTTGCCAAGGATGCGCCGCAGCGCATAGTAGGTGGAGGGCAGCAACAGTAGGGCCGCCGCCAAGATGCCCAGTAGGCTGCTCAGCTGCACCAGGCCGTCCAGGCTGCTGGCGCGCGGCATAAAAGCCGCTGCCACCGTCAGCCCTAGTGCGGTGGTCAGACCGCTGGCCAGCGCAAAACCGCTGCTGCCAAACTGCAGCAGCGTCAGCCAGTCAAAGGGTTGCTTGTCTACGGTTGGGGCAGGCGCCTGGCTCAATGGACCTCAATGCTCACGCGGTACAGCATATCGCCTGGGGGCAGGTCAGCTTGTTGCGATACATCCCGCGCCTGGATCTGTTCGACCACATCCATCCCCTGAATGACTTCCCCAAAGATGGTGTAGCCGCCGTTCAAATGTGGTGCCGGCCCCAGGGTGATGAAGAACTGGCTGCCGTTGGCTGTGGGGCCGGAATTGGCCATGGCCAACAGGCCCGCCCGGTCAAAGGTCAGGCTGGGGCTGGTCTCGATGGCATAAAAATAGCCGGGGTCGCCATAGCCGGTGTTGGAAGGATCGCCGGATTGGGCCACGAAGCCGGGGATCACGCGGTGGAAGGTGACATTCTCATACCAGCCCTGTTCCACCAGGAACAGGAAGCTGTTAACCGCCATCGGGGCCATTTCCGGCAGCAGTTCCACCACGATCTGGCCGTGCTGTGTGTGTAGCGTGGCGGTGTACTGCGCTCCGGGCTCCAGGGCCATCTCCGGGCAGAAGTGGAACTGGCGCTGCGCCAATAGCTTGGCTTGAATAATGTTGTCCAGGCTGAGTATGTCCAACGGGCCGCCGTAATACAGTTGGCCGTTGATCACCAGGAAGGGCGTGCCGGGCAGGCCGATCGCCTGGCCCCAGTCCCAGGCGGCTTGGGCCGCCGCGCTCAGTTCTTCACTGTGCAGGTCTTCTTTGAATGCGTTGGCGTCCAGCTCCAGTTCGGCGGCCGCTTCGTTCAGCAGCCAGCCGTTAAACTCCGCCTGGCTCAGGGCAGACCAAGTGGCTTGCTGTGCGAACAGCAGGTCGTGCATTTCCCAGAACTTGCCCTGCCTGCCCGCCGCCTCGGCGGCCTGCATGGCCAGCGCTGCTTTGGGGTGCAGCGGCTGTTCGGGCGTGCCGATCAGCGGGTAATGGCGGTAGACCACGCGCAACTCGTCGGGGTAACGCGCCAGTAGTTCGTCCAGCACGCCGCTCAGTTGGGCGCAAAAAATGCACTCGAAGTCACTGTATTCCAGAATGGTGATGAAGGCGTCTTGCGGGCCGCGCTGCCAGTCGGCCGCGCTAAGGCTGTCGAACGGCAGGCCGGCCAGGTAATCGCCGCCTGGCTGCGGCGGGCTGGTGACCGCCGTGCAGGCGGCCGCCAGGTAGCCGCTGGCGGTGGTGGGCAGCGGTTCCAGGG
>JAHCII010000007.1 GCA_026129305.1 Anaerolineales bacterium
ATCTGAGGCAGCCGAAGCCACCAGCCCACCGCCTGAACCGGCGGAACCTGAGGCAATTGGCGGCGGCCAGTGCGCCAATGAGTACTACCCCGTCGCGGAAGGGGCCACCTGGACCTATGCCGGCACTGGCAGCACTGGGGATTACACCTGGACGGCCAGCATGAGCGGGGTGAACGACAGCGGCTTCACCCTCACCAACACGTTTAACGTGGACGGCGACACAGTGGTCGCGATCCAACAGTGGAGCTGTAGCAATGAAGGCGTGGCTGCCCTGCAGTTTGGCGGCGGTCCGGAAGCCTCGGTGATGGCCACCGGAGTGGATGCCACTTTCGAAACCACCGGTTCCAGCGGCTACAGCTTCCCGAACACGATCCACATCGGTGACAGCTGGCAGCAGAGCTACAACATCCAAGGCGTGATGAACATGGCCGACGGGCTGAGCGCCAATACCACCGGTCTGGTCACGCATATCTACACCGCCCAGGCGGAAGAGACGGTCACGGTGCCCGCCGGCGAGTTCCAGACCATCCGGATCCTGGTGGAGACCAACCTGCAATTGCAAGTCGAAGTGATGGGCGTCACGCTGCCCTTCAGTATCGACTCGCAAACCACATCCTGGCTGGCTCGCAATGTGGGCTGGGTGCGCAGTGACAGCGGCCTGGCCATTGAAGGCGGCGAGGCGATGAACTCGGTTGTCGAGATGCAGAGTTACCACATCCCCTAGCTGTCTTGTTCCTGAACCAAAAAAAGCCCGCCATATTGGCGGGCTTTTTTGGTTCAAGGGTTGGGCGACCAGGGCGCAGCCATGTTGGCCTTGCCCTGGTTCCACAATTGGTAGGTCAACTGCATATGGCCGATATGCAAGCTGTAATGAGCGATGACATGCTGCAAGATCCAGCGCAGCGGGTGGACATGCCCATCATAGGTCAGGCTGGATTCGAGCCGCTCCGCATTCAAAGCGGACAGCACTGCCTGGCTTTGGGTGGCCACGGCGGCCAGTCTCTCCAGGATCTCATCCGCTGAGCCAGCCACGAAAGCGAACTCCGCCTCGCGCCGGCGGGTGTGCGGCAGGCCGCCAATCAGCTCCCCGATCCAGAAGTGCTCTGAGCCGGCGGTGTGCATGCCCAGCACGGCCAGGGAATTGACCTCATCGGCACCCTCCGGCAGTTCGGGCCGCCAGTTGAGCCCAGCCAGGGGCGTGCTGTGGATGATGCCGCCCACCTGGCCGCGCATACGCTCCAGCGTTTGCAAGGTCTGTTGGACTTCGGGGAGCCTCTCTTCAGTCATGCCGCCTACTTGACGATGCCGCCGTCGGTCAGCTTGCGCAGGTCGCTCAGAGCGGCCTGGATCTCGGCGGCGGTCACCGGGCGGTCCTGGCTGACGTGCTTGAGCGCGCCGGCCTCGGCCTGCTCCACGGCAACTTCGCCCACGGTGCGGTCTTCTTTCAAGGCCTGCTTGACCAGCGCGGCGCCGGCCTGGTAGCCGATCACCGGGTTGAGGGCGGTGACGATGATGGCATTGCGCGAGAGCCAGCCCTCGGCCTTCTCGCGGTTAGCGGTCAGGCCGGCCACACATTTGTCAGTAAAGGCGCGCACCGAGCCAATGATGACTTGCATCTCCTCAAAGAGATTGTGGGCGATGATCGGCATCATCACGTTGAGCTCCAACTGGCCGGCAGCCGCCGCCAGGGCCAGCGTGGTGTCGCAGCCCATCACATGGTACATGGCCATGTTGAGCATTTCCGCCATGACCGGGTTGACCTTGCCGGGCATGATGCTGGAACCAGGCTGCAGGGCCGGCAGGCGGATCTCATCCAGGCCCGTGGAGGGGCCGGAGGAGAGTAGACGGAAGTCATTGGCGATGCGGGTGAGGGTCACGGCCAGAGTGCGCAAGCTGGCGGAGAAATCGGCCGCATCGGCCAGGGACTGCATGCTCTCGAACAGGTCGTCCGAAGTGTGCAGTTCGAGGCCGGTGATCTCAGAAAGCTGCTTGACCATGCCGGCATGATAGTCGGGGTGGGCGTTGAGGCCGGAACCGGTGGCGGTGCCGCCGATGCCCAGGCGGCGCAGCCCTTCGGCGCTGCGCCGGATGCGGGCCGCATCGCGTTCCACGGCCTTGGCGTACCCGCCAAATTCCTGGCCCAGGCGCACCGGCACCGCATCCTGCAGGTGGGTGCGGCCGGATTTGACGATATCGTCGAATTCCCTGGCCTTGGCATTCAAGGCGGCAGTCAAGCCATCCACCACGCCCAGCAATTCCTCCAGACGCCAGAGGGCGCCCAGACGGATGGCGGTGGGGATGGTGTCATTGGTGGACTGGGCCATATTGACGTGGTCGTTGGGGTTGACCAGCTTCTCGCCCAGGATCTGGTTGGCGCGAGCGGATAGCACCTCATTGACGTTCATGTTGTGGCTGGTGCCGGCGCCGGCCTGGAAAGGATCGACGACGAACTGGTCGCGCCACTGGCCGTCCATCACTTCGGCGGCAGCGGTGGCGATGGCCTGGGCCTTGTCCTTGTCCAGCAGGCCCAGACCAGCATTGACCTCAGCCGCGGCGCGTTTGATGGCGGCCATGGACCAGACGAAGGCAGGCCAGGGCTTGAGACCGGAGATGGGGAAATTATCTACGGCGCGCTGGGTTTGCGCGCCATAAAGCGCATTGGCGGGGACTTGCACCTCGCCGAGTGAGTCTTTTTCAATGCGGAAGTCTGTGCTCATGGGTTCCTTTTTCCGAATGAGTTTGGTTCTGCTCTCTATTTTAATCCATCTGCTGGCGGGCAACTACAGGCGCAGTTGCGGCTGTGCCGTTTCTAGGTGGTTTGTTAAGCTGGGCAGGACAAAAGATATATTAATCGTGCGGGGGGCAAGGGGTTTAATCAAACTTTGGGCTGTGCCCCTGACGACCTGGCCCAAGACAAGCCGGATTAAAGCATGGGCTTGGTTGTTGCGGTGAGTTTGGTGGGGCGCGTCAAGGGGATGGCCTGGCGCGAAGATCAGATTGCTTAGTGTGGTTGGGCGCACGGCCGTGCGCCCCTGAGATGTTGCTGTGGGGATGGCTGCACAAAAACAGATTGTTTCGTCCGTCAGGCAGCGGCAGATCCGCCGCTGCCTGCACTCCTCGCAATGACGACGAGCGCTAAAAAAAGAGCCCGCCATTTTGGCGGGCTCTTTGCTGAACAAAGTTTACTTGGCGTGCTGCTGCCAACCGTCCCAGTAGCCCGGGCCGTTCTCGAAGTAGTCGTAGTTCGACTGAATATCATCACGCAGGTTGACGGTCTCGCCAGCGGCCAGGGTCTTGGTGCTCGCAATCTCCACCGCATGGCCGTGGTGATTGTTGCCAGAGAAGGCCTGATCGAAGCCAGGAGTGCCAACCGGCTTGGCCTGGCTCTCGCCGCCTTTGGCGGAGTAGGCATCAGGCACTTCATCCTCGGTGAAAATGGCCTCGTAAGGGCATTCCGGGATGCAGGCGCCGCAATCAATGCAGGTGGCCGGGTCGATGTAGTAGAGCGGATACTTATCCTGAGGCATGCCGGGAACGATACATTCCACCGGGCAGACTTCAACGCAACCGCCATCGCGTAGACACAAGCTTGTGATGATGTGAGTCATGGATTACTCCTTCGTTGAGCTTGATTTTACTCTCACCAGCCTGTTTTAGCCAGCGAAGCGCTTGGCTACCTCAGCCCAGTTGACCACGTTCCACCAAGCAGTGATGTAATCGGGGCGGCGATTCTGATAGTTGAGGTAATAGGCGTGCTCCCACACGTCGACGCCCAGGATGGGGGTCTGGCCGCTGGAGAGCGGCGTGTCCTGGTTGGGCGTGGAGACCACGTCCAGGCCGCCATCGGCCTTCTTCACCAGCCAGGCCCAGCCACTGCCGAACTGGCCGACGCCAGCCTTGGCCAGCTTGTCCTGGAAGCTGGCAAAATCACCAAAGGCTTTGTTGATCGCTTCGGCCAGGTCGCCTTGCGGCTCACCACCACCGTTGGGGGACATGACCTCCCAGAACAGAGTGTGGTTGTAGTGGCCGCCGCCGTTGTTGCGTAGAGCGGGGCGAATGTCTTCTGGAATGCTGTTGAGCTCCTTGAGCAGGTCCTCGATGGACTTATCGGCCAGGTCGGGGTGCTTCTCGATGGCCGCGTTGAGGTTGTTCACATACGCCTGGTGGTGCTTGCCATGATGGATTTCCATGGTGCGCGCATCAATGTGCGGTTCCAGCGCAGCGGGTTCATAAGGAAGGTTGGGAAGCGAAAATGCCATAGCTGCAGCTCCTTGGTGGGTTGTGGTTAAGCTGAAAACGGGCAGGAAACTCCTGCGTTACAATACGAACGAACTCCTTCATTGTAATTAGCCCCTTACCCCTTGTCAAGAAAACCACAATTTGAGCGCTATTTCGCCCCCGACCACCAAGCTTCCGCCACATTTGGTGCTCTTTGTGGGCATTCTGGCGGTCTCATCCTCGGCGCTGCTGATCCGCTATGCCCAGCGTGAGGCGCCTTCGCTGGTGATCGCGGCCTTTCGCATGGGCTTTTCGGCGCTGATCCTGCTGCCGCTGACCCTGCCGCGCCATGCGCCTGAACTGCGCCGGCTGACCCGGGTCGAGCTGGGCCTGGCCGCCCTGGGCGGCGGCTTGCTGGCGCTGCACTTCGCCAGTTGGATCCTCTCGCTGGAGTACACCAGCGTGGCCAGTTCGGTGGTACTGGTGACCACCAACCCGCTATGGGTGGCCTTACTGGCCCCACTCTTCCTTAAAGAGCGCCTGACCCCGGCAGTGCTGCTGGGCATGCTGGTGGCCCTGGGCGGCGGCCTGTTGGTGGGGTTGAGCAGCAGCGGCAATCTGTCGGCCGGCAGCCAGCCTCTGTTGGGCAACTTTCTGGCGTTGGTTGGCGCCTGGACCGGGGCGGGGTACATCCTGATCGGCCGGCGGCTGCGTCCTGTGCTGCCGCTGACGCCGTACATATTTCTGGTGTACGGCATGGCGGCGCTGGTGCTGGCGGCCATGCTGGCCTTCTCCGGGCTGCCAGTGAGCGGCTTCTCCAACGGGACCTACATGTATATGCTGCTGCTGGCCCTGCTGCCGCAGCTCCTAGGCCACTCCAGCTTCAACTGGGCGTTGGCGCACCTGCCGGCTTCGTTCGTATCGATCGCGCTGCTGGGCGAACCGGTGGGCGCGATTGTCCTGGCATTCTTTTTGCTGGGAGAGACGCCCGGCCTGCTGGAATTGCTGGGCGGGGGATTGATCCTGGCTGGCATTTTCATCGCCACCGTGCAACCCAGCGCCAAAAAGACCGGCTGAGTATAATTAATCCGGTTGTGCTGTACCCTTAGGAAGGAGTGCTATGTTAATTCGTTGCAGACACTGTTACACCCCATTCACCCTCAGCCAGGAAGGCGCAGCTGCCGCCCTGGCGGAAGTACAGGCCAACAACTACAAGTATTACAACGCCCACTGCCCCCGCTGTGGACGCCCCAACTCCGTGGCTCTGGCCCAACTGATGCGGGAAGTGCCCGCTGAGGCCCGGCAGACAGCCGCGGCGCCTGCCGCCAAACCGGCCGCCGGCGCCAAGCCCACCGCCGCAACCGCGGCGCGCCAGGCCGCCAGCAAGCCGAAGCCGTCCAAAGCTGAGGTGGAGAAGGCCATGAAGGCCGCCGTCGAAAAGGCGACTACGAAGAAAGCTGCCGCGGCGAAAGCCACGACCGCGAAACCTGCGGCCAGCAAACCGGCCGCGAAGGCAACCAAGGCGCCCGCCAAGACGACGGCCAAGCCCGCAGCCAAGGCAGCCGCCAAGCCCAAGACCACCGTCAAAGCCCCAGCCAAGACGGCCGCCAAACCGGCCAGCAAGGCCAAAGCTCCGGCCAAGGCCGCCGCGGCAAAACCAGCTGCCAAGACGGCGGCCAAGAAGCCTGCGGCAAAGACCGCGGCAGCGAAGAAGCCAGCCACGAAGAAGTAGCGCAACAACGGCCCCGAACGGGGCCGTTGTTTTTTACAGGCCTGTCATTGCGAGGAGTAACTTGCGAGCAAGTGCGACGAAGCAATCTCAGCAGGCAAACCAAGTAGGATTAGAAAACAGGAAGGCAGGCAATACGAGATTGCTTCGCTACGCAAGCATCGCTCGCAATGACAGGTGGGCAGTAGGGGCGGGTCTGTGACCCGCCCGCTTGGGCCTACAACAAGCGCACCAGCGGGCCGGTCTGAGACCGGCCCCTACGCACTCTTTTTCATTGCTTCGTCGCACTTGCTCCCCAAGTACTGCTCACAATGACAGATCCTGTTGCTGACCGCTGACAGCTAATAGCTAATCGCTATAAGTCCTCTCGCCCTCGGCGTTCAGCGCGGCAATGTGGGCGGCCAGGTCTGCAGTCAGCAGATCGCCGTCCAGCCGCCAGGCCCAGTTGCCCAAGGCAGTACCGGGAAGGTTAAAGCGGGCTTCAGTACCAAATTCCAGAAAATCCTGAATGGGAGCCACGGTCAAAGCGGCAGGGGAAGCCCAGAGGCTGTGCAGCATATCCCAGGCAATATGGATGCCGTTGCTGTTGAGGTATTCCAAGCAAAACCTGCGTTCATTCTCCGGCGCCTTAGCAAACCAGCCTACCACCGTGTCGTTGTCGTGGGTACCGGTGTAGGCGACGCAGTTCACCGGGTAGTTGTGCGGCAGGAAGATGTGGTCCATGTCGGTATCAAAAGCGAATTGGAAGACGCGCATGCCAGGCAAATGGAAACGATCGCGCAAGCTGGTGACGATCGGCTCGCCCTCGCCCCCCAGGTCTTCGGCGATCAAGGGCAGATTGCCCAAGCGTTCGCGTACGGTCTCAAAGAAATCGGCGCCCGGCCCGAACTCCCAGGTCCCGTGCACGGCTGTGGGTTCATCGGCTGGGATGGCGTAATAATTGGCAAAGCCGCGGAAGTGGTCCAGGCGCAGCACGTCCACCAGGCTTAATACGGCTTGCAGACGGGCCAACCACCAGGCATAGCCTTGCTGTTTGTGTGTCTCCCAGCGGTAGAGCGGGTTGCCCCAACGTTGGCCGGTCTCTGAAAACATGTCTGGCGGCACCCCGGCCACACGCAGCGGCTTGCCAGCTTCATCGATCTCGAAGAGTTCACGCGCCGACCACACATCCGCACTGTCTTCGGAGACATAGATCGGCAAATCGCCAATGATGCCGATGCCCAGTTCGCCAGCGCGGGTGCGCAGTGCGCTCCACTGGCGGAAGAACAGGAACTGCTCAAAAGCGTAGAACGAGATTGTGGAGGCATGGGTCTGGCGGGCCTCCGCCAGGGCTGCGGGCCGGCGGTCTCGTACCCCAGCCGGCCAGGCAGACCAGGGCAGCTCAGCTTCCTGGTCTTTGAGCGCCATAAACAAGGTGTAGTTATCCAACCAGCCAGCCTGTTCCTGGCGAAAGGCATCAAAATCCGTTTGCAGCTGCGCGTGATCTCTCAAGCGCAGGTAGGCAACCTGGAACAAACTGCGCTTCCAATAATGCACCAGCTGGTAATCGACCCGCTCGGTAGGGAAACTGGGCGCACTTTGCCAATGGGCCTCATCCAGCAGGCCATCTTGCACCAGCAGTTCAGGGCTGATCAGGTCGGGGTTGCCGGCAAAAGAAGAATAGGAGGCATAAGGCGAATCGCCGTAACCGGTCGGCCCCAGCGGCAGCACCTGCCACCAGCGCGTGCGCGTGGCAGCCAGAAAGTCCAGCCAGGCCTGCGCGCCGGGGCCAAGGTCGCCAATGCCAAAACGACCCGGCAGGGCGGATACAGGCAGCAAGATGCCGGATTCTCGGGTGAACAACATGAAGCTTGATTCTACCGTGCGTTTGCTGGCGATACCCGCCGAATGGTAGACTGGATGCCAACTACTATGCAAGCCACCCCAATCCCCTCCCCCAACCTTTCACAAAAACGTATTTTTGCCCTCTGGCTGCCCCTGGCGGCCAGCTGGCTGTTAATGGCGGTGGAGATGCCGTACATCAGCGCGGCACTGGCGCGCATGAACGAAGCGGAGCGCATGATCGCCGCCTTCGGCCTGGCCGCCTCGCTGAGCATCACCATCGAAAGCCCGGTGATCTCGTTGCTGGCCACGGCGACCGCTCTGGCGCGCAGCCACCAGAATTACCTGATGCTGCGGCGTTTCACCTGGCACCTGATGATCCTGACCACGCTGCTGCAAGCGCTGCTGGCCTGGACGCCTTTGTTTGATGTGATCGTCAAAGGCTGGCTGAATGCACCGGCCAGCTTGCACCAACCGGTGCAGCTGGGCCTGCAACTAATGCTGCCCTGGAGCGCGGCGATCGCCTGGCGGCGCTTCCGCCAGGGCATTCTGATCCGCTACGGCCACAGCAACCTGGTGGGCCGCGGGAGCATGCTGCGCCTGCTCAGTTCAGCCGGTTCGGCCACGCTGCTGGCCGTGCTGACCCCGCTGCCGGGCATCGCCGTGGGCGCTCTGGCCCTCAGTATTGGTGTGGTGCTGGAAGCGCTGTACTCCCATTGGCTAAGCGCCCCGATCGTGCGCGAGCGGCTGGCGCCGGATGCCCACCCGCGCCAGGCAGAACTGGGCTACAAAGAGCTGCTGAACTTCCACTGGCCGCTGGCGGCCAGCAACCTGCTGTATCTGTTCACCCAGCCGATCATTGCCGCGGCCCTGGCGCGCAGCCCGCACCCGGAGCTGAGCCTGGCGGCCTGGCCGGTGACCAGCGGCCTGCTGTTCATTAGCCGGGCGCCGGAAATGGCCCTGCCCGAGGTGACGATCGCCCTCAGCGATGAGGAACATCACCAGGCAGCCATGCGCCGCTTTGGCTGGCTGGTGGGCGTGGGCTGTTCTGTGTTCCTGTTCACGCTGAGCTTCACCCCGCTGGCCGAGATCTATTTCCACCAGCTGATCGGCGTTTCCAGCGAACTGGCGGCCATGGCCCGGCTGGGCGTGCAAGTGGCCCTGCTGATGCCGCTGGCGATGGCCTCTGTGGTCGTCTCGCGCGGGCTGCTGACCGCGCAGCGCCGCACGCAACCTCAGGCGATCGCCATGGCAGTGGAGCTGGCCGCCCTGGCCGGCGTGCAGTTGGCCGGCGTGTGGCTGGGGCTGCCGGGAGTGCCAGTCGCCGCCGCAGGCTTGACGATCGCTTTGTTGATCGAAGCCTTGATGCTGAAGCAAGTGCTGCGCCGCACGCGACCCCAGCAAGCAGGTTTATGATTGCTTAAGGAGTAAAGATGCAATATACACAATTGGGACGTAGCGGTTTGGAAGTCAGCCGCCTGTGCCTGGGCACTATGAATTTTGGCCCGCACACCAAACAGAAGGACAGTTTTGCTGTGATGGACCAGGCCCTGGAGGTCGGCATCAATTTCTTTGATACCGCCAATGTGTACGGCTGGAAGATGGGCGAAGGCATTACCGAAAAGATCATTGGCGAATGGTTCGCCCAGGGCGGCGGGCGGCGCGAAAAGACGGTGATTGCCTCCAAGGTGTTTGGACGCATGGGCGAATGGCCCAACCAACGCCGGCTCTCGGCCCTGCACATCCGAGAAGCCTGCGAGGCCAGCCTAAGGCGCCTGCAAACCGACCATATCGACCTGTACCAGATGCACCACATCGACCGCACTACACCTTGGGAGGAGATCTGGCAGGCGATGGAAGTGCTGGTGCAGCAAGGCAAGGTGATCTACGTGGGCAGCAGCAACTTCGCCGGCTGGCATATTGCCCAGGCGCAGGAGACGGCCGCCGCCCGCCACTTCCTGGGCCTGGTGAGCGAGCAGAGTCTCTACAACTTGATGGAGCGCAGCATCGAGCTGGAGGTCATCCCGGCCAGCCAGCACTACGGCCTGGGGATCATCCCCTGGAGCCCGCTGAACCGGGGTACCCTGGGCGGCGCGCTGCAAAAGGCCAAAGCCGGCCGCCGTGCGGCGGACGATGTGGAGAAGATCGTGGCGCAGCACCGGCCACAACTGGAAGCCTACGAGGCTTTCTGCGCCCAACGCGGCGAGTCCCCGGCGGATGTGGCCCTGGCCTGGCTGCTGCACCAGCCGGGAGTGACCGCGCCGATCATCGGCCCGCGCACGACCGAGCAGTTCAAGGGCAATTTGCACGCGCTGGAAATCACGCTGGACGAGGAAGCCCTGAAAGCCCTGGACCAGATCTGGCCCGGCCCGGGCGGCGCAGCCCCAGAGGCCTACGCCTGGTAGGCCTGCAACCACACAGAGGTTGAGCATGACGAACTTGATTCAGGAAAAGGTGCAGCAGGCGGTGGCTGTGCTGCAGGAGCAAAACATTGACCTGTGGATCACCTTCGTGCGCGAGACACGCGCCGGCGGCGACCCGATGCTGCCGCTGCTGTTTGGCACTGACCTGACCTGGCCAAGCGCGCTGCTGATCAGCAAGAACGGCGAGCGGATTGCGATCGTCGGCCATTACGAAGCGGACACAGCCCAGAATACCCAAGCCTTCAGCCAAGTGATCGACTATCACACCTCGGTGCGTGAGGTGCTAAAGGACAGCGTGGCACGGCTGGACCCACAGCGCATTGCGATCAATACCTCCAAGAACGACACCTTTGCGGATGGCCTGACCCACGGCATGTACCAGCTGCTGCGCGAATACCTGGGGGAGCCCTATGCTGAACGGCTGACCAGCGCCGAAGCGATCGTGTCGGCGGTGCGCGGCCGCAAGACGGCCGAGGAACTGCGCCGGATCAGGAAAGCCGTGCACAGCGCCGAGGAGATCTACGCCGATACCTTCGATTTTGTGCAGGTGGGCCAGACCGAGCGTGAAATTGCCGCTTTTATGCAGGCCCAGACCCAGGCGCGCGGCCTTGAATTGGCCTGGGAGGCGCTGGCCTGCCCGGCGGTCAATTCCGGGCCAGACAGCCCGGTGGGCCACGCCGCGCCGACGGATATCCGCGTCGAGCCCGGCCACATCCTGCACTTTGACTTTGGCGTGATGGAAGAGGAGTACTGTTCCGACATTCAGCGGGTGATGTACCTGCTGCGGCCCGGCGAAAGCCAGGCGCCTGAGCCGGTGCAGCGCGGCTTTGAAACGATCATGAAGTCCGTACAAGCAGCGATGAAGGCCATCAAGCCCGGCGCGCTGGGCCACCAGGTGGATGCCGCTGCCCGCACAACCGTGACGGACGCCGGCTACCCCGAATACATGTACGGCACCGGCCACCACATGGGCCGCAGCGTGCACGACGGGGCCGGCATGCTGGGCCCGCTGTGGGAGAAATATGGCGAGATGCCCAACGTCCCGTTGGAGGTTGGGCATGTGTACACGATCGAACCGGGTCTGGCGGTGGAAGGCTACGGCTACATCGGCATCGAAGAAGACATCGTGGTGACCCAGACCGGCGCTGAGTTCCTCAGCACCCCGCAAACCGAGTTGATCCTGAAGGGATAAACCATGCCAATCGAAAGCCTGCCCACGAAAAAGCGCATCGCCCTGGTGGCTCACGACGGCTGCAAGGAAGACCTGGTGGAATGGGCGACCCACAACCGCGAGGAACTCGCCAAACACAAGTTGTACGGCACCGGCGGCACGGGCACGCTGATCGCTGCGGAGACGGGTCTGAAAGTACGCCGCTTCCTGAGCGGCCCACTGGGCGGCGACCAGCAGATCGGCGCGGCGATCGCCACCAACGATATTGACATCCTGATCTTCTTTTGGGACCCGCTACAGCCGCAGCCGCACGACCCAGACGTCAAGGCCCTGCTGCGCCTGGCCGTGCTGCACAACATCCCGACGGCCTCCAACCGGGCCACGGCAGACTTTCTGATCACCTCCGACCTGATGCGCGCCGAATACGAGCGCAGGATTCCGGACTTCTTGCGCCGCTTGCAGGAACGCGAGGAGCTGGAAGACGATGACTGAGAACCACACTATCACCTCGATTGACGGCATCCGCGTCGGTCACGCCCAAGATGAAGCCGCGGTGACCGGCTGCACAGTGGTGCTGTGCGAAAAAGGCGCTATAGCGGGCGTGGACCAGCGCGGCGGCGGGCCTGGGACGCGGGAAACCGACGCGCTGCGCCCAATGCACCTGGTGGACAAAGCCCACGCCATTATGCTGGCGGGCGGTTCCGCCTTTGGCCTGGACGCCGCCGGCGGCGCGATGCGCTATCTGGAGGAGAAGAAGGCCGGCTTCAACGTGGGCGTGGCACGCGTACCGATCGTGCCGGCGGCGATCTTGTTCGATTTGGGCATCGGCTCCGCCCAGCGCCGGCCGGACGCGGAGATGGGCTACCAGGCCTGCCTGGACGCCAGCCGCGAGCCGGTGGCGGAGGGCAGCCTGGGGGCCGGCACGGGCTGCACAGTGGGCAAGATCTTGGGCATCGGCCAGGCGGTCAAAGGCGGCATCGGCTCCGCCGCCATGGATATTGGCGGCGGCGTGAGGGTCGCCGCGCTGATGGCGGTCAACCCCTTCGGCGACGTGGTTGACCCGCGTACGGGCGAGATCGTGGCCGGGGCGCGCAGCCTGCGCAAAGGGCCGATCAAGATCGGCCAGGGGCGCTTTGCCGACACGCTGGAAGTGATGAAAAGCCAGGTGGGCCGCACGGTGTTTGGCGCGGCGCAGCGCGGCAACACCGCGATCGGCGTGGTGGCGACCAATGCCCAGATGGACAAGAGCGACGCCAACAAGATGGCGGCCATGGCCATGAACGGCTTGGCGCGCAGCACACGGCCGGCCAACACCATGCTGGACGGCGACACGCTCTTCACCCTGGCGACCGGCCGGCGTAAGGCCGATGTGAACATCGTGGGGGCCTTCGCCGCCGAAGTAGTGGCGCAGGCGGTCATACGGGCCGTGCAAACGGCCTGGAGCCTGGGCGGCGTACCCGCCTTACAAGACCTGTAGCAACCTGGAAGGCTATCTCGTTTTATAATAAGGCGTCTCGCCAAATTATCGCTTGTAGATAGGAGATCTCATTATGGCTTCAAACACCGTAAGCAGTGACGACAAGTTATGGGCCGCGCTGGCCTATGTCTTCACTCCCGTAGTCCCCATCATCATCCTGCTGTTGGAGGACAAGAAGAACCGCCCCTTCATCAAAGAACACAACATGCAAGCCCTGGTTTGGGCAGTGGCGCTCTTCGTCATCCTGTTCGTGTTGGGCATCGTGACCTTCGGGCTGATTTCCTGCCTGGCTCCGTTGGCCTGGATCCCGCAGCTCTACTGGGCTTACAAAGCCTTCCAGGGTGAATCGGTCAACATTCCTGTGGTGACCGACTTCGTCAAGAAGCAGGGCTGGTAAACCAAGCCTCACAAAAAAGACCTGCCAATGGCAGGTCTTTTTTGTGGAAAACCATCCTTTGTAACAGTAGCATTTAGAAAAGCATTTCGTTTATAGTAAGGATATTAATCCACATTTCATAAAAGGAGATTTCATATGTTGATGGATCGTATCATTGGAGCTTTTACTTTCCGCAAGGGCGTGTATGCTGAGGTTGAGAAGGACACCTCCTTCACCACCACCGCCTGGGCGATCGTGGCGGTCACCGCCCTGGTCAACCAGATCAGCAGTTTCTTTGCTGCGCAGTCCGCCAGCGCGGCCGCGGCAGACTTCCTGGCTGAGACGGACCTCGGCGCGCTGGACATGACGGTTTCGCCGTTCAATATCATTTCCGGCACGCTGGTGGCCGTGGTGGCCTTTGCGGTGGGCTGCTTCGTGGTGGCCTGGGTCGGCAAGACCATGTTCAAAGCCGACGTGACCTTTGAAGAGGTCGTGCGCACCATGGGTCTGGCCAATGTGTGGGGTCTGGTAGGCCTGCTGGGCATTCTGTTCAGCTTTGTGCCGCTGCTGCTGTGCGCCATCTCCCCGCTGCTGTTCGCTGCGTCGATCCTGAGCATCGCCGCCTCCGCAGTGGCGGTGAAGGAAGCGCTGGACCTAGAATGGGGCCAGACCATCGTGACCATCATCGTCGCCTGGGTGGCCATCTTCATCATCAACTTCGTGGTCGGTGGCCTCTTGGGTGTCGGCAGCGCGGTGATGTCCGGTTTGGGTCTGTAGACCAAACACTTTTGCACAATAATAAAAAAGCGGCACGCTAGCGTGCCGCTTTTTTTATTGTCCGGTGTTTAGCCAACCGTAGCCAGCGTTTCTCTCAGTGCTTTGCCGAGCTGGGCGCGCACGGCGACTTTATCCATGCCGGCGGCACGCGCCTCTTTCAAGCTGGCCGGGTTGTCATGGCGGCCAAAGGCCATCCAGGGGATGCTGGCCGTAGCCGGGTGGCCTTTAGCGACCGGCAGCCACGCCCGCCAGGGCAGCGTGCAAGTCAGGTCGAGCACCACCAGGGCGGTCGGTGCGGCAACCAAAGCTTCCACAAAAGCCTCGGCGCTCAAGGGGTCTTCCACCCAGTCGAAGCCGAAACCAGCCGCCTGGGCCGCATCGCCGATCTGGGGCATGAAGAAGAGATCTGTACCGAGAGCAAGTATTCGTTGGGTTTCCATGCGTTCCTTCTGGCTGTTGAAAGTAGAGACCACTATAATACCGTTCTCAAGTGATGAAAACGATCGTATTTGTAGGCGACTCGATCACTGAAGGCGCCGCAGACCATGAAATGGGTGGATGGAGCCGCCGGCTGGCAGCCAAGCTGCCGGCCGGATGGCGGGCCGTGCATGCCGGCGTGGGCGGCGACACGATCACCCTGATCCTGGAGCGGCTGGAACGCGATGTATTAGCGCACCAGCCGCAGATCATCGTGCTGGCGGTGGGCATCAATGACAGCCGCACCTGGTCGGGTGTGCCCGAAGTCACGCAGCCGGCCTTTGCCGGCGGGCTGCAGCGCTTTGCCGCCCGCCTGCAGGGGGCGCTGCCCGAGACGCGCGTGCTGGTGGTGGGCCTGACGCCGGTGGACGAAAGCCGCACCATGCCGATCGCCGAAGATTTGTATTATGCCGAGGCGGCGGCGCGCGACTATGACGCGGTTCTGCAGCGCAGCGCTGCAGAACACGGTTGGGGTTATGTGCCGCTGCGGCCGCGCTTCGAGCAGGCCGGCGGCGCGGCGACGCTGACCAGCGACGGCCTGCACCCCACCCCAGACGGACACGCTTTGATCGCCGCGGCCGTTGCCGAGGCCCTGGAGCCGTGGCTGCCATGAACGTTCCGGCGCTGACGATTAACAAGTCCCAGGCGCGTCGTTTCCTGCTTGGCTATCAAGGTTTGTTGCCCGCGCGCAGATGGGCCGGGAAGCAAGCCGTCTTCCGGGCCGTTCGCCAACTCAACAGCATTCAATACGACCCGATCAATGTGGTCGGCCCCAACCCGCACCTGGTGCTGCAGGCTCGCATCCGCAATTACAAGCGGGAAATGCTGGAAGCCGCCTTGTATGAGGAACGCAGCCTGGTAGAGGGCTTCGACAAGGTCATGTGCATTTACCCCAGCCAGGACTGGCCGTATTTTCATCTCTATCGCCGCACAATGGGGGAGCCGGTATGCGAGCAACCCTGGCTACACCGAGGCGGCCAAGCTGATCGAAAACGTGCGCAAGGAATTGGAAAGCCGCGGGCCGCTGTCTTCGCTTGAAATGGAAGAGGACAGCCGGGTATTTGGTGGCTGGGGCACCCACATGCGCGCCGCACGCGTGGCCCTGGACATGCTGTTCTTTGGCGGCGACGTGGTGGTGCACCGGCGGGTGGGCAGCCGGCGCTACTTTGAGCTGAGTGAACGCGCCCTGGGCGAGCTGCACAGCCAGCCGGACCCCCACCCCAACCCGGAAGCCTACCTGGACTGGCACGTGCTGCGGCGCATCGGCAGCTTGGGGCTGGCCCGCGGCTCTGGCACGGACCACTGGCTTTCCATGCTCAAGGCGCCTGGCGGGCGCCCGGCAGCCTTGAAACGCTTGCTGGCTGGCGGAGCGATCCAAAAATTGCAGATCAGCGAATGGCCCGAGCAGGCCTTCTATATTCGAAGCCAGGACCTGGCGGCCTTGCACAAGGCCGCAGCGACGGCGGGCGGCCAGCCGGCGGCCGCCTTCATCGCCCCACTGGACAATGCCATTTGGGACCGCACCTTGCTGGAAAAAGTCTTTGATTTCTATTACCGCTGGGAAGTGTATGTGCCCGCCCCAAAGAGGCAATACGCCTACTATGTCTTGCCAGTCCTGTTCGGGGAAAATTTTGTGGCCCGTCTGGACCCGGCCTTTGAGCGCAGCAGCAAGACCTTTGTGATCCAGAACTGGTGGTGGGAAACCGGAGTAGACAAAAAAGACCCCGCTCTGGTTGTGGCGTTAAGCGAGTGCATCCAAGAGTTCGCCAGGTACCTGGACGCCGAGAGCGTGCGCTTGGGGGATCCGGTCCGCAAGGACGCGCTGCTGCGCAGCGCGTTAAAGGCGGCTGGCTATTCTGGCGGATAGACGGGCTGCATCTCCCCCAGCACTTCACCCACCTGCCATAAGCGCAATCCTTGTGCCTGGCCCTGGCCGAACTGGCTGAGCCCATCCAATATCGGATACCCCCGCAACTCTCGTAAGCTGCGTTGGACGCGCACGGCAGTCAGGCTGTCCAGCCCTTGCTCCAGCATGACCTGTTCCAACACATGCTGGGTGAGGTCCAGCGCGCCGGCGGCGTGCAGGGCGCCCCAATCGAGGAATTCCGTTTCAGAGGCCCATGCCTGCAAGTCGGCAGGCTGGGTCTGGTCCCACCAAGCCCAGGCGGAAGTGAGGTAGAGGCCCTGCGCCCGAACCGGGTCTGCCAGATATTCGTACAGCTGCAGATCATAGGCCGCAGCCGGGGCGACCAGCACAAAGCGATCGCGCACACCCAAGTCGTGCAGCGCGTTGAGTAGAGTGGCCAAGCCGAAACCACGCGCATTGGTGTAGATCAGATTGGCATGCGCCTCACGGGCGGCGAAAATAAAGTCAAACACATTGGCGAAGGGGTCAGCGTCCAGCTCGGCTTGCAGCACCAGATTGAGATGGGGCTCAACCAGCAGCGGTAGCGCTGTGCCATCGCTGGCGGGCACCGGCATGGGCAGGGGCGGCGGGCTGAGCGCCAGCTCACCGGCCACATCCGCTGGCCAGGTGAGCAAGGCCAGGCGTAGTTCCTGGCCGGCGCCCTGGGGGCGCAGGCTGGGCCACTGGGCCAACAAGGTCTGCAGCGCAAAGTCCAACTGGGTTTGCGGGTCCGGCTCCAGAGGGAAAAGCGTATCGCCAGCAAAGGCTCCTGGACCCAGCGCCGGCAGGCCCGCTTCGGCCAGGCTGTCTGCCAGGGCGGCTTCGCCGGCCGGGGCGCAGATCAGGGCCAGCACGGCTTGCGGATGGCGGTCAAGCAAAAGGCCCAACTCGGCCACGGTCTGTTCAGAGGTGCCATCCGCATTGCCCCGCACCAGGACCAGTTCAGCCCCCAAGAGGCCGCCAGCAGTATTGAGCGCCGCGCTGCGCTCATCCAGCGCTCGTGACCAGCCAGTGTAGGCCAGGCCAAAAGGTTCACCCCGCGGACAGAAGTGCAAGACGGTCACCTGCCGGCCGCTGTAGTCGGGGAGCGGCGTGGGCGTGGGGCCGCCCGGAGTGGCGCTGGGGCTGGGGCTGGCCGTGGGCGCAGCCAGAGTACCGATCGCGGGAAAGCCCGGCAGGGTCGGCAAGCCGACAGTGGGCAGACTGACCACGGGCGTGGGCAGCGTCTGCGAGCTCAGCGGGGCGCAGGCAGCCAGACAGAGGGCGGCTAAGAAGGCGAAAGAGCGCAGACGCAGCACCAGCTATCCCAGATTGAGGTAGAGCGCATCCGTCTTGGCGGCCATGATGAAGTCGTTGTTGTGCAAACCTTTGATCTTGTGCGTCCACCAGGTGACGGTAACCTTGCCCCACTCGGTGCGCAGCACCGGGTGATGGCCCTGCTCCTCGGCCAGTTCACCGACTTGCTGGGTGAAGGTCAGCGCGCTGGCGAAGTCTTTGAACTTGAAGGCGCGCCGCAAACGCAGAATATCCTTTTCGTCTACCAGGCTCCAATCCGGCACCTGAGCATGCATTTCCTGCGCCTGTTGGAGGCTGAGCGCGGGTTCATCTCCCCGGCAAGGCACACAGGTCTGTTGGGTAAGCGGTGAGTTGGTCATAATCAGGGCAACGTTGGGGCGATTATAATGTGACGCACAAGCAAATAGTTGCCGGTCGCAGCGCACCCGGCTGATCAAAACTGCACCTTTGCTCGATCGCTGGTTGAGCCAGCGATCGAGCAAGTCAGCGCTGTCACAGGCGCTTTTTTGTTGGCTGGAGCATGCGATGACCAAAGAGACTCAAAACAGCTTATCGACCTTGGCGATCATCGTGATCGCCAGTTACATCGCCGCTCAAATGCTGGCGGATGTGGCCAGCATCAAGATCGGCCTGCTGGGCAGCCTGGCGGTCGACATGGGCACCTTCATTTACCCGATCACCTTTACCCTGCGTGACCTGGTACACAAGGTGCTGGGTCGCCAGGCCGCCCGCACCCTGGTGCTGGCGGCCGGCGGCATTAACCTGCTGATGGCCGCCTACCTGATGTGGGCGGCAGCCTTCCCCAGCGACCCAGTCTGGGGCCTGGGCGTCGAATTCAGTGCCCTGCTGGGGCCGGTGTGGCGCATCGTGCTGGCCTCAATTGCAGCGGAGGTGGTCAGTGAGCTGGTGGACACGGAGATCTATCACTGGTTCGTGACCAGAATTACGCAGCGCTACCAATGGGCGCGGGTGCTACTGAGCAACAGCGTCAGCGTGCCGGTGGACAACCTGATCTTCTCGATCGGCGCGTTTGGCTGGGCGCTGCCCTGGCCCACAGTGTGGAGCATCTTCCTGGTCAACTTGCTGGTCAAGTACGGCATCACCCTGCTCAGCCTGCCGCTGATCTACCTGGCGCCAGACAAACAAGCTGGACAATAAACCCCGCTGCACGTACAACGGGGTTTTGAACCGGATGGTGCAAGTTGGGGTCCTCTCCGTGAGGGTCCGCAGTTGCCTGGGATGGTTCGTCACGGAAGCCGGCCCCCGTGTGGCTCGTGTTGGTTCCAAACGTAGAAGGTCACACGTACAGCAGGGCAATTCCTTTATAGCATACTGAGATTAAAAACAACCCACGCGCGGATTAAAACAAAGAGCCTGCATGAAGATCATGCAGGCTCTTTGTTCGGTTCGCAGTGTCGCGGTTACTTGGCCGCCACCACCTTGATGTGCAGGTCTTTGAGCTGCTGCTCGTCGGCAGGTGTTGGCGCGTCGGCCATCACATCCCGGGCGGCCTGGTTCTTGGGGAAGGCAATCACCTCGCGGATGCTCTGCTCGTCGGCGAAGAGCATCACCAGGCGATCCAGACCGGAGGCGATGCCGCCGTGCGGCGGCGCGCCGTACTCGAAAGCGTCGAGCATGTGGCCGAAGCGCTCCTGGGCCACTTCGGGCGTCAGGCCGATCAGCTTGAAGATCCGCGACTGCAGCTCGCGCTCGTGGATACGGATGGAACCACCGCAGACTTCGATATTGTTGAGCACCATGTCGTATTGCGCCCCGCGCATATTGGCCGGGTCGCTTTCGACCATGTGGATGTCTTCCGGCATCGGCGACGTGAAGGGGTGTTGGCTGGCTTCCCAGCGGCCCTCCTCCTCATTCCAGAAGGCGAAGGGGAAATCGATCACCCAGCAGAAGGCCAGCAGGTCGGGGTCCAGCAGGTTGAGCTTTTCGGCCAGGTGCACGCGCAAGCGGCCCAGGGCGGTGAAGACTACCTCCGGCTTATCGGCCACGAAGAGCAGCAGGTCGCCGGGTTGGGCATCCAACCGGGCCTTGAGCTCAGCCAGCTTCTCCGCGGAGAGGAACTTGCTGAACGAGGAACGCTCTTCGCCTTCCGGCGTGATCGCCAGATAGGCCAGGCCTTTGGCGCCGAAGTCCTTAACATAATCCGTGAGGGCGTCGATCTCCTTGCGGCTGTAGCCGCCCAGGCCGCGGGCATTGATGGCGCGCACGTGCCCGCCGGAAGCCAGGGCGTCCTCGAAGACTTTGAAGGCAGAGCCGGCCGCCCAGCCGCTGAGGTCCTGCAGCTCCATGCCAAAGCGCATATCGGGGTTGTCTTTGCCAAAGCGCTGCATGGCCTCCTTGTAGCTGAGGCGCGGCCAGGGCGTGGTCAGCAAGCGCTTGTGCGGAAGCAGTTCCTGCGCCATGGCGGTGTACATGGTTTCCATCAGGTTCATCACGTCATCGCGCTCAACGAAAGACATCTCAATGTCGAGCTGGGTGAACTCCGCCTGACGGTCGCCGCGCAGGTCTTCGTCACGGAAACAGCGGGCGATCTGGAAATAACGCTCAAACCCGGCAACCATCAGCAGCTGCTTGAGCTGCTGTGGGGACTGCGGCAAGGCATAGAACTCGCCAGGGTGCACGCGCGAAGGCACCAGGTAATCACGGGCGCCTTCCGGCGTGGTCTTGAACAGGATCGGCGTCTCAATTTCGAGAAAGCCTTCTTTGTCAAGATAATCGCGGATGAACTTAATCACGCGGTGGCGCAGTTCCAGGTTGGCCTGCATGCGCGGGCGGCGCAGGTCCAGGTAGCGGTATTTGAGGCGCGTGTTCTCGTCGACCTCTTCTTCTTTATTGATCAAAAAGGGCGGGGTCTTGGACGGGTTGAGGATCTTGACCTGACTGACCGCCACTTCGATTTCGCCGGTGCTCATCTCCGGGTTGGTCATGCCTTCCGGGCGGGGGCGCACCACGCCGGTAACCTGCAGCACCCATTCGCTGCGCACAGGCTCAAAAGCCGTGTGGGCTTCGGGCGCCGCCTCCGGGTCCGAGACGATCTGCACCAGGCCAAAGCGGTCGCGCAAGTCAATAAAGGTCAGACCGCCGTGGTCGCGGCGGCGGTGCACCCAGCCGGCCAGGGTCACGGTCTGGCCGGCGTTGGCGGCGGTCAACTCTCCGCAGGTGTGTGTCTTATACATAAGTTCTCCTTAGTGTGCAGCGGCCCAGAAAACAAAACGCCCGGCGAGTGCCGGGCGAGAGGAGACTTGGTTGGGCTCAGTGCCCAAGCAAGGTCAATCCCGCCCGGAAAAGGGCGTTATTGTCCTCGTTATTGTTGTTCAGTAGGTTTGCATGCATTTCGGGATTATAGCATAGGCCGCCAGATGAGTTTATACTGCTGAGCAGTATGTTTCTCCCCTGGAGTGAATATGACAACTAGGTGCAGCAGCGCCATATTGGGTTTGGTGCAGGTGGTTGATATTGCCGTGCATCTCGCCACAGGCCAGGTGGAGCCGCTGCGCATCGCGGCCAGCCTCATCATCCTGGGTTGGTTGGCTGCCCGCAGCCGCGGCCAAGCGCGAACCCGTGCCAGCCAGTTGACGGTGATAGGCGTCTATCTGGCGTTGAACCTGGCCTTTCTGGCGCAGGCCGGCCTGACCAATCCGGATCAAGGCGGCCAGCTGCGCGTGCTGCTTTTAATATTCGTATTGGCGACGCTGGGGCTGGGGGAATGGTTGCAACGCCAAAAGTAGTTTATGGGTCAAACGATACTCCAACACTCATCCCCCAGCGATCGCGTGTGATACGTTCAACATACTCATTTGCATTTCGGCAATCTCCGGTCAAATTGTTCGAAACATTCTGCCAATTCAAAGTAGCATTTGCATTCAAAACAGCTTGGAAGGCCGAGTACAAACAGCCCGGCCCAACGTTATAGTCCACCAAAACAAAGCGCCACAAATCTTCATAAGAACTTACTTCGCCGCCAGGTTTTCCAGTCAGGTTGGCAAAGATTTGGTTCACTTGGGCTGCTTTGGCCAATAAAGAATATCCCACAACTTCTATTCCCGTTTCGGTCTTATTCAGATCAATTTGATAAAGGCACGATGCGCATGAAGCATCTACATAATTGATCACCGCACCGCGCAGCATCTGCTGATTAGTCGGGCTTTGCTTTGCGTAACCACGAACGCACTCACTGGCAATGAACAAACTATTGCAAATTTGCTGATAGAAATCCCTATGCCAAAGAAGGACAGTATCTGCTCCCGATTCTGTAAGTCTGCCAATGCCATATTCATCGGGGGCCAATTCATAATGCCCAGGCCAGAACTGTGTTTCCTGAGCAATTAGATTCTTTATAAGCTGTGCGGGGACGCCAGTTTGCTGGGAGACTTCAACAATTTTTGTGTTGAAATTATTCTGCCATGCGACTACTTCAAGGTGAGAACTTTCTAGTCCGCATTGACTAGCATATCCGGTCCTCAAGAGCCCTCCATCAGCGCAAGTGCTGGCATCAACTGCACCCCAGCGAATCAGCTGACCGGCTAAATATAGATAAGGTTCGGCGGTAACAATCTCGTCTGGATGAGTTGCCGAAGTCAACCAGTTCGCTTGCGAGGGGAACGCCATCCACAGAAGCGCATAATTAGTAGATGAACCATCAATTAAATTTGTACTGAGTACATCCACCTGCCACATATCCAATTCAGGATGACGCAACACCCGATATCGCGCTTCAGTAGGGCTGAGGCTATCACCCAGGGAAGAATCTGCCCAAAAAGAAATTGTTTTTCCGTTGGAATCCGTGGGGGTCAGTTCCAACTCCGCCACCTCACCAGGAAAGAACATATCCACACCTTCAAGATGGACGCCTACTTGATTAATTTGCTGACCAACTGCAGGTTCTGTAGCGTGAATACGCAAACGTGGTAATTGTGAACACAAATATGATGAATCGGCCAACGTGCAGCCGGGTAGAGAAATTGAGATTGCCGCTGGGGGCAACAGACTGACTACATCATGTTGTACTTGATATTCCTTATAGAACATCAGGTAAAGGCCTGGGCAGTTTCCACCCCCACTCTCCGCAGTAGGACAATAGGGATATTTAATCCAACGTTCGTGGACTTGCTGGCCACAAACCCTAAGTATTTCTGTCTCATATGGCCATCCCTGATGGTCGATCCTCAAACTGCAAACCAAATTATTGTTTGACCAGTTAAGCAACCACCATTCATACTCAGTACGTGTTTCCTGTGAGACATCGATCCGGGGGAAAGCCCTCTCAGAACTGGCATATGCTTCTTTAGGTGTGGAAACAGCAAAGATCGAGCAGACCACAAGAAAAATCTGCAATAGAAACTTAGGAGACCATAACAAAGAGCAAACGCCTCTGGATTTCATTGCTATTCAGTCGGCAGAGCCCTAATGACAACTCGATGTGTGTTAGAAATATAAGGCCAGCAAGAAATAATCGTCAAAACCGGCTCATCAGTTGGCTGCAAAAATTGACTATAAGCCTGGCTTTGTTGGACATCTGTCAGCATTGGCAGCAGATGAACTTCACTGACCGAATAAGTCTTCAACCCACCACTGGAAACGAGATGAATTACATCGCCCTCTGATAAATCCGCCAGATTACGAAAGACTGCATCATAGATATTGTTATGCCCATAGAGGATTACATTTCCTGAATCACCAGGCAAAGCACTTGTTACCACCCAACCAACTACACCTTGTGGGGAATCCCACTCCGTCTTCAAAATGTCCTTCAAGGATCTATTTGCTTGCCAGCCCAGAGGGAGCACGTCTGAAGCAATGTTTAATTTAGGAATGCTAATACGCTCAATCAACCGATCACCGTATTCTATTGTGGCCAAACTTAGCAAGTCCTTCTTCGGCTCATCAGGCTTAAGATACGACAAAACACTGGAGGATCCCGCAGCGATACTTGGACTAACTATTTGTGGGTCAGGCAGCCTTTGATTATTTTCCTGAGCATTGGCGGTGAATAGAGGCAGGCCCAAGAAAAGCAAAAGCAGGGTGCCCAGCAATGCGGCTAAGCCAGTTACGTTAAGGATTGGCACCCGCAGAGAAAGAAAGCGCTTTGGAATCCCAAAAGCTATTGGCACCAACAAAAGAATGGGCAACCATCTGGTTAGCGATGGAGTTACTGTTGCGCCTGTTGTGGGAAGCTGACCTGGCTTGACAGAAAAGACGCCAAACAAAGAAAAGTGCGGTGTGCTAGCGAAGACATTAGTCCCAATTTTGTCCACTGAGCTTGCAAGATACGACCAGGATTTGTCGCCCGGGAGGAAATGGGCAAAAAACAAATTCTCCCCATGACCACCGTTGGCCAGCAAAGTCTCTGTGTTTAACTGATAGCACAAAATTGGGCTTCCCCTGGAAAAATCTGGCTTTGGGTCAATTTCAACATCAATAAATTGACCCAAATTCTGCCATTCCATTGGTAGATTAGGCCCAGTGTTTAGCAATCGAATTCTCAGAATGGAATCTTTTTCCACCAACCCAGCAGGGATATTGACACAGAATGGCGCTAATTTAAAGGTGCCCCCCTCCGAAGTAACGACCGTCTCTAAAAGAGTTTCGCCCTCTTGCAGGGCAACACGATTGTCGTTTTGAGTGGAGGCAGCCATGCAATCTTCTGAAGGTATAGGAATATTTATGTATGGAACGAAGCGAATCGCAGTCCGCTCACCAATAGCCTTCTTTTGATTGTATGAATACTCGCTGCCCCCATGACCGTCAGCAAATTCCAAGCCAATTGTCGCCGACTCGCCCTCTGCACCATTTCCTCGCAACGTTTTATATTGAAAGGTTATTTCGCCAGAATCCTCATGCAAGATGACTTCAAAATCGAGAAAGCCTCCCACGCCTTGGCGCGGCACATTGTTCCACTGCACCACAAATTCGCGCTCAGGTGCGACCCCATTGGTTGTCGCATAAATCAGGCCCCCTGCTGATGGGTTTAGATTGTCCCAAAATGGCGCGATGAAGTTGTTGGGTTGAGCAATTCCCGGAATGAGAAAATTCTCCGACTCGCCTCCACTACCTCCAAAAGTGAGATAGCCATTGGCACTCACTGTGACTTCGGCATAATCCACTTCTGCATAAGTAAAAGTAAAGGGCAGCGCAACCGTATGTGAACCATTGGAACCAAAAATAGGGAGGACAGTTCCCTGAGTGGCATCCCGCCAAAAGTAAGAGACTAAATTTGCACAAATTCTGGAATCAAGGATGTCATACTGTGTACTGGGTAGCGCAATAGTCACAGGTGGGCTTGTTGGCAGATATGCCATGGCCGCATCTAGTTGCAAGAGTCCATAACCAGTGTTGGCATCCATGCCGACAGCTTCCATATCGGCAGCAGTGGTGGTAATCCCTTCATAAATTCGATCAGGAGTGTCATAGCCAGGCAGACTGGCTAGCAAAGCCGCAGATCCTGAAACAAAGGGAGCCGCCATAGATGTACCACTTAGGAAATCATAATTATGCGAGAGGCCATAACTTGCAGGGTCAGAGTAGTAAAAATAGCCTCGCGGAGTAGTGGACAGAATGTCAGAGCCTGGCGCCATAATATCTAACCCTGCTCCAAAATTAGAGTAGCTCGCCCTCTCTTCGAGAACATTTGTGGCTCCAACTGCCATCACCCATGGGTAAGCAGCCGGATAAAACACTGGGCTTGTTCCAGCATTTCCTGCTGCTGCAAACAAAGCGACGCCTTTCTGATAGGCATAGTAGGTGGCATTCTGCATGAGCGCAGACGGCGCGCTTGTACCTATGCTGAGGTTAATAATGTCGACGTTGCGATCAGCAGCCCAGATCAATGCATCTGCTACACTGGCCGTGGTTCCACCGCACGGCCCAAAGGGACTATTCGGACCAGCCAGAACCTTTAGGGGCATGATCTTAACATTCCAAGCAATACCCGCGATGCCTTGGGCGTTATCTCCTGCGGCAGCGGCGATTCCCGCAACATGCGTGCCATGGCCGCATTGATCATTGGGTGTCTTGTCCCGGTCAATAAAGTCATACCCTGGCAGAATCCGGCCGGCAAATTCCGGGTGACCAAGATCAATGCCCGAATCAATAATTGCCAAGACCGTGTCAGCGGACCCAGTCGTGATATCCCAAGCAGCGGGCGCCCCTATTTGTGCCGGCCCATATTGTTGGGGCCAAAGCGCATCTGAAGGCGCCAATGCTGGTTCTACAAGGTAATTCGGTTCCGCAAAACGGATACCAGGCAGCAACAGTAAATTCTCCGCAATCGCTAATTCTTCACCTGGATTAACAGAAAGCAGGACAGTCCCGAGCTTTTCAAGGTTCGAATTCCAAAGAATGGCTTGAACACCTTCAACATCGAGTAATCCTTGAATATGCGTGGGCCGGCGGTAACCGACTAAAAGTTGGCCTGGGAGAAATTCCGAAGAGATGGCATTTAGATCTGCAGCCTGAACAACGGACACTGAGGCTTGGAAGATGGCACACAACACCAGTATCAGTCCAAAGAGCTTTTTAGGGCTACTCACAAGCATTATTCTGTACTCCGAAGCTAGGCAGTGCCAAACACCAGTTGGCAGGTGGGTCAGGCTCCATTCCAACACGAGACATTGTTAAGATTTGACTGGGAATAAACAAATTGTTTTGGTTCCAAAATTCAGCCTCAGCAGGAAGCTGGTCAAAGTCTCCCCAGCTGAGTACATCCACAAGGTGTGCATCTTCAAAAAGCAACACGGCTCCAGCTGGCGCCCCACTGAGCATGGTTAAGCTCTCGATCACAAAAACATCTACCCCGTCCACAGCCACGGCACTTAGGATCAAGAAGTCACCCTCCTGCAAGCTTCCTTCCAGTGGCAAGGTTTCAATATGATCTGGAAGGAGAATTTGCAGTTGCCAACCATCAATCTGAACAGGGTCATCTGATACATTAAGTAGTTCAATCCAAATGCCCTGCACGTCGACAGCCAAATCCAACGCAAGCTCATTGAGCAAAACCGATCTCCCGACGCTTCCGAACAACGTGCTAGTGACTGTTGGAGTATTTGTGGCAACGGGTGTACTTGTATGAGTGGGCGTATTGCTTGGCGTAGGTGTGAGCGTGATTGTCGGCGTGTCGCTTAACGTAGGTGTGAGCGTGATTGTCGGCGTGTCGCTCGGCGTAGGTGTTAGCGTAACTGTGGGCGTGTCGCTGAGGGTAGGAGTAAATGTGATCGTAGGCGTAGCGCTAGGAAGTGGAGTGTTGCTCGGAGAGGGAGTATAAGTATAGGCTTGCGTATGGGTGGGACGGTTGGTATTGGTTGGCCGTGGAGTAAGACTAGCGTAAGTCGCCAATGGGATGAAGCGAGTCGTGATGGTCACATGCGGAGTGCGGGTTAGATCCAAGAGGATTAATTGCAAATCATTGTCTAGTGTGGGTGCTGGCGTGTAGCCCATCTGGTTAGTGACTGAAGTAGACTGACCAGTTGCTGTGGTGCTCTGGTCGCCCAAGGCTGCATCGGCTCTCTCCTGATCTGGCGAGGAATGAATAAGTTGCTGTTGACCATCTTCTGTAGAAGTATCTTCGCCGGGATTCTGTCCGCCAACGGGCAAAGATCCGGTAGATCTCAGCCCGGAATTAGGACCCGTGACCGAACCGGCCAGCGTGGCATTAGGCTGTCCAAAGGGAAGACTGGCAAGGAGCACGAAGAGGAAGAATACAGCCATCCATTTGCCAGGAATTGGCAAGACTGCCATTGCACGAGCCAATAGAGAAAGAATTCGATTGAAGAACAAGCGTACAATGTTCATCAGATTCGTGAAAAAGGACACCAGGGGCTGTTATTCGACAGCCCCTGGTGTCCCAGATGCAAGAATTGGTCTAGTTTCCCTTATCCTGCCATTTCATTTCAGGGATGCCTTGCAATTCCTCCTTCACAGCATACGGGAACCAACTGTTATCAACGCTACAAATGTCGACAAAGTTGCGGCTTAAGTTAGGGCTACCACCCAAATCATAGACATACCAGTAGGCATCTCCGGGATCACAATCCTCAAAGACCATGTCAATGACCTTGCCGGCGTCCCACAAGCGTATATAGGGCGTACTAAAGCCAGAAGTAAACACCGAATCCCAGTCAACCACAAAAACGTTGTAGGCGCCTAGATTGCCGTAATGCAGTGTTTTGCCCTTCTTCGCAATGGCCACCGTTTCAGAACCGACATACCAATCAGATGCGCTGCCTACGCCACCATCGCGGTACCAGCGGGCGTAGGGGAAATCCCTCAGCGTCCCAACCGTATGATAGGGGATCTGCATGCCGGGGGATCCTGAGGGCAGGAAAAGGTTCAAATCCAAATCCCCATCAAAACCGTCCCAGTCCAAAGTCACAAACATTGTATTCTTGATATTCGGGGGCACACTAACATTGCGGATGGACGAGTTAACTGACACACACATTCTCCCGCAATCGAAAGCATATACATAGCCAACTTCCTGGGCTCCAGCAGTGTATCCCTTGGCGTTGACCAAAACTCCATACCAAGTCTCTGTTGGCAGATTCAACACGTCAAACCATCTTGATGAACCTGTAACAGTAGCCACACCCGAGCCGGATACAGCCTTTTTAGTGTACCAGTCACGTATGTTAACTTTGGCCCCCACCAATGGCAGACCCGTCTGTGCATCAACAGCTGCTCCTGAGGCAACAGAACGCTCCATAGCACCACTAATGTCAAGGTGAACAGAATTACTCATACTGGCTGGCCAACAGTAAGGCGCATCGCCGGTATAGCCATCATCCCAATAGCCTTCATCGTGATCATCCCATAGAGGATCCTCAGTAACAAACACTGGATCACCGTATGCAAGCAAACGAGCCTTAATTTGCGCGTTGCTTTCATTCTTGAACAAACCCCACACGCGAGCCGCGCCACCAGCCACATGCGGTGTGGCCATTGAAGTCCCGCTCAACCAGTCATAGCCAGAGGCAATTCCCTCAAAATAGCCGCTATGAAATGGATAGGAAACTGGAGTCGTTGAATAGATACTTTCTCCTGGGGCCACAATCTCTACATAAGTACCATAATTAGAGAAGGATGCGGCACATTCCCAAAACCGTTCATCCCAGTAATCCTCATCATCAGGATCCCAGCCGACCCCATCATTATCCATATCGATCCACTTGGAGTACGATGCCTGTGCACCAACGCTCAGAATCCCATGGGCGATGTTGGTGCCATAAGAACCACCCAGGCCGGTGCCATTCGGGTAAAGATTGGGATCGGCCCAAGCCGCAGGGAACATGGGATAGGCATCTGTGTTCAAGGATGAGTTGCCAGCTGCTGCGACTACTAATTTACCCTTGGCATTAATTGCATAATCCAGAGCATACCAATACGTGGTAGAAGGATTCCCACCGCCCAGGCTCATATTAAGTACTTTAACGTCCTTGTGATCAGCGCAAAATCGAATGCCTGCAGCGATATCGAATATTGTGCCCCAGCCCTGAGCACTCAAAACTTTAACTGCGACTACTTTGCCATTGGAAACACCCGACAACCCGCGGTTGTTGTTGGCGATGGCGGCGATAGTGCCGGCCACATGAGTGCCGTGGACATTGTCATCATTCGGAACTTTGTCGTCATTAACAAAATCATAGCCATTAACTACGCGCCCCTTCAAATCAGGATGATTTGCATCAACGCCCGTGTCTAGCACACACACACCGGGCGCCATCACTTTATCAATCCAAATCTTCCAAGCGCCAGTTTCAAACCAGCCCCAACTCTCGAAGCCGTCATTTGGGTATGAACTTATTTTAGGCCCTGTAGAGCGCATAGACCGGAGTTGCTCAACAGGGATTTCCTGTTGAATAGTTCCGTCCTCAGAGGCATAACTAATGCGAATCGTGTCTCTAGTATGGGGCTGAGAGGTCAGGTCAATTTCCGGGATCCACATGATGTAGTTCGGTTCGGCATAACGAACGCCCGATTGGCCGCCAATTTGGGCAGCCAAAGCAGGGACATCCGAACTCTCATCAAAACTCAATAAAGCCATGGCCTCATATTGGTCCACAACTTGAGCCCCTACTGTACCAGCCAGGGCCTGTGCCAAGGCCATATATTGCTTGGCCTGCAAGCCATCATCAAAACTTACCACCACTTCGCCGGGAACAAAAATTGCGTCCCTGTCAATATCAGGAAGTGGAGCCTGGGCTTGGACGGGTTGAACAGCACCCAAAGACAGGAATAGAACAAAAGATAGTACAGCCAAGCTGATTTTCTTAATCACGGATATCCTCCTGGATTTTTTGACTACGCATTATGGATAGATGTTTCGATAGTCCCGCCACACCTCCGAAGTTAGTCTGCCAGATGAGACAAAAATGAGAAGTGCAAGCAGTATAGTTGAATAAATTAAAACTTACAAGAGTGCAAGGCTGAACCTAATCAATAGCGCGGGTGGGAGTCGAACCCACAAGAGGTTGCCCTCGGAGGATTTTAAGTCCCCTGCGTCTGCCAGTTCCGCCACCGCGCCTTGGGCGCAATTCTATCGCAAGTATTGCCCCTACTCTTCCATGGCCACGTCCAGGGTTTCCGGGTCGTAACGCACCGGGATGATCGTGCCTGGCTGGAGGGCACTAAGCCGTGCGAAGGACAGCAAGCGTTCCGTCTCAGACGTAAAAGGAGTTTCGCCCTGCGGACGCACCTCCAGACCAAAACGCACTACAGGCGCACTGTTGATATAGGTGCCGGTATTCTCGACAGAAAGGATCTCGGCAGTCGCCGCTCTACCGGATTGCAGAATGCGTTTGTTGAGGCGGCTGCTCAAGAACGGGGTGCCAAAGATCAACAGCATGCTGATGATGGACATGGTGAACGTGAGTGTCATGGAGACTGTGGCCAGAATGGATAAGCCAGAGCCGCGCCCCATCAGCAACCCAGGCAGGAGCTGGTCCACCCAGCGGGCAAAATCAGCGCCCCAGCCGCCTTCTTCGCCGATGATGCCCACAAAGATGCAGGTGAAGGGAATCCACATCAGCGCGAACATCCACACGCCCAACTTTTGCAAGATCTTGATACGCTGCACTTTAACCTCCGTCTCTATCCGAACCAGGCGGCCCAGCGGCTGGCCAGGCGCACCAGCGGGCCGCTGGGGCTGCCGTGCAGTTCAGCCTGGGCCACAGCCCGGCGCAGGCTATCGCCGTCGTGGAAATGCGGCAGGCGCATCGTGGCGCGCCCCACTTCCAGCAGGGTGTGTGCATCGGAGCCAGCGGTGCCGGGCAGGCCGTGGCGGGCGGCCAGTTGGGCGGCAGCCTGATTGTACGCCGGGCGCAAATTGCGGGCATTGAAAGTCTCGAAAGCGTCGACCAGCTCAGCCAGTTCCTCCAGATCCTCGGCGGACCATAGGCCGCGGCGCGGGTCACAGGGGTGCGACACGCTGATGAAGGCGCCCTGCTGGCGCAGCTGGGCGATGGCCTGGCGGTAAGGAGTGTGTTTGGGCACCAGCTCGGTGACATAGGCGGCCAACAGCTCCCCTTTGTCGGTGAGCACTTCTTCGCCCACAATCACCAGTTCCGGGTCAAGCTGTTGAGCTTCCAAGGCGCCGCTGATGCTGTTGTGGTCGGTGATGATCACGCGGTCCAGGCCGCGCCGGCGGCAGGCGACCACCAGGTCGGCGGGCTTAACCCGGCTGTCCTTCGAGGCATGCGTATGGCAATGGGTTTCGATGGTGAGCATAGTGATCAGTGAATTCTAACGCCTGCTGATGGTTATACTAAGTCAGGAGTACGCCCATGAACGCAGACGCATTTCGATATTTATACAATTACCACTTCGCAGAGAACCGCAAGATATGGAAT
The DNA here is from genome assembly GCA_026129305.1 of Anaerolineales bacterium. Classification (GTDB taxonomy): domain Bacteria; phylum Chloroflexota; class Anaerolineae; order Anaerolineales; family UBA11579; genus JAMCZK01. The sequence goes on from JAHCII010000007.1 coordinate 31,528, forward strand.
TACGTTATGGACCTGAGCGAGGAAGACTTCACCCAACCTGTCGAGTACTCCATCGGTTCAGTGCGCGATCAGGTGGTGCACTTGGCTGATGTGGACGACGTGTGGTTCAGTGACCTGCGCGGGCAAGACGGCCCGACCGAGTGGCTGGAGCCGATGAGCTCTGCCGACCGCCAGCAGATCCGCTCCGGCTGGGACCTGGTGGAAGCCGGCATGCGCCAGTACTTGGAGACCTTGCAAGACAACATGCTCTCCGACAAACCGCTGTCCGGCGAAGACGCCGACTTGACAGTCTGGCAGGTGCTGCTGCACGTCATCAACCACGGGACGGACCACCGCGCCCAACTCCTGCGCCTGCTGAACGATCTGGGGCAAAGGACCGGCCCGCAAGATTTGGTGTTCCATATTTACGAGCACCCTTACTCGGCAGGCTGATGAGACCCTGCCCGCGCCAGCAGTGAGCCAAGAGCAGGTCCAGCGGTCTAAGGAGTCGGGGTCAGGATACCCGCCGGTGGGGTCGGGGTGCCTGCTGGGCCGCTGACTTCGAATTCACCCACGACTTTAGGGTCCTCGCCCACAAAGATCTGCACCTGGTAAACGCCCGGCAGCCACTCCTGGCTGGGCGCCAACCATTCCGTGTAGCCAAAGCCGCCGGTGCCGCCATCCCAAGGCATCGTCTCAAAATGCACCAGCTGACCCTGCCGGTACCAGAGCGCAGACCATTGAGACTCAGGCAGCATGCCGTCATAGCTGAACGTGGCGTAAATGCCCTCGACCGGGCTCTCAAACAGGGTGCCCGGCTCGATAGCCGTGTACGTGCGGAAGTTAAGGTCACGGCTGAAGGTCAGCGGGCTGAAGACGGCCGCCGAGTTGGGCGTCACGACTGATGTGAACTGGCTGCGCACCTCATCAGGCAACTGGGGCGGCGGCGTGGGCGAAGGGGTGTAGGTGAACTGCAGCGTAGGCGTCTCTGAAGGCGTCAACGTGACTGTGGGAGACAGGCTGGGGGTGGGAGACAAGGTCGGCGTGCTGGTTTGGCTGGACGTGGGCGTGACCGGGAGGACGCTGTAGACCACAGGCCGGCCAAACCAATGCAGCAGGGCGGCCAAGGCAAAAAGCACCAGACCCCAGAAAACGGTGGCCCAACCCTGCAGCAGGCGCTGTTGTCGCAGCCGATGGTAGGGCAATTCCCCGGCCTGCTGCATACGCGCCCGGCCCGTCCACAGCGTGTACAACCCAAAGAAAGCCAACACGACCGTGCTGGTCAACAGAAAGCTTTCTAAGTCCAGTGAAATGGTCATGCCAGCGGATTATAGCTGTTGGCGACGTAATAATCAGGCGGCCAGACGGCCGCCGCCTGGCTTTAAGGCGTTACTCAGGCGGGCTTGGTAGAATGCTCTTATGGAGAAGGTGTCCCGCAGGGATTTTCTCAAGTTGGGCGGCCTGGCCCTCAGCGGGCTGGCGCTGACTGATACGCCGCTGGATCTTTACAAGCCGGCCGACGCCAAGGGGCTGGTGCGCGTGGCCAACATCAACGGCATCCAGATCTACGACCAGCCGCAATACCCGCGTTACAACGATCAGGTCAAAGTGGTGGGCACGCGCAAGCGCGACCAGCTGCTGTATGTCTACGAAAAGTTTCAGTCAGAGACCGGGCCAGACTTCAACCCGATGTGGTACCGGCTGGACGAAGGCTATGCCCACACCGCGTACTTGCAGCCGGTAGATACGCTACTGAATGAAACCCTGCCCGTGGAAAACGAAGAGGGTGAGCTTTTTGAGGTCACCGTCCCGTTGACCCAGTCCTACCGGCTGACGCGCACCTATGGCTGGGAAAAGCTCTATCGCCTGTATTACGGCTCCATCCATTGGGTCAAAGGCGTCATCGAGGGACCGGATGGGGCTACTTGGTACCGCATCCTGGACGACCTGCTCAAGATCGAATACTGCGTGCTGGCCAGCCATCTGCGCAAAATTCCGGCCAGCGAACTGACGCCGATCTCGACGCGGGTGGCGCCGGAACAGAAACGCGTCGAAGTCAGCATCGTCGAGCAACGGCTGTGGGCTTACGAGGAAGGTGCAGTGGTGCTGGATACCAAGATCTCCACCGGCATCCCAACTCTGCAGAGCACCAACGGCATCCCCACCTACACGCCCAAGGGCAACTTTCACGTTTTCTCCAAGATGCCGGTGCGCCATATGGGCGACGGCCAGATGACCAGCGACATCGCCGCGTACGAGCTGCCCGGCGTCCCTTGGGTCTCGTACTTCCACGAATGGGGCGTGGCCTTCCACGGCACCTGGTGGCACGACAATTTTGGCAATGATATGAGCCGCGGCTGCGTCAACATGCGTACCGAGGAGGCCAAGTGGTTGTTCCGCTGGCTGTTGCCAGAGGCTTCGCCGCCCAAAATGACCAACCCGGGGCACGGCACGCGCATCGTCGTTTTCTAGCCGGTGATACAATCCGGCTATTGCGCCTCTGTTCACAAGGTAAGGAATGAAGACCCAAAAAACGTTGATTTTTGCCGTGTTGACTATCCTGCTGGCTGCCTGCGCCCCGGCAGCTGGTGAAATGCATGTGATCGAGCCCTGGGCTCGGGCTACGCCAGCCGGCAGCACAGCAGCGGCATATTTCCAGCTGCACAACAGCACCGGCACAAGTGATGCACTGATTGGCGTAAGCAGCACGGTAGCGCGCGCCGTGGAGATCCACGAAAACATAAGCATGCAAACCATGCAGGCCGAAGGCAGCCATGACATGGGTCACGACATGAGCGGCCATGCGGTCGAAGAAGCTATGGGTCACGGAAACGATGTGATGACCATGCGCCCCGTGGAGCGGATTGAAATCCCCAACAATGAGATGGCCGTGCTGGAACCCGGTGGCTACCACATCATGCTGATCGACCTGCAAACCGACCTGGTGGCGGGCGAGAGTTTTGAGATGGTCTTGCATTTTGAAAACACTGAAGACATCACAGTCATGGTGATGGTTCGAGACTAGCTGACTCTGAGTAACCTAAAAAAAAGTCCCGGCTAACGACCGGGGCTTTTTTGTTGCAGATGGTCAGACTACGCTAAGACGGCATCCAGCGCCAGCGCCAGGAAGAGCAGTGCCAAGTACATGCTGGAATAACGATACATACGCCAGGAGATCTTGTTGCCCTCGCCGCGCAGCACCTGCCAGGCAGCCCAGATCAGGATGGCGCCCAGCACAGCGGCTGAAACCAGGTAGAGATTCCCAGCCAAACCCAGCGGGGTCAGGGCCAGGGTCAGCGCCACCAGGGCCAAGGTGTACCACCAGATCTGCTTGCGGGTTTCAGCTTCGCCGCGCACCACGGGCAGCATGGGCACGCCGGCCCGGGCGTAGTCGTTCTGCTTGATCAGCGCCAGCGCCCAGAAGTGTGGGGGCGTCCACAGAAAAATAATCAGGAACAAGAACAGCGGCGTCCAGCCCAGGCTGCCGGTGACGGCCGCCCAACCCACCATGGGCGGGATGGCCCCCGCCCCACCGCCGATGACAATGTTCTGGACGGTGGCGTGCTTGAGCCACATCGAATAGAGCACCACGTAGTAGAGCATGCCGGCCAGGGCCAGCACAGCCGCCAGCAGGTTGACGAAATTGGCCAGCAGGAAGAAAGCCAGCACCAGCAGAGAGAGGCCAAAAGCCAAGCCCTCGGCTGGGGTCAGCCGCCCGGCGGCGATCGGCCGGCGGGCGGTGCGGCTCATATGCTGGTCGGTCTCGCGGTCAATGTATTGGTTGATCGCCCCGGAGCCGCCGGCGGCCAGGGCGCCGCCCAGCAGCGTCCAAAAGGTCAAGGCCAATGAGGGTAAAGTCCGGGCGCCCATCACCATGCCGCCATAAGTGGTCACCAGCAACAGGGCCACAATGATCGGCTTGGTCAGGCTGACGAGATCCTGCAAAAACTGGCGTTTGTCCAGCGGCTCTGCTGCCTCTCGCTCCTCGTCCTGTGGGTCCCGGGCGGCAAAGCCCACCAAGGCCCACAGCACCACCGCCGCCGCCCACACGGCCGCCGCGCTGGCCACATGCAAGCCCAGCAGCGGAATGGGGAACTGCGTGCTGACCTTCATGGCGCCGACCAGCGCCTGTGAGAAGTACAGCACCACGGTCAGGGTGGCGGCGATGAGGATGCCGCGCTGGGTGCGCTGCGTACGCCAGGCGCGGCGCAGCAGCATCAGCAGGTGCACGGATATCAGCGCCACGACAAAGCGATGACCCATATGCACCCAGCCCAGCGTGTGCGAGGGAATCAATTCGCCATTGCACAACGGCCAGCCGGAGCAGGCATAGGTGGCGTTGGTCATGGCCACCAAAGCGCCGCTGACTAGCACCACGAAGATGCCCGCCAGGGCGCCGGTGACAGAGCGGGAAAAGCGGCCGCGGAAATGCAGGCGTTCCGGCAGTTTGCCATGCTCGTACAGATGAAAAGCGGCCACAGTTGAAGTAATCAGCATGGCCAGAATGACCAATGCCACGCCCAAGTGCACCGCCACCAAGTTGGGCGGCGTTTCGAGGATAACCACCAAGCCGCCCAGCAAAGCCTGCACCACCAAAAGCACCAGTGCGATCAGCAGCGGCCGGCTGATCAGACCCTGGTGGCGGTAGCGCCACCAGGCCACCAGGAAGGAAACCAGGATCAGCGGGCTGGTGATGGCAGCCACCAGGCGGTGCGTGTACTCGATGATGGCGTCCATGCGCATGGGCGGGATCCAACTGCCGAAGCAGGTCGGCCAGTCGGGACAGCCCAGGCCGGAGCCGGTAACGCGCACAATGCCGCCAATAATGATAAGCAGATAGGTCACTATGGCGGTGACCAGGATCAGATAGCGGAAACGGCCCATTGCTTTGGACGGGTTTGCCGGTCGGGTGGATTTCTTTGCTTTAGCCATGACTTTCGTTCTTCTTCGCTTCCTGTCTGCGTACATAAAATGGGTAGCCAACCATCAGCAGGCTGGCAAAGATAAACCATTGCACCGCGTAGCCAAAGTGCGAGCCTTCGCTCAGGTCCATCTGCGGCACAGCCGCATAAGGCGGCGCGGTCTGCTGCCCCTGCGGAATGCGCTGCAGGTAGACGGGTAGCAACTCTAGGTCCATCTGAGCCGCCAGGCGCGGCAGGTCCAGGTTGTTCCAAGTCTCCAGGCGTTCCCCGGGCTGGGTGGTGGGGTCAGGCTGCAGGGAGCGTCCCAAACCGAAATCAGTCTCCGCCCGGCGCAACTGTCCGAAAACGGTCACCAGCCCATCTTCAATATAAGCGCTGCGCTGCTGGGCATCCGCTTGCGGGATCCAGCCGCGCTCCACCAAAATCGCTTGGTTCGTGCCTTCGATCAACAGCGGCGTATACAGATCGACGCCCAGCTGATTGCCCGTCTCGCCCAGCCAGACCTGGTTGCGCAATACAATTTCATCTACTGGCAGATACTGGCCGCGCACTGTCGCCCGGCGGTACTCCATGGAGTATAAATCCAAATCGAGGGCGCCGGCTTCCAGCATCAGGGTCGGGGCGGCCTGCTGCTGCATGACCCGGGCATTCAGGGCGCGGCGCCATTCCAGGCGATCCAGCTGCCAAATACCCAGCCGCACCAGTACGGCAAACCCGGCCAAAACCAAGACGCTGGCCAGGAGCCAGCGCCGGGTGAAGAGCGGTTTCAGCATTAGCCGCCTGTCTCGGTGAGCCCGCTAGGTGCAGAGTTCTTGGGCTGCTTGACGGGAAAAACGATCAGGCTGTAGACGAACAGCAGCATGGCTGTGGGGGGGGCTGCAAAGCTGATCCCCAGCAGGCGCGTGCGCAGGGTGGTTGCCTGGCGCACATTCAGACCCAGAAATTTCGAAGCATTGAAAGAGCAGGCCAGGGCAAAGTGGTCGGCGGTATCCAAGCGCATGCTGGCGCTGCCCTTGGCTGGGACATACAGCGGCCCCAGGGTGTGCGATTGCGTGTCCTGGTTAACCACCACCAGCGTATCGCCCTCCACAAAGCTCAACTCAAAGGGAATGGTAGGCGGCGACTCACCGGCAGCCACCTGGGCGGCGGTGCCTTCGGGAATAAGCAGCTCGACTTCCTGCGGGGCGCGCACAGCGGTTTCGCCCTGCATGCGCAGGCCCAATTCGCTGACCAGCCATACCGCCGCAATCGAGGCCACCAACACCAGGAACAGACGCCAGCCATAGCGCGCCAGGACCTTCATGGAAATTCGGGTAGTGCTTGCCATATCTCAACCTTTACTCAGCCAGCAGCAGTCTCACATCGTGAGCCATATCTGTGGCCGTCATCTCGAACGGAAAAGTGATGCGCAGCAGGCCTTCTTTGTCGATCACCCAGGTGCGCGTGGAGTGCGACACCACATAACCAATTTCGCTTTCCACCGTCTGGACAAAGCGGCCAGCGCCATAGCCGTTCCAAGCGTTCTCCAAAGCAGGCAGATCCCCGGTGAGCCCAAAAAAGTCTGGGCTGAAGCGATCGACATAGGCGGCAATCGCATCCGGGGTGTCGCGCTCCGGATCCACGGTAACAAAAACGAAGTCCACTCCACCGGCTTCCTGGCCCAGTGCATCGGCAATCTGTTTGAACTTGGCCAGGGTGGCTGGGCAATAGTCCGGGCAGTTGGTGTAGCCCAAGTAGATCAGCACCACTTGGCCGCGGCGCTGGCTTAGACGGTACGGCGTGCCGTCCGCTTCCTGCAGGTTCAGGTCATAAGCCAATGGGGCGGGTGTGCCGATCGCCGAGCCGCGGAAGCTTTTTTGAGCCTCGAAGGCCTGCAAACCAAGAAAAAAAACAGAAGTAGCCACCAGCAGTGCGCCGGCGCCAATTAACCAGATGCGGGTGTTCTTCATAGCTTCCTATTCTAGCAAAAAGCGAGTCCCTTTGGAGAGGCGGCGCCTGCCCATCAGAACTCGCTTTTGTATAAACACAATTTGGTTCTACTCGCTAAATTGGATTGCCCATCAGATACAAGCCGACGTAGAAGAACATCCAGACCACGTCTACAAAGTGCCAGTAGATGGCGCAGGCTTCCACGCCCCAGTGTTTTTCGGCGCTGTAGTGCCCGTTGCGGCCATTGTTCCAGACGATGAAGAGGAAGATCACACCGGTGAGCACATGGAAAGCATGGAAACCGGTCATGGCGTAGAAGACCGCGCCTTGCGCTCCGTCGCCCGGGCCAAAGTGAGCTACCTGCCACTCCACACCCACCACACCGACCAGGAAGATCAGGCCCAGCACCATAGTGATAAAGATGTTGCGCAAGAAGGCCGGGCGGTTGCCGTGCGCCATTTCAATTTCGGCCCGGTTCATGAAGAACGAGCTGAACAAGAGCATCACAGTCACGATGATGCCCAGGGTTTGGTCCAGGTCCGGACGCTGGCCGCCCAGCAGGACCACGCGGGCCACGAAGAGGCCCACGAACACGAAAAGGTCCGAGAATAGGAAGAGCCACAAACCCAGCCGGTTACGGCCCAGTTTGACAGCGTAACTTTCAGCGATAGCAGACATTAATGCGCCTCATCGTCGGAGAACAAGCGTCCCACGTTCATGTAATAGACAATCACGAAGAAGGCCTTGAAGGCGGCCACCAGCAGCAGCGCCTGGCCCCAAGGGGGAGCGATGGCGCCCACCAGATACTCACCGAAGGTGAGCACGCCGAGCATCAGGAAGACCCAGGTGCTGGCATTCAGCTGTGCCCGGCGGCTGCCGGCTTGGTCATTTGTCTCTGCCATTGAATTACTCCTTGCCTGTGGCAGCCGCGTGGGCATGGCCGGTAGCGGAAGCCGCCGGCATGATCACATACGGGGAATCGATCTTGCCATAGTCATACGGCTCGCCGACCACTTCGAACGGTTCGGGGAAGTTGTGCAGCGGGGCCGGAGAGGGGATGTGCCATTCTGGTGAACGGGAATTCCAGACGTTGTCCTTGGCCTCCGGGCCTTTGCGGGCGCTGCGGATGAAGTTGTACAGGGCCAGGACCACCGAGAGGAAGATGGCAAAAGCCGCAATCGTGATCAGCAGATGGGTGAAGTCAAAGCCCAGCGCCGGGTCGTAGTCCACAATGCGGCGGCGCATACCCAGCAAGCCCACCAGCAGCATGCCGTTACTCAGCACCATGAAGCTGCCCCACATCAACCAGAAGTGCCACTTGCCCAGCTTCTCGTTGTACATGCGTCCGGTCAGCTTGGGGAACCAGTAATACAAGGCGGCGAAGAACGGGAAGACAAAGCCGCCGAACATGGTGTCATGGAAATGGCCGACCACAAAGTAGGTGTCATGCAGATGCAGGTCGGTGGCGATGGTGCCCAGCGGAGGCCCGGTGACACCACCCAACAGGAAGATGACCACCGAACCGAGAGCGAAGAGCATGGGCGTGGGGAATTCCAATTTGCCTTCCCACAAAGTGGCCACCCAGCTGAAGAACTTCACGCCGGTAGGCACGGCCACCAGCAAGGTGGCATACATAAAGGGTACCCGCAGGAAGGGGCTCATGCCGGAAGCGAACATGTGGTGAGCCCACACGAAGAAGCCGATCAGGGCGATGCCCAGCGAGGACATGGCCACCGCCTTGTAGCCAAACAGCGGCTTGCGCGAGAAGACCGGCAACAGTTCACTGATGATGCCCAAGCCGGGCAGGATGAACACATACACCGCCGGATGAGAGTAGAACCAGAACAAGTGCTGGTACAAGATCGGGTCGCCGCCGGCTGTGGCGTCGAAGAAACCCATTCCGAACAAGCGCTCCAACATGACCAGCTGGAAGGACAGACCGATCATCTGCGTAGCGGTGAACTGGATGATGGAGGTGGCCAGGGCAGCCCAAACGAAGATGGGCATGCGGAACATGGTCATGCCCTTGGCACGCATGGTGAAGACGGTGACGATCACGTTAATGGCGCCGGCGATGGAGGAAAGGCCGACCAGATAGACGCCGATCAGGAACATTTCCATGCCCAAAGGCGCACGCACGCTCAGCGGCGGGTAGCCCACCCAGCCGGTGTCGAAACCGCCGAAGAACATGCTGCTGACCAGGATCAGGGCGCCGGGCACGTTGATCCAGAAAGCAAAGGAGTTCAGGCGCGGGAAGGCCATATCATTGGCGCCGATCATCATCGGCACCAGGTAGTTCATCAGGGCGCCGATGCCCAGCAAGTTGCCGGCGATCATGACCATGCCGTGCAGGCTCATCAGCGTATTGAAGAGATGCTCGCTGTTGTAGCCCAGCATGATCTCGAAGATGTCGCTGTTCAGGAAGGTGATGCCGGACTGCGCCAGCTCGGTGCGGAAGAGCACCGCCATCAGGCCGCCGATGCCCAGCAGCAAGATCGAAGTGACACCATACTGCACGCCAATGACCTTGTGGTCAAAGTCCACGCCGAAGTAGCGCATCCAGTTCGGTTTGGAGGGGTCCGGGTCAATATTCTCATTGATCGGTTTGCCCCGCGCCCAGCCCAGCCATTCGTCCAAAACGCCCACGCCCACCATAAAGGCCATGGCGCCAATGATCACACCGCCGACAACATGCACTTCAGTGATGTGCTGCTGCAAGGCGGCGTCTGTGCTGGAGACGGGTAAGCCCACCAGCACCCGAATGGCCATGGTCAGCGCCATGCCCACCACGGTGCCGACGATCTGGGCGATCAGACCACGTACCAGGCCTGTGGAAAGAAAACGCATTCTGTTCCTCCTCAACCTATTGCAAACTTACAATGAAGGCAATGATTTGCTGGATCTGCTCTTCGGTCAGGCGGACAGCAAAATCTTGCGGCATGATGCCTGGCTGAAAGCCCTGTACGACCTGGGCATTGGGGTCCACGATCGACGTGTGCAAATACTCCAGGTCGGCGGTCACTACGCTGCCGTCAGACAGGCTCACTTCGTGACCAAACAACCCCAGCCAGGTGGGACCCACGCCGCTTTCTCCGGTCAAGGAGTGGCAGGCGGTGCAACCATAAGTGGTGGCCCAGCGCTGGCCGCATTGCTCGTCGCCCAGGTTGCAGTCGCCCGCATTTTCGGCCAACCAGGCGTCAAATTCGGCGGGGGTCACCACTTGCACATCCGCCAACATAGCGTAATGCAGCTGGCCACAAAGCTCGGCGCAGCGCACTTTATAGAGGCCTTCCAAATTCGGAGTAATGCGCAGCTCACGCACAAATTCATCCCCGCCGGGCAAGACATCCTGCTTGATGCGGAATTCCGGCACCCAGAAGGAGTGGATCACGTCAGCCGAGCGCATGCGCAGCAGCACCTGGCGGTCTTTGGGCAGCACCAAGGTGTCGGTGGAAACCGCCGTCAAAATCGTTTCGCCGGCTTCGGTCTGCACCTCGGCAGTATATTCAAAGCGCCAGACCCACTGGGAGGCGTACACATCCACGGTGAGTGCGTTGGCGTCACGGCGCTCCACATCGGCCAGGGTGCTGGCGCCGATCACGGCCAGAATCAGCACGATCCCGATCGGAATGGCGGTCCAGATGATCTCCAGCCGGTCATTGTGGGAGACGTACTTTCCGTCGCCGCGCTCGCCGCGCTTCCGGCGGAAGACGAAAACGCTGTAGAGTATGAAGACCGTGATGAGAGAAAAGAAAAAGGCAATCAGCCACCAGTGGATGTTAAACAACCAGTCCACAGTGATGGCTTGCTCGCTGGCCTGCAGGGGAAGGATGGGTGCGTTGGTCAGGAACAAGCCCAAGCCCAGCGTAGAGGCAACCACAAGCAGGCCGACGATAACAAAATGAACCATGCGAATCTCCTCCGAGAATCCTCTCAGCCACAAGCCTTGCCGCTGCGAGCAGCAAAAATCGTGCAATTAAGCATATTGCACTTGTGCGGAAAGGTACGAAAGGCAGTATATCATAATTGGGCTTTAGGCAAATCTTTGGCGTTTAAGCCGCCCCCAAGCCCTCCAGCACGTCCAAGACCTTGGAACTATGCTTAGGTACGCTTACTTTTTCGAAGATTTTTGCTACCTTGCCTTCAGCATCGATGACGAAGGTGCTGCGCACGACGCCCCAATATTTGCGCCCATACATGGATTTTTCCTGCCAAACGCCGTACTGCTCGCAGACCGCATGCTGCGGGTCGGCCAGCAGCGGGAAGGGCAGGTCGTGCTTGGTCTTGAACTTCTGATGAGAAGCTTCGCTGTCCGGGCTGACGCCGAGGACCACGGCACCCTGGCTTTGGTAACGCTGGTAGCTGTCCCGGAAATCGCAGGCCTGCTGGGTGCAGCCGGGGGTGTCATCCTTGGGATAGAAGTAGAGCACGACAGTTTGGCCGCGATAGTCTGAAAGTTTGTGGGTTTTGCCGGTTTCGTCGTTCAAACTAAAGTCTGGGGCGGGTTGACCTTCTTTGATTGCCATAAATCACCTGTATTTTTGCGAGTAGTGGATGGGTTCTTTCATTATAGCTAGGCATGCAAGGGACTGCCAGCGCCTGGCCTGCCCCTAGCGCGTCCAAAACGAATAGGCCAGCAAATAGCTGGCGGCAACGCTGAGCGCCACGGCGTTGAGCGTCAGCGCGCTCCAGTGCGGGCGCATACCGTCGCCAATGCGGCCCAGGTACCAAACCTGCATCAGGGCCAGCGGCAGGCTGAGCCAGGGCGGGAAGGCGATGGCAGCGGGCAGGCCGGCGACGAAGGCCGCCGCGAAGAGCGCGTACGCAATGAAGACACAGGCATGGTGCATTTGCAGGCCGCGCTGCCAGCCCAAGCGCACCAACAGGGTTTGCTTATCCGCCTTCAGGTCGCTGGCATAGTCAGGGAATTCCAAGGCCAGCATGGAGGCGAAGGTCAGCATGGTGAGCGGGAAGGTGCTGAGCGCCAACAGGCGATGCAGCTCGCCGGCCTGCAAGGCAAAACCGAGCGCCGGCAGCAGGTTGGCCAGCAGGACCACGGTGGTCAGCTCGCCGTAGCCGCTGCTGGCCAGGCGCACGGGCGGCACCGAGTAGAGCAGCGCCCCCAGGGCGATCAGCAAGAGGAGCAGGCTGACCAAGGGGGACACGACGCCCAGCAACAACAGCGTGAGGGTTACCAGGGCAGTCAGTGTCAGCATGCTGTAGGCGGCGGCCAGCGCCACCACCGGGCGCAGTTGGCCCGGGCCAGCACCCAGCACGCCGCTGCCGCCGGAAAACGGGGTGCGCTGCGGGTTAAGCGCGTCGCCAGGGTAATCGAAGTACTCATTAAGGTAGTGGGTGGCCAACTGCAGGCTGCTGACCCACAGCTGGCCCAGCAAGGCCAGGGTCCAATCGATGCTGACTCCCAGGTAGCGGGCAATGCCCAGACCCAAGGCGTAGTTCAGCACCCCGCCCAGCAAAAAAAGCGGTCGAGAGAGGCGCAGGAACAAAACCAGGGGATTGGCGCTCATGGGCTTAGCCCGGCTGGTCAGCCGGGTGCGCTTCGCTGTGGGTGCTTAGCACCAGCAGGCGGGCCGGGCTGGCCGCCTGCAGAGTGCAGGCCACGCCAAACGGCAGCAGCAGACCCTGCGGCTGGGCGGCGTCCAGCGTCAGGCTGACTACCGCGCCGTGGGAGGGGGACTGCGGGCGGCGGTCCTCCAACTGCAGTTGGACTTGGCCATCCAGCGCGAAGCAGATGCGGTCGGCCTCGCCGCGCAGGCCGGCGTTGTGCACCTGGCCGGCCGCCAGGGTCAGCAGGTCCAGCCGGCCAAAGCGGCGCAGCAGGTGCTGCTGGTTGCTGAGCAGGCTCAGTTGACCGTCCGCGGCTTCCAGCGGGAAAAGCAGCATATCGTAAATTCCTGAGGGCATGCGCAGGATTATAACGGGCGGCGCAGGCCGGCGTTCCGTGTTACAAAGTGAGCTCAAATCTCAAGGAGTTGCATGAATACCGGTCTTCTGTACATTACTACCGCATTGTTTTGGGGGCTAACCTGGCTGGCGATGAAGTTCCAGCTGGGTCAAGTGGCCCCCGAGTGGTCGGTGGTCTACCGTTTCCTCTTGGCGGCGGCGCTCTTCTTTATATATGCCTGGTGGCGCAAACTGAACCTGCGTTACAGCCTGCAGGCGCATGGTTTGATGGCCCTGCAGGGCATCCTGATGTTCGCCTTCAACTACATCCTGCTGTATTTCGCCGGCTTCAGCCTGACCAGCGGCCTGGTGGCTCTACTGTTCTCCACGGTGGTGCTGTTCAATGTGCTGTTCGGTACGCTGATCTTGCGCAACCCTCTGCAGCCGCGCGTGCTGCTGGGCGCCCTGCTGGGCCTGGGCGGCCTGGCGCTGATCTTTGCGCCCGAGGTGCAGGGCGTGAACTTTGGCGGCGCCCAGCTGGGCGGCATTCTGCTGACCCTGGGCGGGGCGGCCTCGGTCTCGCTGGGGCAAATGACGGCGGTGCGTAACCAGCGCCACCAGATCCCGGTGGTGCAACTGAATGCGTACAGCATGCTGTACGGCGCCCTGTTCTGTGCGCTGGTGGCGCTGCTGCGCGGCGTGCCCCCCACCCTGGAGAGCGACCCGCGCTATGTGCTCTCGCTGCTGTACCTGGCCGTCTTCGGTTCAGTGTTCGCCTTTTGGATGTACTTGACCCTGCTGCAGCGCCTGGGCCCGGACCGGGCCGGCTATGTGACCGTGCTGGTGCCGCTGGTGGCGCTGGTGGTCTCGATCTTTTATGAAGGCCTGGAATTGGGCGCGCTGCAGTTGGGCGGCGTGGGCCTGGTCTTGCTGGGCAATGCCCTGGCGCAGAGAAAATAGTTGTTTAGCGGATAGCTATTAGCAACTAGCTATTAGCCGACCAGAACATATATTGCCATCAACCCATAGTACGGGCGCACGTACCCGTTATAACGCATGAAGAACGCGTAGTGGCCAGGCCTGTCCTGAGCGCAGCGAAGGGATGCCTTGTCTTCCGGATGTTGCGCCTTTAGCTGATAGCTATCAGCTATCAGCGATCAGCCGCTCTCGCCATCGCGTCGCCCGAGCGGGTACTTCAACCCTTACCTGGACGCCGGGAGCCTGACCAGCGCAGGGCTTTCGATGCCTTCTTCTGGATACAGCACCTAGCGCCACAGCTTGGGCAGCCAACGCGGCACGCGCGCCTTATAGTCGCGATAACTCTGGCCGAAGCGCTGCTCCAGCCCCGGCTCCTCTGACCAGACAAAGTAGGCGTGGTTGATGAGCGCGAAGGCCAGCGCCCACAGGACCAAGGCTGGGCTGCGCAGCCAGAGCGCCTGGCCGGCCAGCATGGCGGCCACGCCGCTGATCATCGGGTTGCGCGTATAAGCGTAGGGGCCGGCGGCCACCAGCGCCTGGGTCGGGTCCCAGGGCGCCAAGGTGCCGCGGCCTACTCTGGCGAACAAGTAGATGCACCAACCCAGCAAGCTCAAGCCGGCCAGGAAGAGCAGCGCACCCAGGCCGCGCAACAACGGGGCGTTTGCCGCCAGGCCGCCGCATTGGTTGTACAGCAGATACGGTACAACCGCAGTGGCCATGAAAGGCAGCAGCAGGATGGAGAGCAGGTGGCGGAGGAGCATGGTGGATCGCTCTGGTTTATCCTTCATCCTCCTGCCCTCACCCTTCTTTCAACTCCGCGCCCAACGCCGCGGGCGGGGCAGCCTGCATCAGCCCGCGCAAGGGCCGCTGCAGCGGCGCCGGCAGGCGGGCCAGCAGCTGGCCGCCCAGACGGCCGCTGACCACCAACAAGACCAGCAGCATCAGCAGCCAGGGCAGCGCATTCAAGACCACCACGGACGATTCGCCCAGGCTGCGCTGCAAGACCACCGAGATCACTGAGCGGGTCGCCACAAAAAGCAGCACGCCCAGCGCGCCGCGCAGCGGAGACCAGCCGCCGAAGATGACGATGGCCAGGGCGATCCAGCCCAGGCCGCGGGTGTGGCCCTCGGCCCAGCCGATCTTGACGTCCAGCGAGTAGGCCGCGCCGGCCACGCCGACCAGCGCCCCGCCCAGCACCGCGTAGGCATAGCGCAGCTTGCGCACCGCCACGCCGCGGGCGAAGGCCGCCTCGGGTCGTTCGCCGGCGCTGCGCAGCGCCAGGCCGGGCCGCGAGTGAAAGATCCACCAGGTGCTGGCCAGGGTCAGTACCAGGGCGAAGTAGACCACCAAGTCCTGGTTGAACACGATCGGCCCCAGCACTGGAATATCCTTCAACCATGGGATTGGCAGGCGCGGCACCCAGATGCCGGGCAGACGGGTGAAGTTCTGGCCCAGAAAGGCGCTCAGGCTGTCGCCCAGCAGGGTCAGCACGAAGCCGACGGCCACCTGGCTCTGGCGCAAGGCCAGGCTGCCGAAGGCCACGACCAAAGCCATCAAGGCCCCCACCCCAGCCCCGGCCAAAAAGCCCAGCAGCAGGCTATTGCTGACATAAGCGGCGGCAAAGCCCGCCATGGCGGAGAGCAGCAGGCTGCCGTCCAGCGAAAGGTTGACCACGCCGGCGCGCTCACTGAGCGTCTCGCCGCACACGGCGATGATCAGCGGCGAAGATTGCAAGACGATCGAGGCGGCGATGGCGATCCAGTTGGCATCCATCAGCTTTGCCTCCCGGGCGTGCGCCGGGCGGAGCGCACTTCAGACCACCAGGTCTGCAAGACTTCCCGGTTGCCAAATAAGAGCACCAGCAGCACCATCACACCGGTGAGGATGTCACCCAGCGAAGAGTGCAGCTGAGTGCGCAGCTGCAGGACAATGCTGCCGCTCAATACTGACGCAAAAAAGAAGGCCACCAGCGGCGTCCAGAACAAACGGAAAGCAGCCAAGATCACAACCATCAACGCCAGGTAGCCGATGCCGCCGGAAATACTCTGGCGCAGGCTGTCGAACCAGCTGAGCACACGCAGCGCCCCACCCAGCCCGGCCAGCGCGCCGCAAAAGGCCATGGCCAGCAGTGTCTCCCGCCGGCTGGAGACGCCCAGCAGTCGCGCGGAGCGCGGGTTGCGGCCCAGCGCCTTGAGGCGCAGGCCCCAGCGGCTGTTGCGCAGCGCCAGCAGCACCAGGCCAAAGGCCAGCCCAGCCAGCGCTAGGGCCACCAGGCTGAAGCGCGTGCTGCCCACCAGGGGCAGCAGCGCATCGGCATGGAAGGGAGCTGTGCCGCGGAAGCTGCCGCCCTCGGGCGGCTGCCAGGGTCCCGAAATCATAAAATTGGTGAGGATCACCGCCAGGTTGTTGAGCGCCAGGCCGCCAAAGATCTCGTGCACGCCCCAACGCTTGAGCAGGCCGGCCAAGGCCGCCCACAGCGCGCCGGCGGCCATGGCGGCCAACACTTCGAGGCTGATCTGCAGCGGCGCGGGCAGTTGCAGCGAAAGCGCCACCCAACTGGCGCCGATGGCGCCTAGAATAAATTGCCCTTCAATGCCGATGTTCCACAGGCCGGCTCGAAAGCTGACCAGCAGACCCAAGGCGCTGAGCAGCAGCGGGATCCAAAACGCCACCGTGGTCAGCAGGCGATCCTGGCTGCCGAAGGCGCCCTGCCACATGGCGCTGAAGGCTTCAGCGGGAGAGGCGCCAAAGGCCACCAGCAGCAGGCTGGTGAGCAGCAGCGCCGCCAGCACCGGGGCCAGCGTCCACAACTGAGCCAGCCAGGCAGGGCGGGTCACGCGCCGCCCCCGATCAGGTGGCCCAGTTCGTTCAAGCTGGTCTGGCGCGCGTCCAACAGGCGCGACATGCGCCCACCAGAGAAGACCGCGATGCGGTCGCTGCGCTCCAGGAGCTCGTCCAGATCGGCGGAGAGGAACAGGATGGCGGCGCCCTCGCGGCGGCGCAGATCCAACTGCTGCCAGATCCAATCGCTGGAGCGCAGGTCCAGGCCGCGGGTGGGATGCTCGGCCAGGATCAGCTGTGCATCGTCGGGCAGCAGGCCAAACAGTACCCGCTGCTGGTTGCCGCCGGAGAGTTCCTCCACCCGGCTGCCGGGCCGGGCGACGATCTGGTATTGCTTGATCTGCCGGCGGGTTTGGGCGCGGCTGGCGGCGCGGTCCACGAACAGGCCGTTCTGGCTGACCAGGGCCATGTGCTCCGCCAGGGTCATGCCGCTGACCAGGCCTTCTTCCAGGCGGCCGGCGGCCAGGTAATGCAGGCCCAGTTTGCGGGCGGCCAAATAGTCCAAGCGCGGCTGTCGCTGGCCCGCCAGGCGCAGCTCGCCGCCAGCCAGCGGCAGCAGGCCGGCGCAGGCCCGCAGCAGCAGTTCCTGCCCGTTGCCCTCCAGGCCGGCCAGACCCAGCACTTCGCCGGCGTGCAGGCTGAGGTCCACGGGTTGCAGTGCCAGGCGCGGCGTGCGCACCACCAGGTCACGCAGTTCCAGTTGGGGGGTGCCCGCCACCGGGCGGGGCCGGGGGGCACGCCGGGGCAGTTCGGCGAACATCAGGTTCACCAACTTCCGGCTGGGGCAAGGCAGCTTGGCGCCGCCCACATAGTCGCCCTGGCGCAGCACGATCGCCTGGTCACACAGATCCTGCACTTCTTCCAGCTTGTGCGAGACCAAGATGAGGGTTTTGCGCTCTTTGCGGGCCAGGTCACGCAGGGAATTGAACAATACGCTCTTCTGCTCAGCGCTGATGCCGGTGGTCGGTTCGTCCAGGATCAGCAGCTGCGCGCCGCCCGAGAGCAGGCGCAGCAGTTCCAGCTGCTGGCGCTCGCCCAGGCTGAGGTCCTCGATGCGCTCGTGTGGGTGAACGTCAAAGCCATAGTGCTGGCCCAACTGGCGCAGCTGGTCTGCAGCGGTACGACGCGGGATGGCCAGGCCGCCCGGTTGGCCGAGCAGATAATTCTCCAACACGGTGAAGGGCGGCACATCCAGCGGGTCCTGATAAAGCATGCCGATGCCGGCCGCCAGCGCATCCAGCGGGGAGCGGAATTGCTGCGGCACAGCATCGAGAAGGATGCGGCCGCTGTCCGGCGTTTGGTAGCCGGAGAGGATCTTCATCAGCGTGCTTTTGCCCGCCCCGTTCTCGCCAAGCAGGCCGTAGATCCGCCCGGCTTCAAAAGTGAGGCTGATGCCCCGGTTGGCTTGCACTGGGCCAAAACTTTTCGAGATCTTGTCGAGTTCTACGCGCATGGCTTACCTGCACCTCAGCGGAAAGAAAAGCAGGCCTGAGGCTCAGTTGAGCCCCAGGCCTGCTTGGGGAAATGCGTTATTGGCTCTCGCCCATGCCCTGCAGCAAGGCGGGCAGGTACCAGATCTGCTCGTCGGTGGCGCTTTGGCCGGCAGCCACATACACGGTACCGTCGCGCAGGTTGACCGGGCCGGCCCACAGGTCCACTTCGCCCGCCGCGAGCTTGGCGATGAAGTCATGCAGGTCGCTGGCGGCCTGGCCTTGCAGCGCCGGGCCGTCCAACCAACCCACATCGGTCTGGCCGGGGTCGGTTAGCGCGTCCCAGTTGGCCGCGTTCCAATCCCAGCTCTGCTCCCAGGCGCCGGCGGCCACGGACTCGGCCAAGGCCAGGTAGGCCGGACCCCAACTGAAGAAGGGCACGCCCAGGCAGAAGGCCGGCGCGCTGTCGCAGGCGTTGAGATAGTCGTAGGGCACAGCCAGGATGGCTTCATCGGCAGCGGCGCGCTGGGCGGTCACGTCGATGGCCTCGGTGGTGTCAATGCCGCTCATGATTACGTCCACACCGGTATCGAAGAAATTGTTGGCCACTTCGGTGGGGTCCAGGGTCACGCCGGGGATATTGAACCAGAAACCGATCCAGGTCACGTCGAACTTGAGGGCCGCCGGATCCTCGCCCCGATAGGTTTCGTAGCAGTGGCGGGCGCCCAGGTAGGCTGAGGCGGTCAGGCGGATGGTTTCGTGGTTGATCAGCGGGCCGACATAACCGATGTGGCCGGTTTGGGTATTGAGGGCTGCGGCGCAGCCGGCGATGGCCTTCATGTCTTCCATGCGGCCCATCACATTGCCCAGGTTGGCCGGGGCTTCACCGGTGCGAGCGTCATCCCCAGAGACATTAATGAAGACCACTTCGGGATGGGAGGCAGCCACCGTAGTGGTGTCTTCCTCGAATTCATCCGAAGTGGTGATGATCAGCTTGGCGCCCTGCTCCACCATGTCGGCGACCACACTGGCCACCGTGGCTTCCGGTTTGTCTGCCGGGTTGAGCGACTCGAAGACAATCACCTGACTGCCGGGCAGGTGCTCTTCCACGAAGAGGCCGCCTTCGTAGTGAGCCTGGCTCCAACCGTGATCGTTGCGCGGGCCCACCAGGATCAGGCCGATGGTCAGGCCCTCGGCGGCGGCATCCTCGCCGGCAGCCGCATCCGGCTGGCTGGCGGCTGGGGCGCAGGCGCCCAGGACCAGGGTCAGGCTGAGCAGTACAGCAAATACAACCTTTTTATGAAAAATCACTTCTTCCTCCGTTGGAAATGGCGAATGCGCAAAAGGGTGGCGGTTTATCGGCGCTCCGGCGATCACCCCCCATCCTGTAGCGTGACCACCCCTGGGCCAAAAAGAAACGCACCCTGGGCTTGCCAGGGTGCGTCAATTTTCTTTGACACTCCTCCCCGAGAACCACTTCGGTTGGAGGTCAGCGTCCGCATTCAGCTACTCCGCGGGTGGTCTCACAAAAAATGTATCATATATGGGGGTAAAGGTCATCGTTACCGGAATATACAGGACAACGCGGCGGGTGTCAAGGGAAGCGCCCCAAATTGGCCTGCTTTTGGGCCAGGTCTTACCAAATTGCAGGCTGGCCACCAAGTAGAATGGCCGCATGAAGCAGAATAGGTACGATGACGAGGCTTTTTTCAGCAAATACAGCCAAATGAACCGCTCGGTGCAAGGGCTGGCTGGCGCGGGGGAATGGCATACCCTGCAGCCCATGCTGCCAGACTTTGAGGGCAAAGCCGTGCTGGACCTGGGCTGCGGCTTTGGCTGGCACTGCCAATACGCCATCGAGCACGGCGCGGCCTCCGTGGTGGGCGTGGACATCTCAGAGAAAATGCTGGCTGTGGCTCGCGAAAAGACGTCCGGCGAGATCAAGTATGTATGCAGCCCGATCGAGGAGGTGGAGTTCGCCGAGGGTTCTTTTGATGCCGTGATCAGCTCTCTGGCCTTTCACTACCTGGCCTCATTTGACGAGATTGCCAGGAAGGTGTGGACCTGGCTGAAACCCGGCGGGGATTTTGTCTTCTCGGCGGAGCATCCGGTCTTCACGGCGCAGGGCAGCCAGGACTGGCAACGCGACGCACAGGGAATGATCGAGCACTTCCCCGTAGACAACTACTTTTACTCCGGCAGGCGCGAAGCCAACTTCCTGGGCGAGACGGTGATCAAGTACCACCGCACACTGACCGACTACTTCTCGGCGCTGCTGCAGAACGGCTTTGAGATCCGCGGTGTGGCCGAACCGCAGCCGAGTGCGGAGATGCTGGCCAGCGTGGAAGGCATGCAAGACGAACTGCGCCGCCCGATGATGCTGATCGTGGCCGCCCGAAAGACGCCGGCCTAGATATTCAGGGTCAGCTTGGCAATCACCAGATAAATCGCCAGGCCGGTGGCATCCACCAGGGTGGTGATGAGCGGCGCCGAAACCGCGGCAGGGTCGATCTTGAAATGCTTGGCCAGCAGGGGGATAAAGGCGGCAATGCCGTTGGCCCATACGCAAATGGTCAAAACGCCCAAGCCGACTGCCAGCGCCAGGTCCGGCTCAGGGCTCCACAGCAGCGCCCGCCCGTAGGCCACCAGACCCAGTAGGGTGCCCAGAATCAGCCCGGTCAGCAATTCACGTTGGATGATGCGCCCCATGTGCTGCATGTGCAACTCGCCGGTCGCCAAGCCGCGGATCAGCGTGGAGACGGTCTGGGCGCCGGTATTGCCGCCCGTGCCGATCAGCAAAGGGATAAAGAAGGACAGGGCCACCACGGCGGCCAGCTCCTTTTCGAAGAACTGCAGCACAGAAGCGGTCAGGGTCCCGGCGACAAACAGCAGCAATAGCCAGCCCACCCGGCGGGTGACCACCGTCCAGACGGGGACACTGAAGTAGGCTTCGGCTTCCACGCCGCTCTGCACCGCGCCAAACTTGAGCAGATCCTCGGCGTGCTCGGCCGCCAGCACATCAATCACATCGTCGGCGGTGATGATGCCCAGGATGCGTTTCTCGGCATCCGCCACGGGTATGGCCAGGAAGTCATAGCGTGAGAGCAGCTTGGCGACTTCTTCCCGGTCAGTTTCAGGCAGGACGCTGATCACCTCACGGTTCATCAGCCGGGCGATCTTGGTGGTTGGCGCGGCGGTGACCAACTCGCGCAGGGAGAGCACACCCAACAGACCGTCGGCGCCATCCACCACGTAGAGGTTGGTGAGCGTCTCGACCTTGGGTGAGATCTTGCGCAGGTGGGCCAAGGCCTGGCTGGCGGTCATCTGTGGGTCCAGGCGGGCAAACTGCTCGGTCATCATCTGCCCGGCAGACTCGGCGGGGAAGCTGAGCAGGCGCTGCACATCGCCACGCTGGCGTGGGGCCAGCGCGGCCAGAATGGCGGCCCGCCGGCGCTGCAGCACGCCCACCGCGTGGGCGGCTTCGTCCATCGGCAGGAGGTTCAGGATGGCGGCCGCTTTGGCGACAGGCAGCTCATCCAGCACGCTACGCACGGCCTGCGGGCCGAGCTCATGCAGCACTTCGGCCTGGTCGGCTGGGCTCAGCAGGCCGAAGACCAGGTTGCGTTGGGCGGCGGGCAGATGCTCCAGGGCCTCAGCCAGGTCAGCGGGGTATTGCTTCTTCAGCAGACGGCGCAACCCACTCAGGTTGCCGGTTTGCAGATGGGTACGCAGGGTTTCATATAAGTTCTGTGTGTTTGGCATGGCGTATTCCTTCGGCTGTGGCCCATTGTAGCCATACTGTCGCCTTCTCACCCCGCAATCGCGGGGATTGCCAGACCGACCAGATTGGGGGCGTATAATTGGCTTAACATCATCTAAAACCCAAGGACGGAATCGATGACCCAAAACCCCTCAGCGACTGCCAACCTGGACCTTAGCAAAGCCCACCAGAACCTGAGTGTCCCCGAAGTGTATGAGCATGCAGTGAAAGCCGGTGCGGTGCAGCTGACCGCCGACGGCCCTTTCAATGCGGTCACCAGCCCGCACACCGGCCGCTCGCCCAAGGACAAGTTCACGGTGCGCGAAACGGCTACGGAACAGGACGTGCACTGGGGCCAGATCAATGTGCCCTTCGACGAGGAAAAATTCAATCTGATGCACCAGAAGGTGCTAGCCTACCTGGAAGAACGTCCCGCAATCTACACTCGGGACGTTTTCGCGTGTGCCGACCCTGCCTACCGCATGCCGGTGCGCTTCGTCTCCGAATCGGCCTGGCATATGTTGTTCGTCAACAACATGTTCATCCGCCCTTCGGCTGAGCAACTGCAAGACTTTGAACCGGAGTTCACCGTGCTGCACGCGCCGGAAATGCAGGCCGACCCAGAAACGGACGGGACGCGCAGCGGCACCTTCATCCTGGTGCACTTGACCAAGAAACTGGTGCTGATCGGCGGCACACGCTATGCTGGGGAGCTGAAGAAATCCATCTTCAGCGCGCTGAACTATCTGCTACCCAAGCAGGGCGTGCTCTCGATGCACTGCTCGGCCAATGTGGGCGCCGATCGCAGCACAGCGCTGTTCTTCGGCCTGTCCGGCACGGGCAAGACCACGCTTTCGGCTGACCCGGACCGGGCGCTGATCGGCGACGACGAACACGGCTGGAGCGACAACGGCGTCTTCAACCTGGAAGGCGGCTGCTACGCCAAAGTGATCAAGCTCTCGGCGGAGGCGGAGCCGGACATTTATGCCGCATCGCACCGCTTCGGCACTGTGCTGGAGAATGTGGTGCTGAACCCCGACCGCACGCCGGACCTGGACAGCGACAGCATCACCGAGAACACCCGGGCCGCCTACCCGATCCATTTTAATTCCAACACCGACAAAGACGGCATGGGGGGGCACCCCAACCACATCGTCTTCCTCAGCGCAGACGCCTGGGGCGTGCTGCCACCGATCGCCAAACTGACCTCCGAGCAGGCCATGTACTATTTCCTCTCCGGCTACACGGCCAAACTGGCCGGCACCGAGCGCGGCGTGACCGAGCCCGAGGCCACCTTCTCGGCCTGCTTCGGCGAGGTCTTCATGGTCTGGGACCCCACAGTGTATGCGGAGATGCTGGCCGAGAAAATGGCCAAACATAAGGCCCAGGCTTGGCTGGTGAACACCGGCTGGTCCGGTGGGCCGTATGGGGTGGGTAAGCGCATGAAGCTGAGCTTCACGCGAGCGATGGTGCGTGCCGCGGTGGATGGCCGGCTGAACGACGCTCCCACCGAGACCGAGCCAGTCTTCGGCCTGGCGATCCCCAAAGCGGTGCCAGATGTGCCCAGCGAAGTGCTGGTACCGCGCAGCACCTGGGCCGACCCGGCGGCTTACGACCAACAGGCCGCCAAGCTGGCCCAGCTCTTCCACGAGAACTTCAGGCGCTTCGAAGCAAGCGCCTCAGACGCCATCAAAGGCGCTGGGCCGCTGGCCGGACGCTAAACTCCAACAAAAAAGCCTCCGAAATTCGGAGGCTTTTTGTTATTTTCAGCTTGAATAACCGCATAAAGCGACTGAATAATTTGGCGGCTTTTTGCTTTATACTGCTCAAACCCTTGTTAGCAATGAGGAGATTTCTCATGATCGGTATCAATCCCCGCGGCATGCTGGCCGCAACCGCCACAATGCTGGCCATCCTATTGGCGGCCTGCAGTTCCGGCAACGCCCAATCGGAGAACCTGGCCGCCACGGAGCGTGCGCTCAGTGCGACCCAACAGGCGCTGGAGGCGCAGCAACAGCGCCAGTCGGACCAGCAACCCCAGCGCGGCCTGGGCGCGCCGGCCACCGAAGAGGTACAGGAAGAACAAGAGCAGCAGGAGCAGGAACAGGAAGCCCCCGCAGTGACGGACAAGGGGCCCTATTATGTGGAGGAATTTTCTGAGCCGCCCATGGACTGGACCTACTACCTGCTGAACGGTGACTCCCGGGACTTCCAGCTCTACACCGAGCGCGACCGCCTGGTGTTCGACATCAAAGGCGAATATATCTGGGCCTATTACACCTATGACAACTACACGTATGGCGACGTGCGCGTGGACTTCCGCGCCAAGAACCTGGGGAATAACAACAACAACGTCAGCCTGATCTGCCGGGTCAGCGACCGCGGCTGGTATGAGTTCAATGTAGCCAACAACGGTCTCTACTCCATTTACCGTTACACGGTCAGCGACAACAACTTCCGCGAGCTGTACAGCGGCGGTGTGGCCAATATGCGCATTGGCAAGGAAACCAATGACTACACCATGATCTGCAAGGGCAACCGCCTGACGCTGGGCATGAATGGCGTCGAGATCCGCACGATCGAAGACAACTTGTTCGAAGAGGGCTTTGCCGGTGTGGGTGTGTCTTCCTTTGACGGGACGCCGGTGCTGGTGGAGATGGAGTACGTGGAGATCTCGCAGCCGTAAGCTGTTTCTTCGACTAGCTAGAGCTCTTGCTAGGCAACCCAATTCCTACTAAAACAAAGCGGAAGGATGAACCTTCCGCTTTGTTTTTAATGCCGTTTAGCTAAAATACATTCTGTTCTTGTCGCCCGTCTTTTTAGCGGCATAAGAGGTATGCACGTGGACAATGTCTCCCTAGAGCAAATCCGGCAATTCCGACTATATGCACATCATTTGGATAAGTGGTATCCAACGACGGACATAAGAGGATGTTGCTGGCGCGTGTGGCTTTCAAAACTCTCCGCCGGGCACATGGGAAAACGCATTACACAACCGCATCCCTGACTTAAAGCTGGATGATATGAAGCAAATGCTTGAAGTTGATAAAACCTTGCTGCAGGCATGGAGCCTGCGGGGTGCGCCTTTTGTCTTTCCCACTTCGGAAAGCGATGCATTTTTGTCGGCGCTTATCCCCCTACAAGACGAGCCGTGGATATACACTCGGGGAATAGAACTGGCACTCGATTTTTTGGACATGACCTTTGCAGAATTGTTGCCTTTGGTGAAAAAGGTGATGCCAAAACTGGACGGCGAGGTATTGAAGAGTAAGACCACACTGGACCAAACTTTGGCGGAGTGGGTGTTGCCTCTTCTCCCAAAGGGCAAAGAGGATTTGTGGAACAAGCCGTCTATGTATGGAAATCCAGAGAAACAAACTGTCGGCGGTGCGGTAGTTTCTTTTATGCTCCGGCCCTGTGCTTTCATGGGCTTGGTGGTCTTTGCCAAGAGAGAAGGAGCCAACCCAACCTTTACTTCCTTCAAACATTGGACAGGCCATCCACTTCAAGCAACAGATAACGCAGAGCAAAAACTGGCCCGAAAATATCTACACTGTTTTGGCCCAGCATCCACCGGCGAATTTTCAGATTGGCTCGGATGCTCCCCTGCACAGGCAAAGCGGATATGGCAAACGGTTGCCGATGAGATTGAGCCGGTTAGAGTATTCGGGAAAGACCGCTACATACTTTCAAATGACAAAGACTTGCTTTTGTCTCCACCGCAATCGCAAAGAAAGACCCACCTACTCGCAGGGCATGACCCCTATTTGGGTTTGCAGGACCGCGAGGTCGTTTTAGACGACAAGATAAAAGCAAAGCAAATTTGGCAGACGGTTTCAAACCCCGGCGCCATCCTGTCGCAAGGTGAAATTGTGGGGATGTGGAAGAGCAGGAAAAAGGGCAAGGGATTAGAAATAGAAGCTACCTTATGGGGTGGTACAAAAAGCATCAAAAAAGATGTACAGGACTTGGGTAATGAATATGCTTTGTTTCAACTACTCAAACTAAACAAGCTTACATTGTTGGCGTAACTGCCATCTTCCTGGGTACAAGTCTCTTGTGTCACTCTGAGCGCAGCGAAGAGCTTTCCATATCTCTGTATTCACGAGTGCCAAACCCACTCTATAGTTTCGATACAAAAAGTCCTTCGCTGCGCTCAGGACGACAGTGCATTTTGTCGCTCTGAGCTGGGCGACGCAGTCGCCCCGCGAAGAGCTTTCCATGTCTCAGCATCACGAGTACCCAAACCTGCCCCTGTAGCTTAGATGTAAAATCCTGCGTTGCGCTCAAGACGACACGAGCTGCGTTACCTCCTGCGCGCAGCCCCAGCTGAGCGTGAACCCAGCGCCGCCGTGGCCGTAATTGTGGATCAGCTGCTGGCCACCGGGCAGCGCCTCCGCCTCCAGCCGCACGCTGGGGCGCACCGGACGCAGACCGACGCCTTCGCCGAGGATCTCGACCTGGGCGAAGGCCGGGTGCAGAGCCGCGGCTTTACGCAAGATGTCTTCCCGGTCGCTGGCGCGCGGGTCGGTCTCCCAGTCGTCTGCCTGGGCCGTGCCCCCCAGCACAATGTCGGCGCGGCGCGGGATGATGTAGCCCAGCGAATTGGGGCCTTCGTCGTCCAGGATCGAGTGCTGCACGCCGTTGGGGCGCACTTTGAGTGTCTGCCCGCGCACTGGATAGAGACTGTCGTCACCGGCCAGCTGACGGGCGCCGAGGCCGGTGCAGTTGATGACCACATCGGCGACCGCCAATGCTTCGTCGATATGCCGGACGTCTTTCTGCTGCAGCTCGCCGCCCAGGCGCCGAAACCAGGCCAACAGGTAGTCCATGTAGAGGCTAGTGTCGATCACCACCGACTGGGTCTCGAAGCCATCCCGGTAGCCGGCGGGCAGACGGGCCGGGTCCAGGCGGCGGTAGACGCCGCCAGCCGCGGCAGCCCACCACGGCTCCGCCACGGGGTGAGCGTAAAGATCATGCACCACTGTGGGCCGGCAGCCGCTGGCCGGGTCCGGCAGCAGCTGCTGGCGGAAGAAGGCCAGGGAGTGCGCCGCCCAGGCATTTACCCGCTCCAGCGGCTTGGCCAGGTAGGGAAACCACAGGGCAGCAGCCTGGTTGGAGGTGGTGTGCGGCGGCAGCTCACGCGCCCACAGCGTCACCGGCCGCCCGGCTTGCAGCAGCAGGATGCCGGTGGACAGGCCGGAGACGCCGGCGCCAAGCACGAGGACGGGTTTAGGTGGCATGAAGGGATTGTACGCTGACGCAGGTGGCTTAAGGCGAAGTTATAATAGTCAAGTGGTCGTTACTCGGCATAGCCGAGTAGGAACGCCAAAGCTGCATGTTTGTGCAGCTTAGCGCCCATAGCTCAACGGACAGAGCGACTGACTTCGGATCAGTAGGTTGAGGGTTCGAATCCTTCTGGGCGCGCTAAACGCACCAGCCAAGGCTGGTGCGTTTGCTTTTTCAGGGAATGGCGCCAGGCCTGGATGACAGCAGCGGACAGGTGTGTGATAATGCGGCCACCTACTGCGTGAAGATTACGTAAGGAGATAAGTTGTGATCACACGTGAATTCACGATTGAGCATGAGATTGGCTTGCACGCCCGCCCGGCAGCCACCTTTGTGAAAACCGCGGGCAAGTTCCAGGCAGACATCACGCTCGAGAATGTCAGCCGGGGCTCCGCGGCGGTGAACGCCAAGAGCATCATTTCCGTGCTGACCTCGGGCGTGGAGCACGGCCACACCATCCGTGTCAACGCCGAGGGCGAGGACGCGCAGGCCGCGCTGGATGCGCTGGGCGAGTTGATCGCCAGCAACTTCGGCGAATAGCAAGATACGGCAACTTTAAAAGGCTCCTGACCCCAGGAGCCTTTTTTGTTCGCTTGACTCGCTACTTGGATAGGAGTACAGTGTGTTTGAAAGAACAAAGATGATGTTTGTTCAAACATAAAATCATTATGGAGAAACAAAAACGCCAAAAGAAGATCCTGGAATTCATTCGCGCCAACAGCGCCGCCACGGTGGCGGATCTGTGCGAAGGCTTCCAGGTGTCTGAGATGACCATCCGGCGCGACCTGGCCGAGCTGGACGAAGCCGGCCTGCTGCGGCGGGTACATGGCGGCGCCACCCTGGGCACCGGCCGGAGCAACGAGCCCACCTATAAAGCGCGTGCGCTGGAGAACCACGAAGCCAAGCAGGCCATCGCCGCCTTGGCGGCCTCGCTGGTGGCGGATGGCGACAGCATCGCCCTGGACGTAGGTACCACTATTCACGAAATGGTCAGCCCTCTAAAAGACCGCCTGGACCTGACCATCCTGACCCCCAGCCTGAGCATCGCCAACAGCCTATTGGAAGTCTTCCGCCCCAACTCCGGCATGCGCCTGATACTGACGGGCGGCATCGTGCGCCAGGATGAGAAATCCTTGATCGGCGAGTATGCCCAAAGCATGTATCGAAACCTGAATGTGGACAAGGCTTTCCTGGGCGTGGGGGCTTTGAACATCAAAGAAGGCTTTACCGAATACAACCTGGACGATGCGGCGGTCAAAAAGGCTATGCTCGGCTCTGCCGAAAAGGTCTATTTCCTGGCGGACGGCAGCAAGTTCGGCCGCTCCACCTTCGCCTCGGTGGCGCCCCTCAGCACGGCCACGGCCATCCTCACCGACAGCAGTGCTCCCCAAGCGATCATTTCCCAAATCCAAGCCATGGGCGTGGAAGTCATTGTGGCCCCTTCGCCACTGCCCCAAAAATGAAGGAGGTTTATCGGGCGATACAAAGCAGGTGGCTGGCTCGCAAGCAGCCAATACCGACTTGAGGAGAGCAATGTGAAGAAAGTTTGGGTAGTGTGCGCCACGGGAATAGCCACGTCCACCATGATGCGGCTGAAAGTGGAAAGTTTCCTAAAGGAACAAGGCCTGGAAGCCAATGTTCAGCAGTATCGCGTGACCGAGATCTCTTCTGATCGCATGGACGCGGACGTGATCATGGCCACTACAGAAATTCCCAAGGAGTTTCACGAACTGGTGCCGGTGATCAACGGCATTTCCCTCATCACAGGTATTGGGCAAGAAGAAGCCTTGCAAGAGCTGGCCGACACGTTGAGGAAACCTTAGTCAACTAGGAGATCTGTGATGGAAAGTATTTTTGAAAGCGTAGGCGAGTTTCTTAATGCGCTTGGCCCCCTGATCGTTTTGCCCGTGGTGATCGCCATCTTGGGCATGGTGCTGGGCCAGAAGTGGGATAGCGCCGTGCGCAGCGGTCTCACCACGGCCGTGGCCTTCGTCGGCATCTTCCTGACCGTCGGCCTGCTGGGTGAAACCGTCAGCACGATCGGCGCGGCCTTTGCCGAGAACACTGGCACCGGCCTGAGCGTGATCGACATCGGCTGGCCGGCCGCTTCGGCCCTGGCCTTTGGCACCCCGGTAGGCAACCTGATCATCCCCTTGGGCATTGCGCTCAACCTGGTCTTGCTGCTGCTCGGCCTGACCCACACCCTGGACATTGACATCTGGAACTTCTGGCACATGGCCTTTGTCGGCGCGCTGGTCAACTATGTGACCGGCAGCTTTGCGCTGGCCCTGTATGCGGCCGCCTTCAGCCTGGTGGTGGCCCTGTTCCTGGCGGACTGGTCTGCCCCGCTGATCCAGAAGCACTTCAAGATCCCCGGCATCTCCATCCCCCACCTGCAGTCGGCCAGCTACATGCTCCTGGCGCTGCCGTTTGCCAAGCTGATCAACAAGGTGCCGGCCCTGCGCAAGCTGAACATGGAGCCGGACACCATCCGCAAGCGGCTGGGCCTGATCGGTGAGCCGATGGTCCTGGGCTTCATCATCGGCGGTCTGCTGGCCATCTTTGCCGGCCAGGGCACCACGGACGTGATCCTGACGGCCGTCAACACCGCCGCGGTGATGCTACTGATCCCGCGCATGGTCGGCATCCTGGTGGAGGCCCTCTCCCCGGTGGCCGAGGCTGCACAGAAGTTCATGTCCAAGCGTTTTGCCGGCCGCAAGTTCTACATCGGTATGGACTCGGCCATCCTGGCGGGCAACCCGACCGTGATCGCCGCCGGCCTGCTGTTGGTCCCGGTGGAGATCCTGCTGGCGCTGGCCCTGGCTCCGCTGGGCAACCAGACCTTGCCCTTTATCGACCTGGCGGACGGCGTGTTCGTGGCCGCCATGCTGGCGCCGCTGGTGGCGGGCGACGTCATCCTGACCACCCTGCTAGGCGCCATCGTGATGGGCATTGGCCTGATCTTCACCACCCATCTGGCCCCGGCGGTCACCAACCTGGTGAACACCGGCGCCACGGCACTGGACATCCCCTCCGGTTTTGCGTCTTACACCGTGATGAGCGATGGGGCCATGCCGGTAGCTTACGGCCTGTACTACCTTTTCCAAACCCCGGTGGCGGTGGCGATCGTGGTCAGCCTGGCAGTATTGGGCGGCTTATACTGGCTCAAAACCAAGTATCCTCTTGGCAGCGAAGCCTAGTACGGCAGTTCATTTCGTTGTTACGCAGTAGGTAATGAACGAGGGTGAGCTGCAGAAGCAGTTCACCCTCGTTCCCATCTTGAGGGAGTTGCGGAGGTAGACAAGGATAGTATGAGCAATTGGATTGAAAGCCTATTCGGCACCCAAAAGCCGGTGATCGCCATGGTGCACATGCCGGCGCTGCCCGGCGACCCAGGCTATGACGCCAAGCAGGGCATGCAATACGTGGTGGACCACACCCGCGCCGACCTGCTGGCCCTGCAGGAGGGCGGCGTGGATACGGTCATGTTCTCCAACGAGTCCAGCCTGCCCTACCTGACCGAGGTCGAGCCGGTGACTGTGGGCAGCATGGCGCGCGTGATCGGCGAGCTGATGCCCGAGATCCGCATTCCCTTTGGGGTCAACGTGCTCTGGGACCCCTATCGCTCTCTGGACCTGGCGATGGCCACCGGCGCCTCCTTTGTGCGCGAGATCTTCACCGGCGTATACGCCAGCGATTTTGGCCTGTGGAACACCAATTGCGGCAAGGTGGTCCGCCACCAGCACGCCATCGGCGCCCAAAACGTGAAGCTGCTCTTCAACATCGTGCCGGAAGCCGCTTCCTACCTGGGGGACCGCAGCCTGGCCGATATTGCCCGCTCCACGGTGTTCAACGCTCACCCGGACGCCTTGTGCGTCTCCGGCCTGACGGCGGGCAAGGAAACCTCCGCCCAGGCGCTGCACGAAGTGCAGGAAGCCGTGGGCGACACGCCGGTGTTCGCCAATACCGGCGTGCGCCTGAGCAACCTGGAGCAGCAACTGACCGCGGCCGATGGCGTGGTGGTAGGCACCAGCTTCAAGAAGGACGGCTACATTTGGAACCCGGTGGATGGCGAGCGCGTGAAGGAATTCATGGCCAGAGTTCGGGAAATCCGCGGTCAATAACATGCCCGCCTTCGAGATCGCGCCTTCGCTCGTCTCGGCTCCGCTGCTGAGCCTGAGCGACAGCCTGGCCCAGCTGCGCTCGGCCGGGGTGCAGAAGCTGCATATTGACATTGAAGACGGGCACTTTGTGCCCGTCATGAATCTGGGGACGCGCTTCATTGAAGAGCTGCGCGGCTCCGGATTCTTTCTGGATGTGCACCTGATGGCCTCTAACCCCGAGGAGATCATCCCCCTGGCGGCGCGCCTGGGGGCAGACGCCATCAGCGTGCATCTGGAAGCCAGCTTGTACCCGCGCCGGCACTTGACCGCCATCCGCAGCCTGGGTCTGCAAGCTGGGCTGGCGGTCAACCCCAAGACGCCCCTGCCAGACCTGGACTACTTGGCGGATCGCCTGGACAGCCTGCTGGTCCTGACCACTGAGCCGGAAGACCCGCACAGCCCCTTCATCCCGGCGACATTGAACAAGATCAGGCAAGCGCGCCAATGGGCTGCGCAGGCAGCGCCCGGCCTGCCGATCACCGCCGACGGCGGAGTGAGCGCGGAGAATCTGAGCGATGTGCTGGCCGCCGGGGCCAGCGGCGTCGTGGTGGGCCGCGCCCTGTTTGCCGGGGCAGACCTCCAAAGAAGCATCGAGCAGTTGAGAAAGGCGGCCGGATCGTGAGCGCATTCAATCTATTGGCGCCTGCCTCGGTACATTTGGGCCTGCAGGCCCACAGCGCCGAAGAGGTGATCCGCCTGCTGGGCGGGGAATTGCGCTCCCACGGGAAGGTCAAAGCCGATTTTGTGGAAGCCACCCTGGCACGCGAGGCGACCAACCCCACTGGCCTGGTGCTGGGCGGGCGATACAATGCCGCCCTGCCGCATGTGGACCTGGAATACGTCAACCAATCAGCCATCGCGCTGGCCGTGTTGAAGGACCCGGTCACTTTCCACAGCATGGTGGACCAGGCAGAGGAAGTGCCGGTGCAGCTGGTGATCATGCTGGCCCTGGTGGACCCCAAAGCGCAGATCAATGCCCTCGGCCAAATTGCCGAAGTGCTGCAGAACCCCGAAATTGTCGAAAAGCTGGTCCACGCCACGACAAGCAAAGAGATCTTTCTGATCCTGGGCCAGATCGAAGGCGGTCAATAGCATGGACGAGTGGTTCCAAAGCCTGACCGGCGCCTGGGGCTGGCCCCTGCTGGACTGGTATCTGGCCAACAGCTGGGTGAATTTGCCGCTGATCGGTTATGGCATCTTCCTGCTCTTGGCCTGGCGCAACTATGACCTGATCGAGCAGCGTCTGGTGGACAGCTGGCTGGCCCAGGCCGGCGGGAAGAAGGGCAAAGCCCAACTGCCGCTCCATCCCGAAACGGATTGGGACGCCGCCGTGGCTGGCCTGAGCTATCCCTTTCTGGCGCAGCGCGGCTACTTGTGGCTGCACAAAAACACCGCTGAGAACGCGGCCAAGATCATCAACCTGCACCGCGTGCGCACCCGGGCCGAATGGCGCCTGGAGCGCAACTAGCCAATTGCCTGCACCGAATTGAATCGCGTATAAGATAAGCGGCATGGCCGCTGTCAAGATCTACCGCTGGGGTTTCGTAGGCGCCGGCGGCATGGCGCAAGCCCTGGCCGCCGATCTGGAGTTTGCGCCGCGCTGTGAAGTGGGCGGCGTCTACTCACGTACCCCGCAAACGGCGCAGGCTTTGGCCGGCCGCTTTGGCGGCCGGGTTTACGCCTCTCTGGAGGGCATGCTGGCCGATACGGCGATTGATCTGATCTACATCGCCTCCCCCAACCAACTGCATTACCAGCAAGCGGCCGCGGCGCTGCAAGCGGGCAAGCCAGTGCTGTGCGAAAAGCCCTTTACTTTGAATGCCGCGCAGTTGGAACGCCTGATCGGCCTGGCGCGCAGCCAGGGGCTGTTCTTAATGGAGGCCATGTGGACCCGCTGGCTGCCGCTGCAGGCGCGCCTGCGCCAGCTGCTAGGCCAGGGCGCCATCGGCCAGCCATTGCAACTGGAGGCCGGCTTCCATTCCCGGCCGCCGGCGGCAGCTGACAACCGTTTTTACAATCCCAGCCTGGGCGGCGGCGCCTTGTTGGACCTGGGTGTCTACCCGCTCTCACTAGCCAGCCAGATCTTCGGCCGCCCAGCCAAAATCACCTCGACTGTGCAGCTGGCCCCCACGGGTGTGGACGAAAGCTTCGCCGCCCAGTTCAGCTACCAAAACGGGGCCAGCGCGCAGCTCTCGGCCGGGTTTGATGGCGTGCGGCGCCAGGACATTGTGCTGCGGGGCAGCGAGGGTAGCCTGCAGATCGCCCTGGACCAGGGCGGCTGGAAGCAGCGCCAACTGACCCTGACACGCGGCGGCCGAAGCGAGGTCTTCGACGCACCCTATCTGGGCAGCGGCTACAGCTACCAGGCGGACGAGGTGGTGCGCGGCCTGGAGGCCGGGCGAACCGAGAGCGAGACCATGCCGCTGGCCGAGTCGCTGGCAATCCTGCAGACGATGGATGCGCTGCGCGCCGAGTGGGGCTTGCATTACCCGGGCGAAGACGAGCTCCAAATGTTGTAGACTAGCCCCATGACCGAGACCACCCTGCGCTTCGAAGCCACGCCGCAGCAAGGCGGAGTTTCCGCCCTGCTGCGGGTGCCAGACCGGGCTGGCGCCCTATTGGTGCTGGCCCACGGAGCGGGCACTGACATGCGCCATCGTTCGCTGGAGATGCTGAGTGAGCAACTCGCGGAACACGGCATCGCCAGCTTCCGCTACAACTTCCCTTACAAAGAACGCGGCCGCGGCGGCCCCAACCCCAAAGCCGTGCTGACGGCTACGGTCCGGGCGGCCGTCGCCGCGGCGGCGCAGGCCGCGCCGGGGCTGCCGCTGTTCGCCGGCGGGCGCTCGATGGGCGGGCGCATGACCTCGCTGGCGGCCAGCGAGGCGTCGCTACCCGGGGTGAAGGGCCTGGTGTTCTTCGGCTTCCCGCTGCACCCGGCGGGCAAGCCAGGGACCGAGCGCGGCGAGCACCTGGCCGCGGTTGGCGTACCGCTGCTCTTTCTGCAAGGCCCGCGCGACACGCTGGCCCTGCCGGATCTGCTGGAGCCGGTCGCGACGGCCCTGGGCCACCAGGCTACGCTGCACATGCTGGCCGGGGCTGACCATAGCTACAAAGTGCTCAAGAGCTCCGGGCGCACAGAAGCCGAAGTGTACGCCGAAGCCGCCGCGGTGGCTGCGGCCTGGATGGCGAAACACGCCAAATAAAAAACGGCAGCCTTTCGGCTGCCGTTTTTTATTGTCTAGCGAGCTTTAGATACCCGAGTACAGATGGAATTCGTAGGGCGTGGGGCGCAGTGCCACTTCCTGCACCTCGGCCTTCTTGAGGTCGGTCCAGGCATTCAGCACGTCTTCGGTGAAGACGTCACCGACCAGCAGATAGTCATGGTCTTTCTCCAGGGCGGCGATGCTTTCGCCCAGGCTGCCGGGGACGCTCTTGATCTGCGACTTCTCCGAACCGGTCAGGTCCCAGATGTTCTTGTCCAGCGGGCCGAAGCCGGCCTTGCGCGGGTCAATGCGGCGTTTAATGCCGTCCAGACCCGCCATCAGCATGGCGGGGAAGGCAAAGTAGGGGTTGGCCATCGGGTCCGGGGCGCGGAATTCAATGCGCTTGGACTTGGCGTGGCCCTTGCCGCTAAAGTACATCGGGATGCGGATGATGGCGCTGCGGTTGCGCTTGGAGAAGGCCACGTTGACCGGGGCCTCATAGTGCGGCACCAGGCGGCGGTAGGAGTTGGTGGTGGGGGCGCAGAAGGCCAGTAGGCTGTCGATATGGGTCAGGATGCCGCCGATATAGTACATGGCCAGGTCGGACAGCTCAGCGTATGAAGCGCTGGCATAAAACAGGTTGGTGTTGCCCTTCCACAAGCTGTTGTGCACGTGCATGCCCGAGCCGTTGTCGCCAAACAGCGGCTTGGGCATGAAATTGGCGGTCAGGCCGTGGCGGCGGGCCGTGTTGCGCACCACGTACTTGTACTTGACCACTTTGTCAGCCATGCTGACCAGGCTGTCAAAACGCATGTCAATTTCGCATTGGCCGGCCGAGGCCACTTCGTGGTGGTGCATTTCGACATCAATGCCCCAGTCGCGCAGCAGCAAGCTCATCTCGCTGCGCACGTCTTGCAGGGTGTCAAAAGGCGGCAGGGGGAAATAACCACTCTTGGGCGCGATGCGGTAGCCCAGGTTTTCGCCGGGCTGCTCGCCGGTGTTCCAGCCGCCTTCAGGGCTGTCCAGCTTGAAGCCCATGTTGTGCGGGTCGGTGGTGTAGGAGGAATGCGAAAAGAGGAAGAATTCCGCTTCCGGTCCCCAATAGCTGGTATCGGCCACGCCGCTCTTCTTCAAATAGGCTTCGGCCTTCTCGGCGATGAAGCGCGGGTCACGGCTGTAACGCACACCGCGCTCCGGGTCGTGCACGGTGCACACGAAGCTGAGCGTGGGGATGGAGAGGAAGGGGTCCACATGGGCGCTGTCCGGCTCCAGGCGCAGCAACAGGTCTGAGTCGTAAATGTTCTGGAAGCCCTTGATGCTGGAGCCGTCAAAGCCCATGCCATCTTCCAGCACCGAATCCAGCTCGCCGACCGGCACGCTGGCGTGCTGCCAGACGCCGAGGGTGTCTGCGAAGCGCAGATCGATCATTTCAATTTTGTGGTCCTTGACCAGCTTGGAGATTTTTGCAGGTATTGCCATTTTCACTCCTTGATAGTTTGCAACAAAAAAGTCTCCCGAGAGGCCAAAGGACCGCTCGGGAGACTCCGTTGTCTTCCTGAATTTGCGTGGTCAACGCGCCATTGCGTTGCCCACAAGGCGACATGTTACGGCAAAAGGGAGGTGCTTGTCAATAGGGAGTTTAGGAACCAGCTTTAGTAGACTTGCGTTTTATGGCATTCCAGAAGATATGCCTGCGTGGATTCTTCGCTACCCAGGTTCGGCGCCCCGGTGTGAGCTTGTTAATCCGCTCAGAATGACGCAAGGGAGTCATTCGCCAAACGAGAGCTTATCCATCAGCAGCACCGCTTCAGCCACTTCTTTGATGGACTTGCGCGTGTCCATGCTCTCTTTTTGCAGCAGCTTGTAGGCTTCCGGCTCGGAGAGGTTGCGGCGGCGCATCAGCACGCCCTTGGCGCGCTCGACCAGCTTGCGCATGACCAGGGCCTCTTTCAAGGCCAGGGTTTCGTCCAGCAGTAGGGCGTTTTCCACCGCCCCACCCACCAGCTTGCCCACCGCGGCCAGCAGCTTGATTTCCATCTCGGCGTGCGGGTGCGGCTGCTTGTGCTGCACATTGATCACGCCCACCAGGCCGCGCTTGCCCAGGATCGGCACGGACAAGAAAGCCTCGAAGCGGTCCTCCGGCAGGCTGCGGAAACCCTTGAAGCGGATATCCTTGCTGGCCCCCTGCGAGAGCGCTACCGGTTCTTGCTGCAGGGCCACCCAGCCGGTGATGCCCTCGCCCAGTTTGAGCTTGATCTTCTGCAGCAACGCAGAATGCGGGTTGCGCGAGGCGCGCAGGACCAATTCGTCTTCCTGCTTGTCCAGCAGGTAGACCAGGACCGAATCACCGCCGGTCACTTCGGCCGCAATGCGCACGATCTCGTTGAGCACTTCACCCAACTCAAAGCTACTGACAGCCTGCGCCACCTGGTAGAGCAAGTCCAGCTCTTTTTGCAGCGCTTGTATTTCTTCTTTGGTCATGAGGCGGGATTATACGACAGGGGCCACGCGGTTAGTCGCTGGGGAATTCCCGGTCCGGCAGGGTGTAGTAGTTGTAGACGCCTTCGGCCAGGCTGGCGAACATACGCGAAATGGGATCGTAGACCAACTGCACCGGATGGTAGAGGAAGATCACGATCACGTAATCGCCAGTGGGGGTGAAGACAATCCCGCCATCGGCCATGGTGTTGATCACGCCTGTGTTGGGGTTGGTGACCCAACCGTGCTTGTGGGCGATGCGCGTGCCTTCCGGTGCGCCGGCCTCCAGCAGCAGAGCAATCCGGTTCTGGCTGAGCAGGTTGAGCATATCCTGGCATTCGGCCTGGGTGATGAGTTCCGGGAAGACGGCCAGCAGGGAACCGCCGCCGCTCACCGCACACTGGTACATATCCGCCAGCAGCATGCCCATGTCAGAGGGCGTAGTCTGGGTGTACGGGTCGGGATCGGTGTCCACGTCGGTGCGGGCCTGGGCCGGGGTCACAAAGGTGCGCAGCAAAGGCGAACCCAGGCGGAACATGCCCGCCATGAAAGTGTTCTCCAGCCCCAGGGCTTGCATGTCTTCGCTGACGCGGATGGGCGCCTGCAGCGGGTCAATCACGGTTTCCATCAAAGCATCCGAAGACGCATTGTCAGACAGGATCACCATGCCGTTCAACAGGCGCTGAATGTTCTCAGTGGGCGGCTGGTCCATATGGGCATAGGCCGAGACCAGCAAAGGGATCTTGATCAGGCTCATGGCCGAGAAGGTGATGTCTGGTTCGGTTTGCAGGTTGCGCCCGCCCTGATAGATGAAGTGCAGTTCCTGGCCAGTAGCCAGATCCTGGAAGTAGATGTCGGCCAGGCCGTCGTAGCCAGCCACATCCATGATCTGCTGCAGCTGCACCTGCAAGTTCTCCAGGTTGGGCCGCGCCGGGCTGCTCTCCTGCAGAGCCAGGCGCACGGTGCGTTGGCTGGGAGAAAAGAGCGCCTGTTCAATTTCGCGCAGGGCCTGGTCCACGTTCAGAACGGTGCCAGGCTCACCCAGGTCAAACTGGGTGGTGCCGGCCACCGGCTGAGCCGGCGCAGGCGGCTTGTCGTAGCGGGTGCCGACTTCGCGGAGCAGATAGTCTCGCAGGCGCTCTTCGGAATAGCGCGCATCCAGCGGAACTTCGCTGGGGCTGGATGTGTTGCCCCACAGATAGTCCCAAAAACCGCCCCAGAAGGAAGAACTGGTGCGCTCCAGGTCTGCGGCGGCGATCATCGCCTCGAGATTAAGGGCAAACTCCACCTGAGCCGGCGGCATGTGGATCAGGGCGTCGCCGTATTGCAATTCCACCGGCAGACCATAGACGGACAAGAGGCGTTCGGCGGCGGCCTGGCGGCTGATGCCGCCCACTGGCACGCCGGCCACCACCAAACCGGAAGGGAAATTGGCCCGGTCACGGCTGTAGGCGATCAATTGGAAGGTGGTCAATACCACCGCCCCCAGCAGCATGAGGCTGGCAAACCAACGGGCAAACGATGTACGGGGACGGATGCGCAAGAGGGTCATGGGCAAATCGGGAAAAGTATATCACCTGGGATTCCGTGCTAGAATCAGGGGAATTAGCAACAAATGAATCCCAGCAACATCCCATAAACCTATGCTACGTAACTTTCTAATTTATCTTTCTCAAGCAAGCTGGGCGCGCCGGCTGGTCATGGCCCTGCCTTTTGCACGCCGGGCGGCCCGGCGCTTTGTGGCCGGCGACACGATCGAGACGGCCCTGCAAGCTGTGGGGCGCCTGAACGGCGACGGCCTGGACGCCACGCTGGACCTGCTGGGCGAACACACGGCGGATGAAGCCGCCGCTAACGACGCCCGCCTGCAGATCCAGCAGTTGCTGACGCGCCTGGCGCAGAGCGGATTGCGCTCCGGCATTTCCATCAAACTGACCCAAATCGGCCTGAAGCTGGACGAAGAGCTGTGCGCCCGCAACCTGAAGAGCATTCTGGAAACGGCCAGCACGCATGACCTGTTCGTGCGCATCGACATGGAAGAGTCGGCCCGGGTGGACGCCACCCTGCGCCTTTACCGGGAAATGCGCGCCGCTGGCTTCAACAACTTGGGCGTGGTGATCCAGTCTGCGCTGTACCGCAGCGACAGCGACGTGATGGAACTGCTGGCCGAAGGCGCCCGCATCCGTCTGGTGAAGGGCGCTTATATGGAGCCGGCCGAGATCGCCTATCCGCACAAGGCCGATGTGGACGCGGCCTTTGACCGCCAGGCCGACCTGCTGCTGCACGAGAGCGCAGGCGCGGTGGCGCGCGGCGGCAACGGCAGCTGGCCGCCGGTGGCGGCGATCGCCTCGCACGACGAAGAACGCATCCGCTTCGCGCGGGAGCACGCCGAACTGATCGGCCTGCCCAAATCTCAATTCGAATTCCAGATGCTATACGGCATCCGCAATGAGCTGCAGCGCCAACTAGCCGCCGACGGCTACCAGGTGCGCGTGTATGTGCCCTTTGGGCAACAGTGGTATCCGTATTTCATGCGCCGCTTGGCAGAACGCCCGGCCAATCTGTGGTTCCTGCTCTCCAACCTGTTCAAAAGATAACCATGAGCGAACTGGCCCAACAACTCGCCGACAGCCTGGAAGCTGAGGGCGCTAAAACCCTGGAATTCTTTGAGGGCTTGCAGCCCCAGGACTGGGACGCCCAAGTGTACAGCGATGGCCCAGGGTGGAAGGTGCACGACCTGTTGGCCCACTTCACCGAAGTGGAAGGCAGCATGCTGCGCCTGATCCGCCGGGTAAGCGAGGGCGGCCAGGGCGTGGAGCCTGGTTTCAACATCGACCAATGGAACGCTGAACACACCGCAGAGCTGAGCGACTGGGATAAGGCCCGGCTGCTGGCGGAGTTCGCCCAGCGCCGGGCAGCCACGGTGGCCTTTGCCCGCGGGCTGGACGATGCCAGCCTGGAACACAGCGGCCGCCATCCGGCCCTGGGCGAAGCCCAGGTGGGCCAAATGCTGCGGCTGATGTACCTGCATTTGCAGGGCCACCAACGTGACATCCGGCGGACAATCACGCAGCGCCAAGCTTAAGTCTCTTTGTTCTCCATTTCACACATTTATTAATATTTGCAAATTGCGTGCAACCCCAAAATGAGTAGAGGGTTAATAGTAGTGAGCGGCGATTGCCGCAAACTTTCTCTAAAGGAGAGAATAGATGGACGCAAAGAGTCTTGGTAAGTGGGCATGGGTCATCGCACTCGTCGTTTCGGTGCTTTTGGGCCTGCTCAAAGGTGTGGGTGTGAACCTTGCTCTGCCGGGCATAGTCAGCGGGCTAATTGCTCTACTGGCCGTGGTAGGTGGTTTCTTGCACCTGTCTGGCACAAAGGACCTGACCGGCTGGCTGATTATCGCTCTGGCCTTGCGCGCCTTCAGCACTGTTGTGCTGCCTGAGATCCCGATGCTGGGTGAGATTGTGAGTGGTGTTGTAGAAGGCGCCGGTGGTGCCGTCTCTGCCGCCACCACCGGCGCTCTGCTGAAGCTCGTCATCGACTGGGTGATGGGTGCTTTCAAGTAATTGATCTTTATTAATACAAAAAGGGCGAGACTATGTCTCGCCCTTTTTGATTCCGCAGTTTGCAAACAAAAAGCGAGGGCATGCCCTCGCTTTTCTATGTCGTATCGATCTTTGCACCCGCACGACTAGTCGTTGCGTTCAGACTGCCGGCGCTGCGCCTTGCGAATAGCCTTCTGCTTGGAAATGCGGCGCTCTTCGCTGGTCGAAACGAACCAGCGCTTGCGGCGCACCGTGCTAAGCACTTTGCTACGGGCCACTTTCTTGCGGAAGCGCTTCAACAAAGATTGCTGCGACTCGCCTGGTCTCAGCACTACTTTCGGCAAAACCCACACCACCTTTCACTGTGGAATATCTGTTCAGCGCCCTGCATGATTCCATGTCAAGGCACAGAAGGAAATTATAACATAGGCTCCCGAATCTCTTGTCAGGTTGCGCAGAATATGAGGGGAACATAAACATAGCCTAGCATGGGTAACGGCCTTAACGCGAGAGGCGTTTTGGCAGAAAAGGAGACGGAACTATGAACAACAATTTCGAAGCATACCAACAGAAGGCCCAAGCCAAGCTGGATGAGGTCAATGCCCGCCTGGATCTGCTGCGTGCCCAGGCCAAGGACAAAGGCGCCGATGCGCGCATCGCCTTGGACCGTCAGATCGTGGAGCTGGAAAAGCAGCAGGACGCGCTCTCTGAGCGCCTGGGTGAGTTGCGTGATGCCGGGGCAGAGGTCGCCGAAGACTTGGGCGAGCGCATCAATGACGCCATTGAGAAGGCTGGCAAGGCGCTGGAAGGCCTCTTCGAGTAGGTCTCTCCACTAGAGGTTCACAAAGGGAGGGCAGTCCGAACCAAGCACTGCCCTCCCTTTGCTTTTAAGCAGGCGGCGTATAATCAGGGCATGACAAACAAGGAACTGGCGGATGTCTTCGCTTTGGTGGCCGACCTGCTCGAAATCCGCGGCGAGGTGATCTACAAGACGCTGGCTTATCGCAAAGCTTCTGAAAGCCTTACCGGCCTGGGCCGGGATGTCAACGACATTTGGAAACAAGGCGGCATCAAGGCCCTGCTGGAGATCCCCGGGGTGGGCAAGGCCATCGCGGAGAAGATCGATGAACTGCTGGCCACCGGCCAGCTACAGTTCCTGGAGAAACTAAAACAAGACGTGCCGGCTGAACTGGCCGAACTGCTGCAAATCCCGGACCTGGGACCCAAGAAAGTCGGCATGTTCTACAAAGAACTGGGGGTCTTGAGCATCGCCCAGCTAAAAGAAGCCGCCGAAGCAGGCAAGCTGCGCGACCTGCCCGGCATGGGCGAGAAGTCCGAGATCAAGATCTTGGCCGGCATCGAATCACTGGGGCGGCGCAGCGGGCGCCTGCCGCTGGGCAGCGTGCTGCCTTTCGCCGAAGAACTGCTGGCAGTCATCCACAAGCTGCCGGGGGTGAAGGCGGCAGAAATGGCTGGCAGCCTGCGGCGCATGCGCGCCACGGTGGGCGATATTGATCTGATCGTAGGCGCCGAGCAACCTGAGGCAGTCATTGCCGCCTTCGTGGCCCTGCCCAATGTGGCCCGGGTGCTGGGCCAGGGAACGGTCAAATCCAGTGTGGAATTCCACAATGGCATGCGCGCCCAGCTGTGGGTGCACCGGCCAGAACGCTACGGCACGGCCCTGCAATACGCCACCGGCTCCAAAGACCACAATGTGCGCCTGCGCGAGATGGCCCTGGACAAAGGCCTCTCGCTGTCTGACCAGGCCTTCTTAAAAGAAGATGGCAGCGAGCTGTTATGCGCCACGGAAGAAGAAGTCTACGCCGTGCTGGGCCTGCCCTATATCTCACCAGAGCTGCGTGAGGATCGCGGCGAAGTGCAAGCGGCGCTCAAAGGCGCCCTGCCCAAGCTGGTGACCACAGAAGACATTCAGGGCGACCTGCATATGCATACCACCTGGAGCGACGGGCAGATGAGTATTCTGCAAATGGCAGAAGCCGCCCGGCAGCGCGGCTACAAGGTGATCGCCATCACCGACCACTCGCCCAGTTTGGGCCTGGTGAACGGTCTGACTCCGGAGCGCCTGCAAGAGCAGCGCAAAGAGATCGAAAAGGCGCGCAAAAAGATGGGCGACAGCCTGCTGATCCTACATGGCATCGAGGTGGACATGCGCGCCGACACGACCTTGGACCTGCCAGACGAGGCCCTGGCCGAGCTGGACATCGTGATCGCCTCGCTGCATATCAGCATGCGCCAGTCACGCGCCCAGGTCACCGACCGCCTACTGGCGGCGATGCACAACCCGCATGTGGACATCATCGGCCACCCCAGCAACCGCAACCTGCCCGACCGGGAAGGCGCTGACTTGGACTGGGACGCCGTGCTGAAAGCCGCCGCCGAAACCGGCACGGCGCTGGAGATCAACGCCAACCCGCGGCGGCTGGACCTGGATGATGTGCAGGCCCGCCGGGCGGTAGAGATGGGAATCAAGCTGGCGATCAACACCGACGCGCACCACAGCGATCACATGGATTTCCTGTCCTACGGCGTGGCCACCGCCCGGCGCGGCTGGGTGACCGCCAAAGACGTGATCAACGCATGGGACCCCAAAGATCTGCTGGCCTGGCTGAAGAGCTAAGAAAAAAACGGCTGCTTCGCAGCCGTTTTATGGCTAAGGGACGATGCACTGGCCGAGTAACCAGACCGTGCAGCCTCCGGAACCTATGTTGACGCCGACATCCAGATCTTCGCCCGGCAGGTCGACACCCACATTAATGCCCTCATCGGGATCAATGCCCACATCGGCGCCCACACCCAGGCCCGTATCCAGATCCAGATTGACGCCATTGCCCCCGCCGACATCGACGCCGACCTGAGGGCCATCGCCAGCATTCAAGTCAAGCTGCACACCCTCGCCCCCACCCACTGCGGCATTCAGGTTCAGCAGGCCATCCACCCCAGCGTTGAGGCCGACTCCGCTGCCTTCCTTACCCAGCCCGCCAAACATCACGGAAAGCGTGGCAGTGGGAATGGGCAAACCGATGCTGTCGCCGCCAAGCTCAAGGCCGTGGGCGTTGACCGGCTGAGGTGAGGCGGTGGACGTCAGTACGCCGGCAGCGG
Organism: Anaerolineales bacterium; assembly: GCA_026129305.1. Lineage (GTDB taxonomy): Bacteria > Chloroflexota > Anaerolineae > Anaerolineales > UBA11579 > JAMCZK01. The sequence continues at coordinate 75,075 of JAHCII010000007.1, forward strand.
CAGACTGCACATCCTCCAGCCATTGCGGCCCAAAGCGCAGACTGAAGTTAGGTGAATGAATTTCCAAACGGAAAGCAAATGCCAGGGCAAGCAGGGCCATGAAAGAGATGAACATCCCCATGATTGGCCCCCAACAACCAAGACTGCGGCGTTGAACCATTCTTCCCTCCTGAAAGGCAGCGCGCCAACTGGATTTAATTCTACAGAATCACTCGATGAATTTGCCTCACAGAACTGCAAGAAGGAGGGCAAAGGGACTAGATACGCCTGCCTACGAAAACTGTTCTGTCGTCTACGCTGATTTGCGCCCGGCAATCCAGCGGTTCAGGTCGCGCAGGAAAGGGCTGACCTGGGTGGGCTGCAGCTCGATCCATTCGGCCGGGCTGGCCAGCCACAGGTGAATGCCCAGGTCTTCGAAGATCACGGAATTGGAATACTTCTTCAGCGCCCGGCGATACGAAGGTGTCTGCCCGGCTGCGACGGAGGTAAAGGACACGGCCAAAACAAGCCGGGCCGCCGACTGGCTGGCCAGCGCCAGCAGGCTTTGCAGGCCGGCCTCAAACGCCTGCTGGCAGGCGCCGGCATCGGCTTGCTGCGCAGCCAGGGCCAACCACCACTCGCCCTGCGGGCTGGCAAAGTGCAAAGGCAGCGGCGCCCCAGCGGGCGGCAGGGGCTGCGCGCCACGCGCCGCCATGCGGGCTTGAAGCGCGGCGGTCAGTTCAGCGGTGTTCATGGGCTCCCCGGCGCCAGGCGCTTGGCCATCAAAATATCGGGTTTGCCCGGCCCGTTCGCATCCGGAATGACGCCGACCACACTGTAGCCGAGCTTCTGATAGAACTCAAAAGGGTGGCGGTTGATATTGCGCAGCCCGGCTGCCTGAGCCAGCACATCGGGAAACAGGTCTTGGCCAGCCAACGAGGTCTGGCCGATCTCGTCGTCCGCCCCCAGGTAGACGGTTAGCGCACCGCGGGCGCGCAGCTGCTGCTCCAGGTCGGCCACCAGGGCGGCGCCCATGCCGCGGCCTTGCTGCTGGGGAAGCACGGCCAGAGGATGCAGCTCCCAGGCGTAGTCGTAGGTGGGCAGCGCCCCGACCCAGCCCAGCAGGCGACCGGCAGGGTCCAGCGCGCCGCGCAGCAGGTTGTCCTCGTCTTCCAGCAAGCCGGCGATTTCACGCCGCCCGGCGTCCAGCGTGGGCCAGGCGGAGATGTGGGCGAAGGCGGCCACCAGTACTTCGGCGGCCTGTAGGTGCAGGGTTGGTTGCTGGCGAAGATCGACCATGTGCCATGGCATGCCAGGATTCTAGCAGAGAGCGGCCCCATCGGGGATTTGAAGTCGTTAGGGCGTACGGCTGTAGGCCCGAACCGGCGCAAGGGGGGCGGGCCTGTCTCAGGCCCGCCCCTTGGCAAGCGCTACTGGCCGCTGAGCAGCTTGTAGGCCAGGGTGGCCGCCGCCATCACCTGGCCGAAGGCAGTGAAGAGCTGCTCCGGCTCCCAGCCCGCCGGCGAGCCGAGCAGCCCACCGGCGGCCAGGGCCAGCACAGCCAGGCCGGCGGCCACGGCGGCGGTCAGCCACATGGCTGCCCGGCCCTGCAGGCCGAAACGCTGTTTGAGGGCGTTGACCAGTGGGACGCCCAAGACGCCGGCCAGCCAGAAGATGAGTTGTTCCATGATTTCCTCCCTTAGTTGAGTGCTGAGTGCTGATTGTCGATTGCTGATTGCGAGCGAGAGCCAGAACCTTGTGATTGCTTCGTCCCGCTCCCCGGAATGCGTGGATATGGGCAGCTAATCAGCTAAATATGGTTTGCGAGTCACCACCTCCTCCAAGCGCTTCAGGATGCGTTCGCTCAGTTCGGTCAGCTGCTTTTCATACAGCGCCAGAATACGATCAAGCAGGCTGCGGGCGACCAGGTCCCCCCGGTAGAAGGCCATGACCATGAAGCCGAGCAAGCCAACCACGCCGGCCGCATTGATCACCTGTAACAAAACGGTCAAGTCAACAGTTTGCATGAGAGATCCCCTTTCTTGCTAGAATATGAACGGAGGCAAAAATGGCCAAAGAAAAGAAATCAGCAGAAGGCACCAGCGGCTTCGGCAATGGCAGCGGTATTGCCGTGGGCATTGCGATCGGTGTGGCCCTGGGGGTGGCGCTGGACAACATCGGCCTGGGCATTGCCATAGGCGTGGCGCTCGGCGCGGCGTTCGATGCCAGCAGCGCGGCAGCCAAAGGCAAGAAGAAGTAAAGCTTTGTAACCGCAAACTCCTTGCGCGTTTTTTTGTTGCATTGTTTTTTTGCATTGCCTATAATCATGAGATAACACTTCCGTTCAAGGAGGAAGAATGGCCACAAGTACTGGAAAGAAGGTAGCGAGCAAGGCCGCAGCAGCCAAGAAGACCACCAAGGCTGCCGTGAAGCGGGCCAGCGCCGCCACCAAGGCCACCGCCAAAAAGGCGGCTGCCAAAGGCGCAGCCGTCAAGAAGACTGTAGCCAAGAAGAGCACCGCCGCCAAGGCGACTGTCTCGAAGAAGGCTACCGCCGCCAAGAAGACCGTTGCCAAGAAGAGCACCGCCGCCAAGGCGACTGTTTCGAAGAAGGCGACGGCGGCCAAGACGGCTGCTTCCAAGGCCCGCACAAGCACTGCCGGCAAGCAGAAGTCCTGGTGGCAGCGTCTGTTCGGCGGCTAGATCACTGGTCATCGTTGAACATTGATGCAGGCGCCTGACCCCTTGGGTCGTGGCTCCGGGCAAAGGCACGCAAGCTTGCGTGCCTTTGTCTTTAATGCTCTTCGCCCGCCCGGGCGACGTGCACCAGCAGTTTGCGCCGTTCCAGGTTGCCATCCACCTCAGCTTGCACCAGCAGCACATAACGCGCCCCGCCATCCTGGGGGCGGGCGCGCAAACGCTTGAGGGTTTGCACATTGCCGTTCACCAGGTGCTGGTCGGCAGCGTCCATGGTCTGGGCGGTGATATCGGCCCCGTTCTTGAAGACTTGGGCGGTGGGGTTGGCCACATTGGCGGCGCCCTGCCAGTCAACACTGAAGGCGATCTGCTCACCGGCCACCATTACCAAGGGACTCTCCAAGATCCAAATGCTATCTTCATTCTGCATGTCTGCTCCTAGTTGCGGGCAATGCGCGCCGTTAGCGCGGTGCGCCGGGCGCGGGCGCTGAGCCGTTGGCGCGTGTCCGCCAGGCGCGGCCGCGGCGGCAGCAGGCGGGCGCGCAGCGGTAGTGGGCCGCTGCGCGGATAGCCCGCCAGATATTCCAGCGCCAGCACAGGCCGGTAGAGCGGATTGCCATGATTGGCCGAGGCATATTCATGCATGCCGCCCTGGTTGTTGGGGTAGCCGTAACCCTCCTGGTTGCAGCGCAAACCATAGTAGGTATTGCCCAAAATGTTGATCCAAGCAGTGGGCAGATCAGCCGTGGTCAGGTAGGTCCCTACCGGATTTGAGCTGGTGCCCATGACTGCCGTATTGGCGGCCGCCAACAAACCGTCCCAAGCCGCTTCACGCGTCCCACCAGAGAAGGCATCATGCGCAGACCAGTTGTACTGGCGCAGGTGAATGGTCCAGGCCAGATAGTTCTGCAGGGTAACCACGTAGAGCGTGAGGTTGGCCTTCTCCACTACGGCGGCCAGCCCGAGGCTGGAGGTGTCGAACTTGAGGTAGCTGCGCCAGACATAAGGTTCGCCGCTGGCCAGGCGGCCGCCTACGGTGAGCTGCGTGGCGGTGTTGGTTTGTCCGGAAGACGTGCTGGTATTGGCGCCCCAAATGGTGCCGTCGCCCACATGCCCGCTGATATCAATATCCGGGTCCAGCACCACGGGGAATTCGGCCTGCTGCAGCCAGTCAAACGGCACGCCACTGTACAGGCGCAGCCCCTGTTTTTCCAGCTGCACCCAGCGCGCCAGCGGCAGGCGCTGGCCGGCCGCGTCCTGGGCCCAGCCCATGGGGAAGCGCAACGTCCCGCGCTGGGCTTCGCCCAGCCAGCCGGCTGGGAAGCCCCCGGCGGGCAGCAGGCTCTCCACCACCAGCTGAGCATCCCGCTCAGCAGGCGCCGGCGGCAGCTCTGCCAGCAGCAATTCCTCGCGCAGCCCACCGGGCAGCAGAGTGATCTGGTGGCGGAAGGCGCCGGCCTGGCGGCGCAACTGGTCAGCATGCACCTGGCCCGGCCCCAGGCGGGCCAGCTCATGGAAGCGGCCCGCCGCAAAGAAGCCCACTCGCCAGGCTTTGTGGCGATGCAAAGCGGCCGCCCGCGCGGCGCCTTCCACGCTGACGCTGCCGTCCAGCTCCAGCCGGAAGGGCAGACCCGGTGCGCCCAGGCTGCCGTCGCCGCGGGCCTGCAAGCGCGTGTCGATCTCCTGCCAGCTGCGGCTGGCCGAGTGGTAGTAGTGCACCGGCGCGCCGCTGAGCAGCGCCAGGCGCCGGCGGCCAGGCCGGCGCAGGTGCAGGCCGAAGCGGCTGCGCTCGGCCACGGGCAGGTCTGCCGCAGCCGGATGGGTCTCGATCACCGAAGAAGCCCAGTTGGTCATGCTAATCCCCCAAGGCCAGAATGCCGTGCTCATGCCACTGCAGGACGAAGTCCTCGCCGGCGCATTCCAGCTCCTCCTCGAAGTCGATGAAAGCCAGCAGCGGGCTGGTGGCCGGGTCGCCGGTGGACTTGTAGATCAGGGCGCCTTTGGTGACGAAAGTCGCCACCGTCCAGATCAGCCCATCAGCGCTGAGCAGCACCCGATCGTTGGCGTCGTCACGCAGCAGCGCCGCGTTTTGCAGCGACTGGCCGCCGGCCGTGTAGCCCGTGCCGCTGGCTTCGGCGCTGATGTCGCTGAAGAAGGCCTGCCCGTCCGGGTCCGGTGCGTAGCCGGGGCCGAGCAAGGCCACCTTGAACTGGTCTTGCTCCAGGTTGAAGTCGCCCAGCAAAAGCCCCAGTTTGGCGGCGTTGTACACAAAGCTGCTCATGGTTCCCTATCCTTCCCGCAAGACCAGGGTCAATACGCCACCCCAGCCGCCGTCTGCGCCATGCTCGCGCTGCAAAGCCGGCGGTTCCACCAGCACGTCTTTTTCGTCCAGGTCGACCCAAATGGAGCGCATGCGGATCTTGCGCGCCCGGCGGGCGACGCGCTGCAGCCAGGCCACAAAGGCTTCAGGAGCTGGCTGTGGATCGCCGCTGCGGTCCGGCTGGGCGCTGTTCAGGCGCAGCCGCAGGGTCCAGCGGTAGCGCAACGGGGTGCGTGCGAAACCTTCCAGATGCGTGGTCAGTACCACGGGCGGCCGGTCTGCCTGGCTGGTAAGCAGGCGCAGGCGCGGCCGCAGCGTGTAAAGCTGGCCCAGGTTGAGCGACAGGCTGTCCAATGGCGAAGAGTAGAAGGCGCCCAGGGTGCGCCAGCGCGAGGTGCCGATCTCGCCATCCACCTGCACGTCCAGATGCACCTGCACCCCGGCGCCCAAGTTGCGGCTGAGCAGGCTGAGGCTGCGCAAGTACTTGGGCAGGCGCGCCGCACCCATATCTATCGTGCCGCCCACCAGCACCGCCTCGTGCTGGTAAGCCAGGCCGGCATCGCCCAGCGGCGATTGCGCGGCGCGCGGCAGGTCGAGATAGGCCAGGTCGCCGCCCAAGCCCAGCCACAGGCGCGGGCGCATGCCGGGGCCGCGCTGCACGGCCAGAGCCTGCATCGGCTGGCCGGCCTGCGGCGCACGCATCAGCTCATGCCAGCTGCCCTCGGCCCACAGCAGCAAGCTGGAAACGCCCTGGCCCGCGTCCAACGCGGCCAGCATGCGCTGCGCGTCCAGTGGCTGCAGGGCCGAGACTGTGCCGGCGCGTTCGGCCGGCAACCCCTGGCCCCTGGCAGGGCTTTCGTCGCTCAAGGCACTGCCGGTGTAGCGCAGCAGGCTCGACCCCCAGGCCAGCCACAGGTCCTCGCCCTGCCGGGCCCAAGCTGGCTCCTGCGGGCTAGGCCGGGCTGCCAGGTCCAGTTGGCTGGGGCGGGCCAGGTCATCCGGGCCCAGCGGCCACAGGCCGTTCGACTTGAGCGCGCACAGCTGGCCGCCATGCTCCAGAAACGCCAGCAGGGTCGAGCGCCTGCCCAGCGAAATGGCAGCGCCAAAGCTGAGCGATACACCCCAGGCGCTGGGCGCGGCACGCGAGGCCGTATCGGCGGCCTGCAAGCCGCGCCAGATCTGTGGGCCGTGCAGTGGGTGGAGGGCGGCCTGCAAGCAGTCTGCCGCATGACCATCATCGGCGAACTGGTGAGCCGGGACGCTCAGCGCGGTGTTGTAGCGCATACGCAGAATGGGCAGCCCGGCGCCGCGCGCAAAGTAGGCCTGCGCACCCAGAGTGGTGACAGCGGTCACCGGGCCGTCAAACTGGTCGCCGCCCCCGGGGCTAATGTCCTGCCAAACGTCGCTGGCGTAGATCGCATACTCCGAGGTCGCATCCGGCAGTTGGTCCCAAGGCTCGGCCAGGGCCAGCTCGCTGGCCGAGTTATCGGCCAGCTGGCGCGCCTGGCCGGCGCCCCGGCCCTTGCGGATGCGCAGCCAGGCCCCGGCCCACTGGCCCGGCTGCCAGGCCTTGTCGGCATCCTCCAGGCTGGTGGCCGACCAGCCGGTGGCCAGGCCGCGCTCCCCATTCAAATACAGGTGCGAGGCGCTGCCGTCGGGGCGCACATCCCAGGCGTACAAACAATCCTCAAAGTGGAAGAAGTGAAACCGGCGCTTGAGGCCGGCGTCTTGCACACGCAGATACGGGCAAAAGCGCACCGGCGCCCAAACCGCCCCATCCGGCGAAGTGTGCCCGCCGGCCTGCTTGGGATGCACGCCAAGCTCCCAGTGGTTGGCAGCATTGTCCTCCGGAGAGCCGCGCAACACCAGCTGATAGCTGGTGTAGGCGTCCAGGTCGCCCTGCCAATCCTGCAGATGGAAGGCGTGAAAGAAGCTGACCACATCGCGGATCTCGGCGCTGTGCAAGCTGCTGTGCGCGCCGGGCAGGGCGGCCCCTGGTTGCCCGGCTGCATCCTGGTGCAAGGCCAGCTGCAGCGCGGCGGGCGAGCCCACCCGACGCAGCCAGACGCACACCTGGCGGGCGGCCAGGCTCTGGTCGCCCAGGCTGAACTGCGCCGCCAAGGCCCGGGTTTCGCCGGTCAGCGAGCGCCACGCCAGGCTGCCCGGCAGCCGCTGCACGGCGGGGCGCACACCGCTGGCCAGCCGCCATTGCGGCGCGGGCAGCAGCAGGCCAGACGTCTGCGTCCAGGCGTTTTGGCTGTCATGGAAGCTGCGGGCCAGCTCGGCCTCGCTGGAGAAGCGCGCCTGGCCGCGCCCGCCAGACCAGTCGCGCTGTTCGACCTCAGCCAGGCCCGGTTCCCAGGCACCGAAGCCGGAAAGGGCGTTGAAACGCAGGGTGGACGGGGTAATGGGCTCCTCCTGCAGGGCCTTGGGGCCGCCGTCCAAGCGCAGACCCCAGGTTTGCACGCCGTCACTCAGGCTGATCTCGTGGCTGGGGTTGCTGGCCCCAGGATAGACGCGCAGGGTGTTCATCGCAGAGCTCCGCCAAGCCGCGTATAATCACCGGCAAGAAGGGCAGGCAATTGGAGATGGACAATCCCCCATTGGTTGAGACCCCCAAAGGCTGCCAGGTGGCCGCCCTGATCGCCCTGCAAGTTTTGATGCTGGTCACGCTGCTGGTGTGGGCGCTGGCTGCCTTTCTGCTGGCCAACATCTACGAGGGCGGTGCCACGCCGGAGAAGCACATCATCTTTTTGCCGATCCTGGCCTATCCGCTGATCTTGTTGGCGACGACGATCGCCGGCTGGAAAGCCTATCGCCAGGGCAAAGCGCTGCAGGCGGGCGGGCTGCTGCTCTCGCCGCTGCTGTATGGCCTGGTCTACTTCGGCTATTTCATCCTGATGGCGCAGTCCTTCTAGCCAGCAGCCCCCAACAATTCTGGTTCCCATCTCAGCGCCCCACGGCCAGCAGGCGGGCCGCCCGCCGCGGCCGCCAGATGGGGAAGGCGCGTTTGGCGGCGGCCAGTTCATGCTGGGCCTGCTCCCATTGGGCGGCCAGGTGCACATCCGCCCCGCCCTGGCGGGCATGCTGCCAGCGCAGGGCGCGTTCCACGCCGGCGGCGGCGGCCAGCTCCGGCGGCAAGCCGTCCGCCAGCGGGTCGCCAGCGGCGCGCAGTTGAGGGTGCGCGGCCTGGTACCAAATGCGCAGCGGTCGCCCGGCGGCCAGTGCATCGGCAAACAAGATCAGGGCGGGTTCCCCTGGCGCGGCGGGGATGAAGTCCCAGTCATGCAGGGTGCGCCACGGGCTGACCGCCGTCAGGCCGGGGATGGCCAGGTAGTCGATGCGCACCGGGCGGCGGCGCGGCCATTCCAGCGTGGCGCTGAAGCTGCTGCCGGTGTGCGGAGTGGCCAGGCTTTCGTCCACCAGCGGCAGGTCGCCCAGGCCGCGCAGGGCCGCATTGGCCAGCTCGATCATGCTGGCCAGCGGGTAGTAGCCGCCCGACAGGCCGTAGCCCTGCCCGGCGGCGACCGGCGCACTGAGCGCCGCCGCCAGATTGAACAGGCCGGCTGCGGCGTCGAAGGCGACGATGGCCGCAAACTCACCCTCAGGCGGCGCGCCGGCCGCGGCGGTGATGAAGAGCGCCCCACCCTGCCATTCATCGTCGCGGTGCCGGCCGGCCAGCGCCGCATCGGCCAGCGTGCCAGGGCTGCCGCCTGTGGCGACGCCCAGGCGCAGCTGGCCGAGGGCGGTGTACATGTCTTGCAACAGATTGCTGAGCGTATAAGCCATCGCTTTCCCCCTTGCGATGGATATATAGCACATATGTTCTTTATTCAGGGCTTGCTTTTTCGGCTGTCAAGCATAACAATAGCTTTGCAAACAAGTTCTTATCAAGAGATTCAAACTTCGCCAACAAGAGGAGAGACCCCATGCGATCCAAACGAATTCTTCTGATCGTCTCGCTGTTGCTGCTGGCCTCGCTGGCCTGCAATCTCGGCAGCACAGTTCAGGACATGGTCGGCAATGCGGTAAACGACGCCGTGGGCGATGCGGTCGGCGGTGTGCTGGGCGATGAAGCCAGCGGCCTGCTGGACAGCGTCTTGGGCGGCAGCGGGAACATCAACTCCTCCGCCAACCTGTGGAACGATGTGCCGCGCATGCCAGGGCTGGAACAGAACAATGTTGAATTGCCACTGTTCATGCGCCTGTTCGTGCAGTTCGCCATGGGCCAGGTGCTGAGTGCGGCCGGCGGCGACATTGACATGGTCACCTTCACTACCGCCCAAACCCCGGCGGATGTGCAAGCCTTTTATGCCGACGCCTTTGATTTCAGCGACTGGGATACCGATGGGCAGAACTGCTTCACCGGCAGCGAAGCCGGTTTTGAGGAAGTGGGCCTGGTGTGCGCCTTCAGCAAGGAAGAAGACGCTGGCGATGCCGGGCTGCTGATCATCGCCAACCGCGACCAGGATGCCAACATCACCAATGTCTACTTCCTGCGTGTGCAGGGCGTAACGGAATAGCGCCACAAGCGCACGACCGTGCACCCCAAGTCAAACAAAAGCGGGCTAAAGCAGCCCGCTTTTTTGTTTGGCAGCGGGCCAGAGTCTATAATCCAGGACATGCGAACTATGTCGAGCAGGAGGCTGAAGTGTCGATGCGGGAGATAAAAGCCGCCGGGCTGAAGGCGCTGGAGCTGGCCACCGCGCTGTTGCAGCGCGCCCGCCGCGCCGACCCTATGGCCGGCGTGTGGGAAGCCGCCGATGTGCAGTGGTGGTGGCGCAAGCCGCGGCGCTCTGACGCAGTCGAGAAGCTCTTTTGGGTGGATGACCAGGGACCGGCCGCTGGCGTCCTGCTGACCAGCTGGAGCGACCAGGCCTGGCAGTGCGATCCGGTCATCGCGGTGGGCGCCACCGGCCCGGCGCCCAGCGCGCTGTGGAGCCGGGCTTTAGCGCATGCCCGGCAGCACGCCGGCCAAGGGTTCGAAGTGCCGGTGAGTGACGACGATCGCGTCTCTCAAGAGCTGGCCTTGGGCGCCGGACTAACAGCCAGCGAGCAAGACCGCACCGCCTGGATGGATGCTGCCGAGCGGCTTTCCCTATCGGCGCCGCGGGCGGGCTTCGCGATCGTGGATCGCACCGAGCGCAGAGACGCGCCGCACCCCATGCAGGCTCGCAACGGGCCGGACGTAGCGCAGCGTTTAGAGCAATGCTCGCTGTACAACCCGGCGCTGGACTTGGCGGCCCAGACCGCCGATGGGCGGATAGCCGGCTATTCCCTGTACTGGTTCGACCCGACCACCAAGCTGGGTCTGGTCGAACCGGTGCGGGTCGAGGATGAATTTCAGCGGCTGGGCCTGGCCCGGGCGATGCTGTCGGCCGGGATCGAACGGCTGGCGGCCCGGGGCGCCCAGCGGATCAAGGTCTCCTACCAAAGCGAGGCGGCCGCGGCCCTGTACCAGGGCATCGGCTTCCGGCAGACCACCACGACCACCTGGTACCGGGCGCAACCCACCTGAACACCCTGGCAATTTCTTGCCTATAATTGCCGCTGATGACCACCCAGATCCAAGTCGAAGATATATTGGTGGACGTGCATTTCAAGCGCATCAAGCGCTTGAACCTGCGCGTGCAGGCGCCGCACGGCGCGGTGCGCGTCTCGGCCCCGGCCTGGGTGAGCCTGGGGGCGGTGCAAAAGTTCGTGGCCGCCAACCTGGGCTGGATCCGCCAACAGCAGCAGCGCTTGGCCAGCCGGCCTCTGCAGGCCCCGCTGCGCTACCTGGATGGCGAGACGATCTACCTGTGGGGTCAGGGCTACCCGCTGCGGCTGGTAAAGAGCGCCCGCGGCCCGGCGGTGGAGCTGCGCGACGGCCAGGTGCGCCTGGCCGTGCGCGGCGCGGCCAGCCGGGCGCGGCGGGCAGCGCAGGTGGCCGCCTGGTACCGGGAGCAGCTGCGCGCCGCGGCGCTGCCGCTAATCGCCCAGTGGGAGCCGGCCATCGGCCGGCGCAGCAGCGGTCTGGCGATCCAGCAGATGAAGACGCGCTGGGGCAGCTGCAACACGGCCACCGGCGCCATCCGGCTCAACACCGAGCTGGCCAAACGGCCGCCGCACCTGTTGGAATATGTGGTGGTGCATGAGCTGGTGCACCTGATCGAACCCAGCCACAACCAGGTCTTCAAAGCCCACATGACCCGCCTGATGCCCCGCTGGCGGGAGTACCGCAAGGAGCTGAACCGCGGAGCGCCGGGATAGTCTAGGGCGTTGGCGTGGCGTAGATCACGCCCGAAGGCGCATGGGGCTGCTGAGCGCCGTAAGAATATTCCCAGTTCTGCCAGCCTACAGGGGCCAAAGGCGTGGCTGTCTCAGTCGGCGTGGGGGTGAGTGTGGGTGCACCCGGCATCCCGCTATACCCAAGCGCAGGGTTAGAGCTTACATAGTCAAAACTCGTCTGGTAATAGACGGCAATCCGGCCAACACTCCCATCGCCGCCATTCCCACCGCCGCCAGGGATATCTGGGCCAATCCCCCCAGTAGCAACAAGGTTCTTGAACTGCAGCTCCCCCCCTTCAACACGGATTGAACCACCGGCGCCACCACCTGAGGCAGATGATCCAACATAGCTACCACTGCCGCCTGCAGCTGCGAGCGAACCATCAAACTCCGCAGCAGCGACTTTAATATAAATAATGCCGGCACCAACCCCGCCTGCTACCCCTAACGAATCTGGATAGTTATATGCCGAACCCGATCCTCCAGCACCCGAACCCAAATACAATTTGGAAAGCGCGGAATCACCATACGGAGACCCACCGACGGCGTCCCCCGCATAAATGCCAGAACTGCCGTAGCCACCTCCAGCACCTTCACCTTGTGAAGTCTGGTGGGCACCGCCACCCCCCGCGTTCGCCGCATTCGCAGCGATCCCGGTGCCTTTATAACTCTCGCCCTGGGTGCCATACATGGGATAACCATTATGGTTAAATCCACCTGGGCCACCTCTGTATCCAAGGGAATTCACCGTTAAACCTCCTGTGCCGTCAAACAACTCCTGCACTTCAAAAGCCAATACGCCCAGCCGCACTCCATTCCAGGCAGAGGCGGTGAGCGTGCCGTTTACCGTCAGGTTGCGATACTGGGGTATGCGCATCAGCATCACCCGCTGATTGTTGGTGGCGATGCCCAGGTTGTTGTCATTCTCAGCGCCATTTCCGTAGAAATTCTGCTTTGCCGTAGTAAAGACGACGGTGTCGCCCACTACGTTGGAAACCAGCAAGGTCTCATAATTACCGACATTGAAAGAATTGGCCGAGGTGCCTTGCAAGTTGATCATGAGCACCTTGTCCCCGGGAGACAGACACCCGTCACTGATCACTTTTTGGAGTTTGGCTGTGTGAGAGGTCAGTTCAAGCACGGAGTACGCCACGGCGTCGCCGCCATCGGCACAGCTGCGGCCGGCGATCAACGTGGCCGAATTCAAGTTGACGGTCTGACCGCTGTTGATAACCACATCACCATCCAGTCCGTTCCCCCACTCGCCAGGCGCGGTAAGCGTGCCCGTGGCTGTGGGCGTCAGACTCAGTGTAGGTGTAGGCGTTGCGGTACTTTCTACATAAATCTGAACGGGTGTCGCACTGGGATTCGAACTATTTATGGAATGACTATTCTGGTAGAAGAATGCAATACGTCCCTTGCCGCCGGCACCCCCGACACCACCCCCCGTGGCAGTAATAGAGGTGGAATTTAGGTTCAAGTCATAGCCGGTAATTGAGATGCTGCCCCCTGCGCCGCCCCCACCAGCACCCCACCAGGGGCCACTCCCGTTTTGCCCATTTTGGCCATTGGCTTGAATGGCGCCGTTGAAGTTCACGTTAAAGGCGTGGATAAGAATGATGCCGCCGCCACGGCCGCCCACACCACCGGTGCTGTATGGTCCAGTGGAGCCACCGCCACCACCGCCAGACCCAGGGTAGATCTTTGACAAGTCGGCTGAGCCGTAAGGGCCGCCGCCAGTAGCGACCCAACTGCTCCCGGCACCACCCGAAGTTCCATAGGCCCCACCACCACCCGTGTATGTGCCCCCGTTGCCTGACCCCCCACCGCCATAGTTGGCCTGGTTGGATGAGCTGACAGTGTAACGAATGCTCCGCCCTTGACCGGAGGCCGCCCCTCCCGGATAGCCACTTTGGTTCACATTGAGGGTGCCAGTGCCAGTCAGGTCGCCCTGAACTCTAAACACTACGATCCCGGTGGAGGTGCTATAGTTCATCGCCGTGGTGTTTAGCACGCCGTTCAGCGCTACATCGTGATAATTGGGGACGCGTTGAATATGTACATATTGAGTGCTGGACAGGTTGTTATCCTGATTGGCGGTCTCTCCGTAAAATTTGCCTTTGGGGTCCACAAATGTAACCACATTGCCGGCCACAGAATGCACTCTCAAGAACTCATAATTGCCTACATTTACCAAATTCGTATTTTGCGACCCGATATTGATCAGCAATATCTCGTCCCCGGGCTTTAGACAATCCCCGGCGGGCGTGCTGTTCAGGGTCGCTTGAGTTCCGGTCAACGCAGTTACGCGATAGTTGGGTGAGTCTGCACAAGTACGGCCAGAGATGGTGGCGGCAGTGCTAATATTTACCGTTCCGGTAAACTGCACATCCCCATCCGCCCCGGTGCCCCAGCGCTGCTCCAGTTCGGTCAGGGTCGGCATGGGCGTGGGGGTGGGCGTGGAGACCTGGCTGGGGGTCGGCGTTGGCGTCTGCACGGCCCCGTACAGACCAGCGACCTCCGCATCGCTAAGCGCCCGGTCCCATAGGGTGATCTCATCCAGGCGGCCGTGCCAGGCCTGGGCGGCGCTGTGGTTGGCGCCGATGCGCAGGGCGCCGGTGTCGTAGGCGGCGGTGCCGGTCACGGTTTGGGCCGCCACCAGCACGCCGTTCACATACAGGCGGATCTGGTTGGCAGGCTTGTCGTAGACACCCATCACGTGCGTCCAGGTGTTGAGCGGCGGCACCGGGCCGGTCACATTCTTGGGGTTGAGGTCGTGCGCCCAGAATTCGAGATAGCCGTCCGCCGTCGTGCGCAGGATGTAGTCTTGGGCGGTGGATTTTATGACTATCGTCTTTACGCTCCCACCCACAGAAAGGGGATAGATCCAGCCCCCGACACTGAAGCCGTTGCCCGGCTTCAGATCGGCACTGTCGGCCACCGACACATAATCATTGCTGCCATCAAATATCAGTCCCTTGCCGGACAGGCCGTAATCGGTCCAGGTGGCCCCGCTGATGGTGCCGTTGTTGTTTTGGGCGCCTTGGGTGTCGCCGGCCGTGCTGCCGCTGCCCTCCTCGAAGCTCCAGCGCGCCAGCAGATTGGCGGTTGGCGTGGCCGTGGCGCTGGGGCTGGGGGTGTGGCTGGGTGAAGGCGTTTGGCTGGCGGTCAGCGTCTCGCTGGGCGTGAGCGTCTCGCTGGGGGTCAATGTGTCGCTGGGGGTCGGCGTCTCACTGGCCGTGGGCGTCTCGGTCTCGGTGGGCGTATCCGTTGCCTGCAGCTGGGCTGCAAGCGGCTGCCCGGCAGCCGGCAGCCCACTGGCCGCCGCCGGGGTGGCCAACAGGCCGAAGACGGCATAGCCCAGCGCCGCTACCAGCGCGCTGGCGACCAGCAGGCGGGCTGTCCAAATGCCAGGGTTTCTTATTTGATGATTGCTTTGTTTCATATCCGACCCTCTATAATCGCCTAAAACTTGGACCAGTAAAAATAAGTCCGGTTCAACAACCAATCATTGTTTTATTCTGATGTGTTCATCCTTATGCAAGGGCCACAATAGAGAATGTGGTCAATGTTTGTAGGCATTTCATTACTTATGGGCACACTATTTAATGTACTCTTGGATGCCCTGAAAAAGCACTAAAATACCAATACCCCAAGACAATCCTAAAACAAGTACTCCCGAAAGAACAGCAAAGACGCCTCTTATCGATCGGTTTGGCAAGAAGCCTGGGGCTTCCCTCCTATGTATTTGTACAACACCAGAAAGACCAAAAATCAAGAAAAATATCAATATGTTGATTAATCTAATCAACGGGGGCACAAAACCGTTATAAGCTAGCTGAAATGCTATCGCACTGAACAGGAGGTGCGCAAAAGCACAACCACAAATCAACAAGATGACACCGTTAATGTCACCTGTCATTAAATAGCTTCTGATTTTTACCTGCAGATCTCGAATTTTCACTTCCTTTACCAATCTCCAAAGCCCAAAGCAGGAAAGAGCCTAGCATTCACCCAAGGCATAACACCAAGCTCGAGTGTCGCTGAGGTTCCTACACTTCCGATTAAGTATAAGGCTCCTGCGCAAGCTGGGGCAGCATG
>JAHCII010000008.1 GCA_026129305.1 Anaerolineales bacterium
CAATGTCCACCAGCATCTCATCCGGCTGCATGACGGTCTTGCGCGGGCCGGTGTAGAACTCCGCCAGGGGCAGCCTGCGCGTCCCGGTGGCGGAGCGCAGCTTCACGCTGGCGCCCAGAGCCACCAGCGCCGGGATGGTGTCGTTGGCCGGCGAGGCAGTCACCAGATTGCCGGCGATCGTGCCGCGGTTGCGGATCTGCGGCGCGCCAACCTCGTAGGCCGCCTGGACCAGCGGCAGGCCATGCAAGCGCAACAGCGGGCTCGCAGCGCAGTCGTTGTGGGTCACCAGCGGGCCGAGACGGACGCGCCCGTCCTCCAGGCGGATCTGGTCCAGGCCGGGGATGCGCGTGATGTCGATCAGCGTCTCCAGGCCTTTCCGGACGCCAAGCTCGATCTCGATCATCAGGTCAGTGGCGCCGGCCACCAGGCGGGCCGAAGGACCGCGTTCAGCCAGAGCGGCGAGAGCTTCGTCAATAGTGCGGGCGTGAATGTAATCAGACCACATAGGTAGCGGTGATTATAAGCAGTTCTGGTTGCGAGAGTTAGCTAGTACAGGCGTGAAAGTATTAATTATTGCATTGCGCGGGGTATTCTTCCGGGTTTGTTTCCTTTATCAGTCAGCAAACGTTCACTATCCAGTTTCAATTGTGGGATGAGGTCATCCATCCATTCTGCCCGGCGATTGTGATGCACCGCGATCCAGGTACGCCCTGTTTGGGGCCAGTGGGTGAACTCCAGCGTACCAGTGGCCTTGCCATTCTTGAAGTGCCAGTGCGTGCAACCAGGGTACTTGCCCAAGTCGCCTTTGCTGATCATAGTCAAACCTGCCTTATCGCAGGTGGCTTCGATCGCGGTCTCAATCTGTGTGCGGGTAACTCCCGGATGGATGACAAGCTCAATTTCAAGCATGCGTATCGCTTCGCATAAGGGCGGATTGCAAGCCCATCTCTGCCGCCGCAGTTGCCAGCAGCGCCAGCGCGACTGGCAGATGTTCTGGCACGGCGCTAAGCGTATTTTCCAGCGCCTCCTGCAGCCCGCTGGGCTCGCGGCCGTCCATCGCCAGGGCCGGCGCGGCGGCGAAGCCGCCGGCCGCCAAGCGCGCCCGGCCGGAGGGCCAGCGGGCCAGGGCCAGGTGCAGGCCGCCCGGCTCAACAACGAAGCTGAGTTGAGGCTGCGTGCTGAACTGCAGCGCGATCAGTTCAGCAACACCCAAGGCGGCCGGACCCAGAGCCAAGAAATCGCCATAGCCCAGGGTCTTGCCGGCCGAGAGTTCCAGCTGGCTGTCCAAGGCCAGCAAGGCGCAGGCCAGCCGGTTATCACCGGCGGGCGGCAGTGCGGCGGCCAGCCTGCCGCCGGCCGGTTCTGCCGCCCGCGCCAGAGCCGGCGGCAGGCCAGGGAAAGCCAGCAGATCCGCCACAGCGGTCTGGGCGGGAATACGCAAGAGGTGGCCTTGCTGCTCGATCATGCCTGGTCGGGGTATACGCCCCAGCCCAACTCTTCAAGATCGGCGGCCTGCAAGTCCCCGGGCGGCAAAGCCACCAGCAAGGCTTCCGCCTCGGCCAGCAGTTCACCGTCGGGGCCATAGATATGCGCCTCGGCCTCAGCCGTGCGGCCGCGGTCGCGCAGGGATTGGCCGGTGATGCGCAGTGGCTGGCCCACCGGGACATGCCGGCGCAGACGGGTGGTCAGACGGCCGGTGTACATGAAACGGTTGTGATCGGCCACCATGAAAACCCGGCTGACGGCTTCATCCAGAATAGACGCCACGATGCCACCGTGCGTGATGCCTGGATAGCCCTCGAATTGGGTGGGAACGGTGTATTCTCCGGCCACGCTGCCATCCGGCTGGGCGTAGAAGGTCAGTTTGAGGCCAATCGCATTGTGCATACCGCAGGCAAAGCAATTCTTGGAGTTGGGCAGCTTGTGTTGGTGTGCAGTTTCCATCTAATAGTCCAATTCGCCCAAGAAGCTGAGGTCCTCAGGCACATCCACATCATGGGCCAGCGATTCCAACTCCAGCACTTTGACCTGCAGACCGGCTTCTTGCGCCAGACGGCTATGCCGGGCGAAGGAATCCGGGCCAAAGTCATAAGGGAAGTCACCCACCGGGTTGAGCAGCAGCGCGTTGGTGCCCTCACGGCGGTGGTCCGGGGCGATCACAGCCACCCCGGGTTGGCTGGCCGCGTCGATCAGGGCCTGAATATCAGTGGTGGTGATTTGCGGCAGGTCAGCCGGCACGATGAGAATGCTGGTGGCCATGTAGGTCTTGGCCACCACAGTGGCGCGCTGCAAGGCGACGTTGAGGTGCGGGGCGCCGTCTTCCTGCAGCGTCCGGGCGCCCTGCTCACGGGCCAGGGCCAGCGCCTCGGGGTCGCGGCTGATGACCAGGATGTTTTTGACGTCCGGCACGCGGCTGAGCACGTCCACCGTTTGCAGCAGGAGCCGCTGGTTGAGCGCAGCGCGCTCGTCTTCGGAAAGCACGCCAGCCAGGCGCGACTTGCCACGGCGCAGGGGTTTGACAGGGACAATCGCCCAAAGA
Source organism: Anaerolineales bacterium (assembly GCA_026129305.1). Taxonomy (GTDB): domain Bacteria; phylum Chloroflexota; class Anaerolineae; order Anaerolineales; family UBA11579; genus JAMCZK01. Next base: position 2,540 of record JAHCII010000008.1, read on the forward strand.
GCCATGGGGTTGCTCCTTATTTGCGGGTTTGCACGCAGGGAGTGGATTTACGCATGAGTGAGCAGGCTTTGGCCGAACTCCAGCACTTCTGCGGCTAAGCGCGCCCGGTCGGCCGGGTCTTGCATGATGGACGCAGTAGCCAAACTGATTATACCGAGTTCGCGCAGCGCCTCCTGCTGGTCGGCATCCAGCGTGTCCAGCACCAGGCCGGTCAGCAGCTCGCCATAGTATTCGGCCACGGCCAGCGCGCTGGGGGCGATGCCCAGTTCGCTGAACATCTTGGCCGCCGGTCCTTTGAGCGCCTGCCCGCCAATGATGGGCGAGACCGCCAGCACCGGCTTGGCAGCCAGGGCGGCGGGCAGGCCGGGCAGGCCCAGGATGGGGGCGATGCTGACCCAGGGATTGGAGGGGCACAATACCACCAGGTCGGCCGCCGCAGCGGCCTCCAGTAGACCGGGGGCGGGCTGGGCTGCCTCGATGCCGGCGAAGCGAAAGCCGCGCACCTGTGGCTCACAGCGCAGCTCGACGAAATAGTTTTGAAACGCCAATTCGCGGCCGTCTGCGGTGCGCACCATGGTGCGCACCGGCTGGTCGCTCATCGGCAAGACCTGCGGGCCAATGCCCCAGGCGCTACAAAAGTCGGCAGTGATGGCGCTGAGCGCCTCGCCGTCGCGCAGGCGGCGGGTGCGTTCCAGATGCGTACCCAGGTCGCGGTCGCCCAGGTTGAACCAACCCGGCGCGCCGAGCTGCTTGGCCTGCTCCAACGCGGTCCAGCTCTCACCGGCCAACCCCCAACCGGTTTGCGGGTTGGCCAGGCCGGCCAGGGTGTAACAGACGGTGTCCAGATCCGGGCTGATGCTAAGGCCAAAGTGCTCGAAATCGTCGCCAGTATTGACGACGATGGTCAGGTCCTGGGGTGGCAGTACTTGGGCCAGGCCGTGGGCCAGTTTGGCCCCACCCACTCCGCCAGCCAGCGCAAGGATCTTCATAGGAGGAATGCTATCACGTGAGGGAACAGGAATTAGGAATCAGGGATAAGGATGGGTTGAAGGTTATTGCCAATTGCCCGCACTTATCAAAGCCGGCGGAAGATCTCTGCCAAGTCACGGCGCTCGCGAGGCTTTGCTTCTCCTTCAGCGTAACCCAGCAAGATCATGCCCTGCGCCTGCCAGCTGGGCGGCAGTTCCAGCGCCTGACCCACAGGACCGGCGGCGAACAGGGGCGCGCAGACCCACACGCCACCCAGCCCCTCAGCGTGGGCGGCCAGCAGCAGTTGGCCGCCCGCCAGAGCCACCGACTGCACACCCATCATATATTCTCCCTGATTGCGTTGGGGGTCTTGGTAGTGGGTGAGCACCTCGGTGTCGAGGCATAGCAGCAGGACTTCTGGAGCGTCAAGCACCCGCTGCTGAGAACGGGCTACTTGGGCGGCGCGGGTGGCGCCATCCAGGCCTTCGGCCAGCAGGGCGGCCTCAAAGCCGGGCTGCATGGCGGCCAGCAAAGCCTGGCGGCTTTGCGTACCGGCCAACTGCACAAAGCGCCAAGGCTGGCGGTTATGGGCGTTGGGCGCCCAGGTGGCCGTTTCCAGGATGCGCTGCAAGACTTGGGCCGGCACGGCTTCCCGCCGAAAATAGCGGGCCGAGCGCCGCGAACGCAGCCAGGCCAGCAGATCCAAGGTTATCAAGAGCCCGGCGGCCAGAGGGTGATGCGCTGCGGTTTGACCTTGTACATCACGCGCACCAAACCGGGGGCGATGTTGAAATCCTGCCCCGTGTATTTGCGTGAAAGCGCGTGCGTGTGCTCGACTGCGCCTTCTTCGGTCAGCTCCACTCGACCACGCAGTTGAATGTATTTGTAGGGGTCGCCGGGGTCAGGGATGGAAACGGCCACGCGGTCATTGGCCTTGAAATAGCGGTATTTGGCCGCCTGGTCGGAAGTGCCGAAGAGGATATGCTCGCCGTCGGTGTTGAACCATACAGCGGTGAGCTGCGGCCCGCCGCCCGGCATCACCGCGGCCACCCAGGCGAAAGCCTTGGTCTCATCGGCCAGCAAATAACGGTGCGATTCGGGGATGCGCTCGACGAGGCTCTGCTTAGCCATTGGTGAACACCCTTTGTGGCTTGATCTTGTAGATCACGCGTACCTGGTCAGGCACTTTGGGGAAGTCTTCCCCCTTGTAGATATGCGAAAGTTTGTTGATATGCTCGTAACCGCCCTCTTCAGTTACCTTATCCACCACGCCTCGGACGAGAATGTAGCGATAGGGATTGGCTGGATCGGGGATACTCAGTGCCACTTGAGGACGGGCGGACATATTGATGTCCTTCAGGCGACCGCGGGCAGTGTTGATGACGATGTACTCATCTTCGACATTGAACCATACCGGACTGACCTGCGGAGAGCCATCATTGAGCGTAGTCGCAAGGAAAACGAAAGCCTTGGTTTCATCTTTCACCAGGTCCTGAAAGTTTTCGGGGATGTTTTTCATCTTATTCTCCTTACACAGTTTGATTAATCCATTTGGACGATGCTCGCCAGCCTATCTTACCGAAACTCGTCGCGCTCGCGAGGGCGAATAAGTTCGGCCAGGCTGCCTTCGCGCAGTGGGTAGGGAAAGCCGCGCACATGCACCGCCGGGCAGCCTTCGGCCGCCTGGCCCATGAGCAACGAGGCCGCCGCGGCCAGCTCGTCTGCGGCGGCTAGGACGCTGGCGCGCAGCTGGCGGCCGAACAGGTCCGGCCGGCCGCGCAGGTCCACCAAGCCGGGCAGGCCGGCCAGGCCGATCGCCACGCCGACCGTGCCCTCACGCCAAGCGCGGCCGTGCGAATCGATAATCAGCACGCCCAGCCCACCTTCGGGCAGCAGTTGGCCGCGCAGACGCTCGGCCGAGGCGTCAGGGTCCTGCGGCAGCAGCAGCACGGTGTCGTCGTCCGGCGCCCCGACGTTGGAGTGGTCGATGCCGGCATTGGCGCTGACAAAGCCCAGACGGTGTTCCACCACCAACAGGCCGGGGCGGGCGCGCAAGACTTCGCGGCTCTCGTCCAGGATCAGCTGCACCAGGCGCGGGTCTTTATCCACCTGCCCGGCCAGTTCCAAGGCTTGTGGGCTGGGCGTGACCGTGTCCAAGCGCACCAGGCGGCCTTCAGCCTTGGAGACGATCTTCTGCGCCAGCACGACAATGTCGCCGTCTTGCAGGCTTAGACCAGCGCGCGACATAGCCGCCGCCAGCAGCGCCGCCAGGTCGTCGCCCGGCTGCACCATGGGGATGCCCTGCAAGGGGGTGATGACTAAGGGATTCAAGGTCGGGCTTTGATGCCGGCCACTCTGAATGCGCCGTGACGGCTTTTGTAGTGCTTGTTCATCGCCACCAGCAGCGAAGTCAGCCCTTCGACCACAATGGCTTTGTCCAGCCCACCCACATAATAGCCGCGCAGGCCGGCGTCGCCCGCCAGGGTGATCACGGTTTCAGCGTCCGCCGGGTTGGCGGCGCACACCAGCACGTCTGAATCCACTGGCTGGCCAATGTCTTTGCGCAGGCCGGCGGCGGGGACGGTTTGGAAGGCGGCCACCACGCGCACGGCCTGGCCCACGATCTGTTGGGCGATCTGTGCCGCCGCCGGCGCGACCGGCGGGGGCAGGTCGGGGAAGCTGAGCCGCGCCGTAGCGTCGATCAATATCTTGCCGGCTAGCGGCTCGCGCACCGCCTCCAGCGCTGCGGCGTGGGCGCTCTGCTCTACCGCCAACAGGCCGATGTCGGCCGCCGCAGCGGCTTCAAGATTGCTGAGGCCTTCGATAGCTGCGCCGCCCAACTCGGCGTTCAGCTCGACTGCGGCGGCCTGGGCCTTGTCTGCCGTGCGCGAGCCGAGCAGCACGCGGTGTCCGGCGTACACCCAGCGCAAGGCCAGGGCGGAGCCGAGCTGGCCGGTGCCGCCGAAAATGGCAATGGTTTGGGGGTTGGCTGTAGGCATCGCGGCGATTGTAGCATGGTGGCTCAAGGATGTATCGTATACTGGCTCTGGCTTATGCGCGCGATGAAGATACACACCCAACCCGAAGTTGAAGCCGTGTTTCGACGCTATCCAGATTTTGCCCGCGAGAAATTGTTGGAATTGCGAGACATCATCCTGGAAGCAGCTGGAGAGATCGAAGAAATCCAGGAGGTTGAAGAGACCCTGAAGTGGGGTGAGCCCAGCTATCTGGTCAAAACGGGAAGCACAGTCCGAATTGACTGGAAAGAAAAGCCCCCCAGCAATATGGGGTCTACTTCCACTGCACGAGCAAGTTGGTGCCCACATTTCGAGAACGATATGCAGATCTGTTCAATTTTGAGGGTGACAGGGCGATTGTTTTTGAGCTCGATGAGAAGCTCCCTCAATCCGAGCTGAAGGACTGCATCAAAGCTGCCCTGTCCTATCATCGAGTAAAGCACCTGCCGAACCTGGGTATGTGAACGGCCTCTAGGGTCTCGCGTAGTAGGGGTGGTTTGCAAACCGCCCCTACCTGAGCGTGGCATTGCGAGTAGGCCCGGCGGAGCCCGCGTTGCACGGCAACGCAGCCGTCGTAGGCGTTAGGTCTGCGGCCAACAATAATCGCGAATAGTTGTTATGGAGATCCTTCGCTGCGCTCAGGATGACGAGGTTGGTAGGGGCGGGTCTGTGACCCGCCCGCTTGGGCGAACAGTTACGTTCCAGCGGGCGGTCTGAGACCGGCCCCTACGCGTCTCGTCTTGGTCAGCCGAAGCAATCCAGTCTTCTGGCCTAACGGTCAGATTGCTTCGTCAAACTTGGCGAAGCTAAGTAACACTTGCAATGACGAATCACGCGATCAGCCTTCAGCTTAGAGCTTACGGCTTAAAGCTAACAGCTAATCGCTAACCGCTTATTGCTGATTACACTCGCCTTATAATCAGGGCATGCCCTCCCAAATCATCATGGAGCACTTCCACAGCCCAGCCTTGGAAAGCAACCCGCTGGGTGACCCGGCGGTGCGGCGTGTGCCCGTCTATCTGCCCGCGGGCTATGACCCCGGCCTGCGCTACCCGGTGCTGTATTTGCTCTCCGCCTTCGCCAGTCGCGGGCTCAAGTTCCTCAACGATGACCTGTGGGAAGAGAACCTGCCGCAGCGGCTGGACCGCCTCATGGCGGCCGGCACCGTGCGCCCCATGATCGTGGTGATGCCAGACGCCAGCACGCGCTACGGCGGCTCGCAATATCTGAATTCGGCGGGCACGGGCAACTACGAAGACCACATCCTCGAGTTGGTGGCAACCATCGACGGCCGCTACCCCAGCCTGGCTGCCGCAGAGACGCGTGCCGTCGCCGGACACTCTTCCGGCGGCTTCGGGGCGCTGCAGCTGGGCATGCGCCACCCGGACACCTTTGGCCTGGTTGCCGACCACAGTGGCGATAAGTACTTCGAACTGACCTATCCGCCAGACTTTGGCGAGGTACTGCGCTACGCCGAACGCGGCGGTGAAGCCTCCCTGGCCGAGCTGCTGCGCGACCCCGGCACAGCGCTGCGCAATGGCGCCCCGTTTACTGTCCTCAACATCCTGGCCATGGCGGCAATCTATTCCCCCAACCCGGCCGCACCCCTGGGCTTTGACCTGCCCTTTGACCTGCGCAGCGGAGCACTGCAACCCGAAGTCTGGCAGCGCTGGGCCGCCTACGACCCGCTGAATTGCGCAGCGCAATTCAGCGACGCATTGCGCTCGCTGCGCCTGCTGTACTTCGACTGCGGCCGCTTCGACGAGTATAATTTGCTCTACGGGGCGCGCCAGCTGGCTGAACAACTGCGCGCTCAAGACATCCCACACCAGTACCACGAATACGACGGCGGACACCGCGGCGTACAACACCGCTACGATGTGTCCTTTGCCGCCATCTCGGCCGCCATGCCGAACTGAAAGGAAAGCCATGAGTGACCCCCGCAACGCTGCATTGAAATATTCGCAAGACAACCGCGCCCGTACCCTCGAAGAGCTGAAAGAATTGGTTGCGATCCCCTCCGTCTCCGCCGACCCGGCCTACAAGGCCGATATTCTGCGCGCGGCGGACTGGGTGGTGAACAAGCTCAAGGCGCTGGGCTTCCAAAACGTGAAAACCCTGGACACCGGCGGCCACCCAATGGTCTACGGCGACCTGATGAATGCCGGCGAAGGCGCGCCGACCCTGCTGATCTACGGTCACTATGACGTGCAGCCCGCCGACCCGATGGAGCTGTGGGAGACGCCGGCCTTTGAAGGCGTGCAAAAGGGCGATCTGCTCTTTGGCCGCGGCGCTTCGGACATGAAGGGCCAGGTCATCGCCAGCATCGCCGCCGTGGAAGCCGCCCTGCAGGCCGGCAGTGTGCCGGTCAACATCAAATGGATGATCGAGGGCGAAGAGGAAACCGGCTCGCCGACCATGGCGCAGTTCATCCAAGAGCACGCCGACCTGTTCGCCGCCGACTTCGCGCTCAACCCTGACGCCGGCATGCTGACCCCCACGCAGCCGACGATCACTTACGGCCTGCGCGGCATGTCCTACTTCGAACTGCACATCACCGGCCCGGCGCTGGACCTGCATTCGGGCTTTTTCGGTGGCACGGTGCGCAACCCGGCCAATGAGCTGGCCCGCGTGCTGGGCAGCATGCAAGACGCGGATGGCCGTGTGACCATCCCAGGCTTTTATGACAAGGTGCGCGAGCTGGAAGAAGCCGAGCGCGCCGACTTCCGCCGTCTGCCGCAGGATGATTCCTTCTATTTGCAGCAATCCGGCTCCAAAGCGTTGTGGGGCGACAAGGACTTCAGCGCCTACGAGCGCGCCACCGCCCAGCCCACTCTGGACATCAACGGCCTGCTCTCCGGCTACACCAGCGAAGGACCCAAGACCGTGCTGCCCGCCAAGGCGATGGCCAAGTTCTCGTGCCGTTTGGTGCCCGACCAGGATCCTTTTGAAATCGAGGCCCTGGTGCGCAAGTATATTGAAGACACCATAGACCCCAGTGTGAGCTGGGAACTCAAGCTGCTTTCAGATGCGATCCCGTCCATCTCCGAGCGTGACTCGGCCGCCGTGCAAGCCATGGCCAAGGCGCAGGAGACGGTTTGGGGCGTACGCCCCATCTTCCGCCGTGAGGGCGGCAGCGTGCCGGTGGTGGGCCACCTGCAAGGCCTGGGCATCGAGTCGATCAACGTGGGCAGCGGCCTGCCGGATGACCAGCTGCACTCCCCCAACGAGCGGCTGCACCTGCCGACCTGGGAAAAAGAGATTGACGCCATGATCCATTTCATCTACAACCTGGGCGAATAGCATGACCGACAAGCCGCTCTACGGCGGCCAGGCGGTGATCGAGGGCGTGATGATGCGTGGCCGCAGCCATATGGCTGTGGCCATGCGCGCCCCGGACGGCGAGATCGTGCTGCACAGCGAAGCCCTCGGGCCGATTTACCGCAGCCGCTGGGCCAAAGTGCCCTTTCTGCGCGGCCTGGTGCTGCTGTGGGACGCGCTGGGCCTGGGCTCCCGCGCCCTGACCATCTCCGCCAACCTGCAAACCGGGGAGGAAGACAAGCTGGAAGGCTGGCCGCTGACGCTGACCATGCTGATCTCGTTCGGCTTCACCATCGGCTTGTTCTTCCTGCTGCCGGCTGGCCTGGGCCAGTTCGTTGACGGCGCGCTCGATCTGCCGCCGCTGGCCAGTGCCATGGTGGAGGGCGGCCTGCGCCTGGCCATCCTGATCGGCTATCTGAGGGTCATCGGCCGCATGCCCGAAATCACGCGCGTGTACGGCTACCACGGCGCGGAACACAAGACCATCCACGCCTACGAAGCCGGCGTGGCACTGACCCCCAAGCAGGTCGGCCAGTTTCCCCGGGAACACCCACGCTGCGGGACGGCCTTTTTGCTGTCGGTGGTGGTGCTCTCCATCCTGGTCTTCGCCCTGCTCGGGCCGATGCCGCTGCTGACCCGCCTGGCAGTGCGGTTGCTGCTCATCCCCGTATTGGCCGGCCTGGCCTATGAGTACCTGCGGCTGACCGCCCGGCACATCAGCAACCCGCTGGTGCGCCTGCTGGTGGCCCCCAACCTGGCGCTGCAGCGCCTGACCACTCGGGAGCCGGATGACAGCATGCTGGAGGTCAGCATTGCGGCTTTTAAGGAAATGAAACGCCTGGAAGACGAAGCCGGCGTCGCTTAACTGCAACTCATCGCGGCGCTTTTGCTTTTAGGGCCGCAGCAGATACAATCTTTCTCATGTTGCACAATCTGATGACCAAACCCACTGCCCGCTTGGCGGCCTTTGGCCTGTTTGTGCTATTGGTCGGCCTGGCCTGTGACTTGAGCGCCATCAACCCCATGGGTGTGCGCCTCAGCCAACCGGAGCCTGAAAAACGCCAGCTGTTCAAGGGCATCCAGTACGAGCGCATCGTGCGTCAAAGCCCACGCCGCCTGGTGATCCACATTGTCACGATTGACCTGAAAGCCGACGGTCTGAAAAGCCTGGTCTCACCCGGCAACCCGGACCGTGACCAGCCTTCCTCGGCCAAAACAACCTCCGCCTTTCTGAGCGAAGCAGGGCTGCAGTTGGCCATCAATGGCGACGCCTTCACTCCCTGGTACGACCTGGGACCTTTTGGCTTTGCGCCCAAAACCGGCCAGCGTGTCACCCCGCTGGGCTTTGCCGCCTCGCGCGGGGTGATCTACAGCCAGGATACGGACGAGCAGCCCACTTTGTATTTGCAACCCAACAACAAGGTCACCATCAACGCGCTGGAGGGCAAGATCAATAACGCCATTTCCGGCTACAAGCTGCTGGTTTGGAACGGCGAACTGGCCGACGGGCTGAGAAGCTCGGGGACGGAGCCGCGTACCGCGGTGGGCCTGAACAAGGGCGGCAACAAACTGGTCATCATTATTGTGGACGGCCGCCAGGCCGGGTACAGCGAAGGCATGACCGAGCTGGAACTGGCCCAACTGATGCTGGAGCGAAATGTGCACTCCGCCATAAACATGGACGGCGGCGGCTCCACCACCCTGGTAATCGAGGGCGAAGATGGCCAGCCGCTGATCTTGAATTCGCCGGTACACCAGGGCATCCCCGGCAACGAGCGCCCGGTGGCCAACCACCTGGGTTTTAGCGCCAGACGATAGGAACTCATTTGACCACCCTGCCCCCAACCCAAAATCAAACGCCATTGCCTGCGCAATGGCGTTTGCTGCGCCACCCGGCGGCACGCGGCGCGCACAATATGGCCGTAGACGCCGCCATCCTGGAAATGGTGGTGGAAGGCAAATCGCCCCCCACCCTGCGCTTCTACGACTGGGAACCCGCCTGCCTATCGCTGGGGTTCGCCCAGCACTATGCCGATATTGACCTGGCTGCCCAGGCAGCCCGCGGCTGGGACGTGGTTCGCCGGCCCACTGGCGGCCGGGCCATCCTGCATACCGATGAGCTGACCTATTCGGTGATCGGCGCATCCGACGAGCCGCGTTTGGCAGGCGGTGTGCTGGAATCCTACAAGCGCTTGTCCGAAGGGCTGATGGCCGCCCTGAAGCTGCTGGGCTTGCCGGTGGAGCGCCAGCCGATGCACGAAGGCCCAGGCCTGGGCGATGCGGACAACCCAGTATGCTTTGAGGTGCCGTCCGACTATGAGATCACCCTGCACGGCAAGAAGATCATCGGCAGCGCCCAAGCGCGCCGCAAAGGCGGCGTGCTGCAGCACGGCAGCTTGCCGTTGTTTGGCGACATTGGCCGCATCACCGAGATCCTGACCTATCCCAGCACAGAACGGCAGCAGCAATCCGCTGAGCGGGTACGCGCCCGGGCGGCCACCGTGGAAGAAGGGCTGGGTCGCCGGGTGAGCTTTGATACGGCCGCAGAGGCGTTCATCCAAGCCTTCGCCGAGACGTTGAATATTGAATTTATTGAAGGGGAACTAAGCGCAGACGAGCATGCCGCCACCGAACGCTGGCTGGCGGAACGCTACGCCAACCCGGCCTGGACGGAACGGGCTTAGCGCTATTCGAAAATGACTTCCTGGAAGCCCAGACTCAACAGCAAGCGCAGCAAGTAGCTCTCGGCATTCACTTGGGCCTGCTCCAGAATGCCATCTTCAAGAGCTGCATTCAGGATCTCTTCTTCAGCCACCCGGCGGGTGCTGGTCTCCAGGTTCACATCGCCGCGGGTCAAGAAGCCCAGTTGGCGGTCGTAGATATACGAATCCTCGTTGTTCAAACTGGCAATGAAAACTTCCGCTTGGGGCAGATTGACGTAGAGAATACCGTCTTCAATGCGGATGTCCTCAAGCTGCAGCTTCTGCAAGTCCACGCCGGCGATCACCGTGCCGTGAGCGACGAAAAGCAGCTTATCACCCACCAGGAAACTTAGCGCGCCTTGGCGGCTTTCGGCCGTGATGACCTTCTCGACCGAGTACTGGATGGTTTCCAAGCGCGCCAAGCTGCGCACCTGATGGATAATGCTGACCGGATCAGGCAGAATGGTCGGCGTGGGGTGCAGCACCTGGGCCACCTGGGTACTCATCGCGCCAGCCATCTGGCTGACTTGCTGCACGCCGGACGAGGCAATGTCGGTCACCGAGTTGTAGAGGTTGTACACCAGCAACAAGGGAATCACCGCAGCCACCAGGGCGAAAACAGCAATGATCGTGGGCAACCAGGGACGGATACGTTGCATAAAGAAAATTATATACTAGGCGAGTTGAAAATGATGAACGCCAAAGTTGCCATGCTGATTCTGTATTTGCACATCCCCGGGGCTGATTCGCTCAAGGCCAAACGCAGCCGGCTCAAACCGCTGCTGGCCCGCCTGAGGCGTGAGTTCAACATCGCCGCCGCCGAAATCGGCTACCACGACCGCTGGGGCGAAGCGCTGCTCGGCTGTGTCGTCCTCAGCACGGAAGCCGGCCATGCTCAGCGCGCGTTGCAGCAAGTGGCGGCCTGGGTCGAACGGCATTGGCAGGATGTTGAAGTGCATGGCGACAAGATTGAGATGCTCCTCTAACCCAACGGCTCGACAATATCTACAACCCAGGGCAGGGCAAGCCTTGCCCTGGGGTTGAGATCGACTTGGTCGCCTAACCCTTGGCCTGTCTGCCCGGTTGGGTGAACAAGCCGGCAGCCAGCACCAACAAGAAACCGAAGAAAGCCAGGTGCGTACCGACCAGCAACTGCACCAGTCGTTCAGGGTCACGCAAGCTGGAGCTATATTCCAGGCCAATGGCCGCCACACCGGCCATGCCGGAAACGATCTGCGCATTGCGCTGAACAAAGGCTACCGCCGCCACCGCAGCTACCAAGGCAACAAAAAGCAGGATCTTGTGGCCTTCGGAGTTCTCAGCTTGGAAGACATCCAAGGCATGGAATTGCGTATCACCGCAGCTGGCCAGGGGTAGAAAGATCAAAGACAACGTGGCGATAATGCCGCCAAAACGACCCAAAGCTTTACCAGACAACATGTTTGCCTCCTTTGTAAGCAGAATGTAGGCTGGCTAACGCAGCACTTGCGCATTCTGTTGCAGGTAGGCTAGTCGGGTATAGCGTCCAAGTAGGCTTGTGGGTTGTTTTTGTAGGGGTTGTGCGCCGGATTGTCCAACAACAGCTGGCTAAGCGTTTGAGAGAGGAAGGCGTTGACCGGTGTAGCAATGCCCAGGCGTTCACCGGTCCTGGCCACGGCGCCATTCAGCCAAGCCACCTCGCTGCGACCACGGCCATTGTACAAGTCGATATGCAATGAGGGCATTTTGCCGCCGCGGCCGCGGCTGACCGCGCCGCGTAGCAGCAGACGAGACAGCGGCAAAGGCAGGCGTGCGGCCGCTGCCAGCGCCCGCACGGGAGTGCCAGGCACATCCACCACGCGCACTCCCAGGGCTCGCATCACCGCCAACGCCTCACGTAACTGGCGAATTTCGACGGCGAACAGCCGCCCATCGGCCAGCACATCAACGGGCGGCCGATCCAACAAGGCGCAAGAAGCATTCACCAGAATGTTGGTGAGCAGCTTGGACCACTTGAGGGCTGAGGCATTGGCATACAGGCGTGGGCGTAGGCCGGCCTCGGCCAGGGCGGCAAACAAGCGCGGCGACAGAGGATGTCCGCCATGCAGCCCCACCCCGCGCAAACGCTCCAGGCGCAGTTGGCCGGGGGCGTCTTTGGCTACCGCGGTGGTTACAGTGCCGGCGATGACCTTGTCTTCTCCCAGCACAGCTGCCAGGGCAGGTTCATTGTCCACGCCATTTTGCAGGCAAAGGAAGGGCGGCAGGGCAGTCGCATGCGGCTGAATGCTTTTTAGGGCCTCAGCCGTATCGTAGGATTTGAGGGCAAATAGAGCGACATCGAAAGGCGCAAAAGCCAAAGCTTCTTCCACCGAAGTCACCACGCCAAAATCCTTCAGTGTTTGGGCTTGGGCGCCAAGATCCAGGCGCAGGCCGCGCTCACGCAGCAGCAGGGCGTTGTGCCGCCGCTCCAGGAAGACCACCTGGTGCCCTTGCAGGGCCAGGCTGCCCCCCAAGTAGCCGCCAATGGCGCCGGCGCCAAAGACGAGCAGATTGAGCGGGTTGGCCGGTGAGGGAATCATATCCCCATAATAACGGCTAGCCAGTGGCCTGGCTAGCTGCTGTCTGTGACCAGCCCGGACTCTGAGAGGATGGTGGGGCCGACCACCAGGTCTTCCAAATGACTGAGATCGTTGAAGGCGAAAAGACGCCACTGATGTTTTTGGGTGTCATAGGTCAGCCGGGCAAAGCCGGTGTTCTGAAAATGGAAGCGCGGGCCTTGGAAGTTGGCCTGTGGGGCAATGCCCAAAATAGCATACATCAGCATGCCCAAGAAGCCGCGATGCGAGACGATCAGGTACCTACCCCTGGGCAAAGCCAGCATCTTCTGCAGGCCGCGCCCGGCCCGCAGAAAGAGCTGCCACTGGCCTTCACCCGTATTGCCGTAAGGCTCATAGGGTGTGAGGAAAGGCGGCGGGGGTACGCTGTGGCTGGCTTCTTCGTGCGTCAGGCCGGTGAGCTGCCCCAGGTCGCGCTCAGCAAAGTCTTGGTCCAGCTCCATCGGCGCGCCGATGAATTTATTGGCGATCTCGGCGGTTTGGCGGGCGCGCTGCAGCGGACTACTCAGCACCCGGTCGAAGCCGCGGCGCTCGCGCTGCCAGCGTTCTGCCAGGGCCAGCGCCTGGTGGCTACCCAAGTCGGTCAAGGGCCAATCGGACTGGCCCTGGTGCCGGGATTCAATATTGCCTTGGGACTCGCCGTGGCGTAGCAAGGTGAATTCGTACATGAAAAGGACCTCTTTGCGTTGCAAAGCGATGACCAGTTCTCGGTTGGATGCTTTGGGAGAATCACTGCCAGCCGTAGCGCGACTGGCCTTGGATGAACCCTATAGGCACTTCGATAATGATCAGCAATTTGCGGTCGGTGCAAAAGTCACCGCTTTAAATTCGGCGCATTGTACCGCTGCTTGCCAAAAGTCGCAAAGGCCCGTTTTTGCGTTCTACTGGCTGGCGGCCATTGCTGGCCGCCAGCCGCTAGAGTTATTTCTTCAACAGGGAAGCCACGCCAGCCGCCAGGGCCGCGCCGGCTAAGGGACCTACCAGGTAGATCCACAGATGTTCGAAGCCGGTGAACAGCGCCGGACCGATCGTGCGCGCCGGGTTGAGCGAGGCGCCGGTCAGCGGGCCGCCCATCAGAATGGCGGCTACCAGGGTGAGACCGATGACCAGGCCGGCGAAGGGAGCACTTTGCTTATCCTGCGTGGTGAAGAAAATGGCATTGACCAGCAGGAAAGTAAGCGCCGCCTCGACCGCGATAGCCTGCAGGGCGCTGACGCCGCTGGCGGGCAGCGTGGCGCCCAACCCGCTGGAGGCGCCGCCCAAGACGAAGTAGAGCAGGGCTGCGCCGGCCGCTCCACCCAGCACCTGCGCCAACATGTAACCGGCAGTCTGTCCCCAGCTCTGTTTGCCGCTCAGGGCCATGGCGAAGCTCACCGCAGGGTTGAGATGCGTGCCGGAAATGGCCCCGTAAGCATAAGCGAAGCTGACGATCACCAGACCGTGGGCAAAGGCGGCGCCCAAGACGCCGCCAGAGCCAATCGCCACTGCGCCGGCGCCGACAAAGATCAAAGCAAAGGTGCCGATAAATTCTGCAAGGTAGGCTTTATTGTTCATGTCTCTCCTTTGGGCATAAGTTTCCAATAGTCTAACGGTTATCCGCTTTTGCGGTCTGCCAGGCGATAGACAAACTTGAGACCTGACCAGGTCTCGTCGACCGCAGCCACCTTGACGTCCACCAGCCCAGCCCCCAAACCAAGCTCGCGCACGATGTTCTCATTCAAATCGGTTTCCACTTTGGCGGCCTTTTTAGGCCAGGAAACCCAGAGTATGCCGTCATAAGCCAAGGCATCTTTCAGGGCAGGAAAATCCTCGACGAGCTGCGCGGCCTCGAGGGCAAAATAGTGGATGAAGTCTAACGCCTTCGCTTCGTCAAGCTGCAATTGCCAGACGACCCCGACAGGTAGTTCGCCGAGGAGTTGGGTATAGTGACCCGGCGCGTGCAAGGCGCAGGCCCGCTGCCCGGAGCGAAGGCCCAGTTTTTGCGCCAAGGGCTTGCCGGAATAGCCCGCCGTCTTCAGGCGGCCTCCCAGGTATTGCCGCGCAAGAAATCCGCCCCACTCATCGGCTTCTTGCCTGGGGGGTGTACCTCTTCCAGCAGCAGCAAGCCGTCGGCAGTGCCCAGCGCGGGCAACCTCTGGTGCACCAGGCGTGCCCCAGGTGTACCTGCGCCCACAGCCACCCGAGCACGCTGCACTTTCAAGGCCCCACCTGCCCAAGGCAGATAGGCCCCTGGCCAGGGCTGGAAGGCGCGCACGCGGCGAGCCAGCGCTTCGGCAGGCTGGGTCGGGTCCAATTCGCCATCGGCTTTGTTCAGCAAAGACACGACCGTTACCCCTTCCTGCGGCTGGGGCTGCGGCAGCACGCCGCCGGCCAGGTAACCGGGCAGCGTCTCCGCCAACAGCTCAGCCCCCAGCCCGGCCAGTTTGTCGCTGAGTGTGCCGGCCGTGTCCTCTGGTTGGATGGGGATGGCGCGCTGGCTGAGAATGGGGCCAGTGTCCAGACCGGCGTCCATACGCATGATGGTCACGCCGGTCTGGGTGTCGCCATGCAGGATGGCGGCCTGGATCGGGGAAGCGCCGCGCCAGCGCGGCAGCAGGGAGGCGTGCACATTAATACAGCCGTGCGGTGGCAGGTCCAGCACCGCCTGGCGCAGGATCTGGCCGAAGGCGGCCACCACGATCACGTCTGGCGCCCAGGCCTGCAACTGCTGCATGGCAGCGGGTTCGCGCAAGCGCTCCGGCTGGATCACGGGGATGCCCAGCTGCAAAGCCAGCTCTTTGACGGGCGGCGGGGCCAGCTGGCGGCCGCGGCCAAAGGGCCGGTCTGGCTGGGTCACTACGCCGACCACCGCATGGTCAGCCTGCAGCCGCTGCAGGCTGGGTCGCGCAAAGTCCGGCGAACCCATGAAAACGATGCGCGCGGACACAATCACTCAGGCGGGAAGCGCTGACTATGGCACGGGCTGAGCGGCATTTTTAATCTTCCCTCAGCAATAGAAGGGGCTCGTCGAAGCCGCCGATCAGGAGCAAGGCATCACCAAAGTGAAAAACTTCACTGCGCGTATCCTCGCTTCCAATCTGGAACAACAGTCTGTCTTCAAGCACTTCAAAGTTGAGCGGAGTTCCTCCTCCGAAGTACTGTCGAGTCGCAGAATCATACTGCCGTTCCGTGAGTATCTCGTCTTCAAAATGAAAATGCCGCCGTCCCTCTGTACAGGTTAGAACCAGAGTGGCCAAGTTGCATTCGTTGGCCGATATCCAAGTGCCCTGCAGATCGCGCGCGCGCAATACGCGCGGCCCTGTGTCCGGAACCAAGAGACGAAAGACTTGCTCATGGATCCCAAGAGCCGGGCCGTTGACCACGATGCTCTCTCCACGTTCACTGATCAGGACTTCCATGTCCTGGGGAACCACTCCAATATACACATGAATGATGTCGGCATCGGCCAGTTCGTAGTAGCCACCCATTGCATAGTCCAAGTCGGAGACAAGAAGACGCTGGTCATCTTTGAAGACCAAGATGAGGTCACCGTTTCGGGAGATCCATATACCGGGCGGCATACCGCGTGGCAAGTGACGGCTGCTGGGGAGAGAGCCTGAACACGCGGACAAGAATAAGGCCAGCGCAATAGAGCAAAGAACAGTGGCTTTCTGCTTCATACAATATCCTTTAGCAAGTTAGCGAGAGTATATGCCAAAGTAGGCGCATTAATTTATGGCAAACCTTGCCTTTATAGGGCTTGTTTGTTCCAGAAAATGAGTATTATAATGAATATCGTTTTATAAACTTCTTCCTAGGAGGAATGATGGCTACAAATCAACAGAATTTTCGGATGGATGTTCCAAGTGCAGGCATAAGTGCGGTATGGGCAGCAATAGCGGCAATTGTTTTCTTCCTTATCATGGGCATTCTGGATGTGCGCGGCGCAGCGGACTTGGCGTTCGTGTTCGCCATCATCGCCGGCTGGCTGTACACCACCAACATCTTCAAGAAGATTACTCCAAGCTACTTGGAAGCCGCGGGTGGAGGGGCCGTGGCTGGCGCGATCTACGCAGCTTTGGTGACCGTGGGCGGCCTGTTGCTTTCCCAGGTTCTGGGGGATACAACTGGTTCGCTGGGTGATGCTCTGTTTGATCTGGCAGACGCATATGCTCTATCAGACATAGCCAACCAAGTAATCACCTCTGCCCTGTTGGGCGCTTTGGGTGGTGCCGGTTTGGTTTTGGTGCGCACTCAACAAATCAAATAGTTCACACGCAAACCTATCTAACAAAGCAAAGCCGCTTGACGAGTGTCAGGCGGCTTTGCTTAACAGGGTCCAAGGATAGGTTGATATATAATTCAACTTCTTGGGCAAATAGTCTTCTTTGCGAATCAAACTCGTCTGATTACCGCGAAGGCCAGTTATATGTGGAGTCAGGAAGGTAGCAAGCCATGAAAAGACACCTAACCGTAGCTGCTCTTGTGGCTTTGTTACTCCTTAGCGCATGCTCCGCAGGTGCCCGCACCAGCCGCGACTTGCCGCGCGATATGCCGCTGGGGATTTGGGGGGACCAAGAGCTAATTATAGGCTTCAAGGATAACCAGGTCGTAATAGTCAGCGCATACAGCCCCTTTAGTGACTTTCCCGATTTCGAGCAACATGGGAGCTACAGTTTGGCGGACGAAGACACCGTACTTCTTTCGCTTTATAGCCTTTCAGACGAAATTGATGTCACATTGAGTGACGACAAGCAGCAAATATCAATAGAGAGTCGCGTATTTGGCTCACACAGGCTCCAGCATATCGCAGCGGATACGAGTCGGAGTTCGCTGAGGGCCAGGGATATCGAGGGGACTTGGTTGTCCACCCACGATTGGGATACATTCCTTTGCTTAGCCGGCGGTGGAACATCCTGCGGCAGTAGCTATTCAACTTTCACCTTGTCAGAAGGTGGCGAATTGGGCGTGAGCTATCAAGATGGTAATGAGACATGGAACTTCGAACTAGTTGAAGATGATTACAACTTCGTGCTTGGTGGAGACATTGTTCCTTTGAAAACCTTTTACTTCGGCCAGGTACTGATTCTATCTGAAAGCCCAGAAGGGGAGCATTTTTTCCTTATTAGGGCACCTGATTCTGACCGGCGGTCCAGTCCAACCAGATCTTCCTCCGTTAGGACTTCTGATCTGGTGGGCAGTTGGCGCAATGTTCGTGATCAAGGTGAGCTCATTGAATTCCATAGGAATGGCAGCGTTTCCCTAACTGATCAGGGCGAAACGTATCTTGGGACTTACGAGATGGACAAAATCCTTGTAGACATAGGCTATGGCTGGGGGGTAGGCACTATTTCTGGTGATTATCTATCGCTGGTTGGTTTCGGAGGCCAGGAGCAGTTTCGTAAAACGGTTTCTGGTTCCAACAGGGATCCAATTGTAGGTAGGTGGGAATCCAGCTCTGGTGAGGTGCTGGAATTGTCACCCGATGGCAGTTTGTCCGGAACATATTATGGGGAATACCGTATGGGGGGGATTTTGATAATTTTTGAGACGGGCTGGGCAATTGGTCATATTGAAGGAGACGTTCTCAAAGTTCAAAGCTTTTTTGGAGTAGGGGAAGAAGAGTATATTAAGCAGTAGGCATCGCTCTAAGGCCGCTTGACCTCTCTGAAGCAACCAAGCAACTCTCACAATAAACAAATCAACACTAGGTATTGCATCTTGAACATCATCAGCGTCGTGCTGAACGTGACCGCGACCTGCGCGGCCGACCGGATCAGGCCGCTTGACATACGCCAAGCGGCCTTTTAGAATCTCGCCACAATTTAATCGAACGGTTTAGGAGAGTTCCTTGTCGCCAAAAAGCATGGCTCCAAGGACACCGAAGGGGCAAGTGCGAAAATAGCTTCGCATGAAACTCTCAGGTAAAAGGACTGGCTGTTCTTCTCACTCTGGAAATTTGGCGGCGGAAATCGCCAAACCCGATGGTGCAAGTATTTGGATATTGCTCTCGCTAGAGCGGTTGAAAAATATGAATCTCTCAGGGCCAATACAGAGGCGCACACCGTTTGTGTGCGCCTTTTTGTTTGTCGCCACAGGGTGACGGAGGACTGATATGAACTTTCCCGCGGAACTGAAATACACCACCAATGATGAATGGATTCGTGTAGAGGGCGATAGCGGGGTCGTGGGCCTGACCGACTATGCCCAGGACCAACTGTCTGACATCGTGTATGTCGAGTTCAGCGGCGCGCCTGGCCAGCAGATCGCCAAAGGCGCCGGCTTTGCCAGTGTCGAATCAGTGAAAGCCGCTGCGGACGTTTACATGCCGGTGGATGGCGAGATCCTGGAGACCAATGCCCAATTGCCCACCCAGCCCGAAAGCATCAACAGTGATCCCTACGGCGCGGCCTGGCTGGCCAAGATCAAGATCAGCGATGCTGCCCAGCTGGATGGTTTGATGGATGCGGCAGCCTATGAAGCCTTCTGCCAGGAGCGCCAGGCGTGAGCAAAGCCACCCAAACCGGCTACGCCGGTTCCTTCATCCCGCACACCGAGGCTGAGCGGGCAGAGATGCTTAGGACCATCGGCGCTGCCGAAGTCAGCCAATTATTCGCTGGGATCCCCGCCAAGGCTCGCTACCCCAAGCTAAATCTGCCGGAGCCGCTGACCGAAATGGAAGTGCGCGGCGAGATGGAAAGCATTGCGGCAGCCAACGACAGCACCTACGACCTGGTCAGCTTCCTGGGTGCGGGCGCCTACAGCCATTACATTCCTTCCGGCGTGGACAGCATTCTGCGCCGCGGCGAGTACTACACCGCCTACACGCCCTATCAACCCGAGATCTCGCAGGGCACCCTGCAAGCCATTTTTGAATACCAAAGCTTGATCGTGGCGCTGACCGGCATGGAAGTCAGCAACGCATCACATTACGACGGCGCCACGGCTCTGGCCGAAGCGGTCAACATGGCCCGCGTGATCCAGCGCGGCGCCCGCAAGAAGGTCATCCTTTCACCAGGCTTGCACCCGCAGTACCGCGCCACCGTGCACACCTACGAGCACGGCTCTGACATTCAGCTGCTGGGCGAAGACCTGGGCCTGAGTGCCGGCCCGGAAGCGCTGATCGAGCTGATCGATGAAGACACCAGCCTAGTGGCGGTGGCCTACCCGGACTTCTTCGGGCGGATCTACGATTACACCGCCCTGGCCGAAGCGGTGCACGCCAAAGGCGCGCTGCTGGCCGTCTCGGTCAACCCCACCGCGCTGGGCCTGCTGCGCCCGCCCGGCGAGTTCGGGGCGGACATCGTCACCGGTGAGGGCCAGCCGCTGGGCATCCCGCTGTCCTTCGGCGGGCCGTATCTGGGCATTCTGGCCACCCGCCAGGAATACGTGCGCAGCCTGGCGGGCCGCCTGGTGGGCGAGACGCTGGACAACCGCGGCCAGCGCGGCTATGTGCTGACGCTGAGCACCCGCGAGCAGCATATCAAGCGCGAGAAAGCCAGTTCCAACATCTGCACCAACCAGGGCCTGATGATGCTGGCCGCCACGGTCTACACCAGCCTGCTGGGGAAGCAAGGCCTGCGCCAGGTGGCGGAGAGCTGCTACCACAAAGCGCATTACGCCGCCGGGCAAATCGGGAAGCTCACAGGTTTTTCGCTGCCCTTTGCTGAGACGCCCTTCTTCCATGAGTTCGTGATAAAAGGCCCGCTGCCTGCCGCCGAGCTGAACCGCCGCCTGCTGGAACGCGGCATCATCGGTGGCTATGCCCTGGGCGAGGATTACCCCGGCCTGGAAGACTGCAACCTGCTGGCCGTCACAGAGGTCAACAGCAAGGAAGAGATCGACTTCCTGATCGAGAGCTTGAAGGAGGTGACCCGTGCCTGAATTGATTTACGACTTAGGCGCGCCGGGCCGACGGGGCGTGCAGTTCCCCGCGCCAGATGTACCGCTGGCCGAACTGCCTCAGGCGCACCTGCGCAGGGACCTGCCGCTGCCCGAAGTCGGCGAGCTGGAGGCCCTGCGGCATTACACACGCCTGTCACAGTTGAACCACAGCATCCTGACTGGCTTTTATCCGCTGGGTTCCTGCACGATGAAGTACAACCCGGTGATCAATGAAGATACTGCCCGGCTGAGCGGGTTCGCTTACGCCCATCCGCTGCAACCCACCAGTATGGTGCAGGGCAGCTTGGCGATCATGTACCACTTGCAAGAATGGCTGGCCGAAATCACCGGGATGGCGGCCAGCAGCCTGCAGCCCGCCGCCGGCGCCCACGGTGAACTGGCCGGCGTGATGATGATTCGCGCCTACCACCAACAGCGCGGCGATGCAAAACGCAACAAGATCCTGATCCCCGATTCGGCGCATGGCACCAACCCGGCCACTTCGGCCATGTCCGGCTACCGCGTGGTCGAGGTCCCCAGTGATGGCCGCGGCAATGTGGACCTGGCGGCCTTGAAAGCCGAGTGCGACGATACCCTGGCCGGATTGATGCTGACCAACCCCAACACCCTGGGACTATTCGAAGAGCAGGTGGTTGAAGCGATCGAGGCAGTGCATGCTGCCGGCGGCCTGGTGTACGGCGACGGGGCCAACATGAACGCCCTGCTGGGCGTCTGCCGGCCTGGTGACCTGGGCTTTGACGTCATCCATCTCAACCTGCACAAGACCTTCACCACCCCGCACGGCGGCGGCGGCCCCGGCTCCGGCCCGGTGTGCGTGGCGCAGCATCTGGCCGACTTTTTGCCCGGCCCAATTGCCGGCATTGCCCAGCAGGTCAGCGAAAGCGAAGCCCCTGAGTACGACTGGGTGATGCCCCAACACAGCATTGGACGGCTCAAAGCTTTCCACGGCCAGTTTGGCATGCACGTACGCGCCTTCACTTACATTCTGATGCAAGGCGCTGAGGGCTTGAAAGCCGTGGCCGAGCACGCGGTGCTGAACGCCAATTACCTCAAAGCCCGCCTGGAAGGCGCCTACAAGGTGGCCTACGACCGGCCTTGCATGCACGAAGTGGTGCTGGAAGGCCGCTGGGCCGACGCGCCGGACGTGCACGCGCTGGACATCTCCAAGCGCTTGATGGACTACGGCTTTCACCCGCCGACGAACTACTTCCCGCTGATCGTGCGCGAGGCGCTGATGATCGAGCCCACCGAGACCGAGGACAAGGCCACGCTGGACGCCTTCGCCGAGGCGATGCTGAAGATCGCCGAGGAAGCGCACAACGAGCCGGAGACGCTGCGCAACGCGCCGCACACCACCAAGTTCGGCCGCATGGACGAAGTCAAAGCGGCCCGACAGCTGGTGCTGTGCTGCGAGATCAGACCACAGTCGACAGTCAACAGTTGACAGCGCCCACTGTGAACTGTTGACTGTCAACTGTATACTGTTCCTATGCCCCACCCTCTCGTCTTGCAACTGCGTTTCACCCGCAAAGAATTCGAGCGCGGCCTCAAAGACGTGACCGCCGAGGAGGCCGTGCGCCAGTTTGAGCCGCTCAACCCGATCAGCTGGATCATCGCCCATCTGGCCTGGCAGGAACAGCTCTATTGGCTGACCCACGCGCAGGGGCTGATGCCTGCGCCCGGTGTGCGCGCTCAGGGCAGCGGCGCGCCGTTGACGGTGCCGGCGCTCGAGGAAGCTTGGGAAGGCTGGCATACCGTCACAGCTGCCAGCGACCCATGGCTGGACGCGCTGACCAGCCAAGACCTGCTTACGCACACACTCAACGACAAAGGCGAACCCTATAAAGAAAGCATCGGTTCCCGCTTGTGGCGCACAACGCATCACTATTGGTACCACCTGGGCGAAGCGCAAGCCATCCGCCAATTGCTGGGCCATACCGGCTTACCGACCTTCGTGGGGGGACCAACACGGCAAGGCGCCCTACACTCCCGAACAGTAATTTTGGCCTCATTTTGGTTCGCTATAATGGGATCAATCTTGATTGACTAAACCAAAGGAACTATGAAGACAAAAACCTTTTTGACACTTGCTTTGGCCGCTTTGCTGCTGGCCGCCTGCGGTTCCGGTCAGGCAGACCAGGATGCCGTGAACACCCAGGTGGCGCTGCTGATGGAACAGCAAAACGCCGAAAACCAGGTTCCGATTGAAGAGGCGCCTGAGGCAACCCAACCAGCCCAAGACGGTCCCGGCGTGCAGGGCGGCGTGCTGCTGCCCCCACTGCCCAGTGACGCAGGGTGTGTCCCCAACAGCACTCTGCGCGTGTTGGCGACTGTCACCGAAATCGTCACGGGTGACGCCATCATGGTACGTATAGAGGGCAGAGAGTGGGAAGTGCGCTACATCGGTATCGACTCAGGCGACCTGCCCACGGACGTGAACGCGCAACTGGTGGCTGGCAAAGAAGTCATGCTGATCAGCGACGAACAAGACACCGATGAATGGGGCCGCTTGCCCCGCTACGTAGTGGCCGACGGCGTCTTTGTCAATCTGGAATTGGTGCGCCGGGGTGCTGCCTTCGTCTCAGCGGAAGAGCCGAATACAGCCTGTGACAACGCCTTTGCACAGGCCGCGCCATAGATTTCTGACAACAACAAAAAAGAGCCTCGTATGCACGAGGCTCTTTTTGTATCCGATTGCCTTATTGGCGGATGAAGACCAGAGTGTATTCGTTGGACGTGATCGTCAGCGTATCGCCGGAGATCTCGTAGCCGCTGGCGGCTTGCAAAGCCGCAAAAAAGCTTTGCTCCACCGCCATAATGTCCTCTTGGCAGGCCATCAGCGTGGATACCAGCGGCGAGAAGAGCAGGCTGCCGTCACGCGTGTCTGACTCATAGCTGCCGCCATAGCCGTTGCAGCCAGAAGAGCCGTTCACCTGGGTCTCATCAGCAAAGCTGAGCGTCACCGGCTGGCCTCCGAGCGCTTCACCGACCTGAGTGTTGCCATCCAGGCTTTGCAGCACCCAAGAGGTGCCTGCCAGTTCCTGCCCGGCCACTGGGGCGCAGGCAGCCAGAAGCAGCAAAAATCCAGACAGCAACACAAGCATGCGTACTTTCATGATTAAAATTCCATCCTTTCATAAGTATCTTACTAACTAAACGCCAGCTTGCGCAATTTTGTTCCTGACAAAACTGGCAAGTTACAATGCTGCCAATGAATTCCCGACAATATCGCGTTTTGCTGGTTTGCCTCAGCCTGCTCGGCATGGCCGTGGTCTGGCTGGCCACAGCGACATTTGGCCCCGGGCTTTCCACCGACGGAGCTCGCTATCTATCGACGGCGGAAAGCCTTTTGGCTGGGCGGGGCTTGTTGGATTATTTCGGCCGGCCGCTGACCAATTGGCCGCCGCTGTATCCCCTGCTGCTGGCTGCTGCCAGCGGGCTGATGAAGACAGACGTGCTAGTCAGCGGTCAAGTCCTCAATATCCTGTGTTTTGGCGCCATCATCCTGCTCAGCGGCCGACTCTTTGAGCGCAGCCTGCCCAGCAAGGGCTGGGCGGCTGCCGCCAGCCTGCTGGTGGCCAGCTCGTTACCTTTCATTGAAGTCAGCGCCAACATCGCTTCCGATCCCCTGTTTGCGGCGTGCTTGTTAGGCTTCTTATTGGTGGCACAGAGCTACATGGAAAAACGCCAACCAGCGCAGTTCGCTGCCATGGCAGCTCTGGCCATCGCCAGCACTTTCCTGCGTTACGCCGGAGTCTTGCTGATTGCCGGGGGGGCCTTGCTGGTGCTGCTGGCGTGGCGGTCGAACTGGCCTGCTGCCTGGACACGGGCGGCAGGCTTTGGCCTGGCCGCCAGCGCACCAATCGCCGCTTGGGCGCTGCTCTTCAACCTGCCCAACAGCAGCACACTGCTGGGCACACACCGCCCCGCCGAAGCCTGGACGAATTTCCTGGTGCTCTTCGAAAAAATGGGCGGCTGGTTTGTGCCGCTTAGCTGGGTAAACGGCCCGGCCGTGGCCCTGGCGCTGGTCGTCGCGCTTGCCGGCCTGCTGGCAGCGGGCCGCAAGCGCATCCCCGCTCTGCTGGCAGACTTGCAGAGCTCTGCCGTGCTGCCCTCGCTGGTGATGTTCCTGGTCTACGCCGGGGTGCTGATTTTCACCATCAGCACCAGCGAACACCGCGTGCCCGGCAGCCAGCGGCTGCATGTGCTGCTGCTGCCCATGTTCCTGGTGCTGGCTGTGACAGTCTTGCAGCGCATGCTTCCGCAGACGGACCGCAGACTGCTGTTGGCTGCACTGGTGTTCGTGATGCTGCTACCGGTGTATCGAGTGCAAGCTTATGTGCGCGCCTCACTGCATGAGGGTGACGTCAGCTTTTACAACTTATACAACACCCGCACCATCCGCCAGTCGGACATTATGGCCTATTTGCAATCCGAGCCCTTTGAGGATGATGTGGTGGTGTACAGCAATAACGAAGCCGCGGCCTGGTTCTACCTGCGTCAATGGATCCGGCGCCTGCCGCGCTATGAAGTGGACCTGGACGAAGACGCGGCCTCAGCCATCCAAAGCTTTGCGGGGTGGCCCGACCAGGACGAGCAGGCCGTGCTGATCTGGTTTGAACGCGACCTGGATTACAAAGACCAGGTGCCTACGCCAGATGAAATGGCACAGCACTTGGTCTTGCGCGTATTGTTCACCGGGCGTTATGGGGATGTGTATTCGCTAAGCGATTAGTGCTCGGGCTCTTCCGCGGCCGGCCCATCCTGCGGCACGAATTCCGTCCAAGGTCCATGAATGCCATCTTCAGTGACGCCGAAGTAATAACGCAGATCACCATCCACGCGCTGCACCAAGTCAAAACGCCGCTGCTTGTACTGGGTATGCGCTTTTAATAAGCCGAAGTTGCCGCGCCAATCGGCAGCGGGGTTCGGCTGCAGTTCAGCATAAGCCTTGATGGCGTAGTGCCACAGTTTGCGGGCCGATTTTTCCGTGACGTTGTTGACCACCATGCCGTTGCGCAGGTCACGCACCACATAATATGAGGCGCCATCGCGCTGCTCCATGCTGACGACTTCGACCCCGGTACGGGGTGCGTCTTGCGCCGGGGGTGGCGCCTCCGGACGCGGCCGGGCCGGCTTGGCCACCGCCGGTTTGCTGCGGGCGGCGGGTGGCTTGGTGGCCGCGCCGTTACGGCTCGTCTTGCGCCCCACACGCTCTTCACGCGCCGGGGGTGCTGGTTCAGGCTCTGCCTGCTTGGCGATCAGACGTACGATTTCATCGCGCACGGCCAGGCCGGTTTCCGCCTCCGAGCGAATATAGATCTTGTTGTCGTCAATGGCGTACGGCCGTTCATCCCCGCGCGGCACCAGGATACGGATGATGTCCTTGCCGCCGGATTTATGCACATCCACTGTGCAGTGCAGTTCCGGGCTGATGCGCTGGCTGATCTCTTTCTGCAGGCGTCGTACCGCCATACCGGCCACGCGCACTCCGGCCACCGGCCGGCGCGGGTCGTTGCTGACGCCAATAAACAGCGAACCACCGTTGGTGTTGGCGAAAGCGCATACATCCGCAATCACATCATTCAGGCGTGCCCCGCGCAGGCTCTCATGGAATTCCTGCACGATGTTGCTGCCCTCTTCGCGAGCGGCCTGCACGAAGTCGAAGGCAGGCTCTTTGTCCCTGGTCTGGCGCTTGCCGACCCGGGGCCGGGTGCGGGCAAAGTCATTGCCCTCAAACAGCTCCTTGAGGGCCGCAAAGCTGCGTTCCGGCAGCAGGGCTTCAGTGACGCGGCCGCCGATGCCCAGGTTGGCACGACGCACGGGATCATTGTCCAGGCGGTGGGCATCTGAGCCCTGAATGCAGTGCATGCGCCGCGGGTATTCGGGTTTGCTGCCGCTGAAGAAGGCCGCCGTGGAAAAGCGCCCGCGTTTCTCCAGGTCTGTGATCTCGAGGGCGTGCAAATGCGGGTCCTGGGTATAGGCGATCTTGGTCTGCCCGCCAAATTTAATACCGCGCATGGCGACACCATTACTGGAATTGGCATGAGCGGCAATCGCCAACCCGCCGGCCTCATGGATGGCATGGTAGGCTGTAAGCACATCCGCAGAGGCGCCCACCGTGACCGAACCATCCTCCAGTTGGTTGGCAGGAACATTCAGATCCAAGAGGATATATTCCAGCTCACGCAGCGATTTATCAGGCGGGAAAATGCCCAAAATGTGAAAACCGAAGGTGGCGGTAAATTCAAAGCCCGGCAGGACCAGCACTTTGCTGACCAGGCGTTCAAATTCTTGCAGGCGCTGTTCCTCTTCGGGCAGGATGCGTTTGAGCGAGCGCAGCAAACGCAGCTGCTCCATCTCCGCTTCCATGGCCCGGCAGCCCGCCACGGTGTTGTGGTCGGTCAGGGCGATGATGTCCAGGTCACGTGCCTCGGCCCGACGCAAAATATCCAGATAGCTGGCTTCGGGATTCTGATAATCGCTGGATGCCGGGGTGTGAATATGCAAGTCCATGGAATACCAGTTCATGGACGGGTGTGAGCTGTCGTTGTTTTTTGCTTGTGTTTTCTTTTGTAATAGGTTTTTAGGCCACATAAATATACTCTAGCCTCCCTGCACCCCTTGAGACTCTAACAGGTCTAGCAAGGCGCCGGGGGAATATGGTTTCATCAAAAATGCGTTCGCGCCAGCCTGGTGGGCATTTTGCCGGTAATCCATGCCGGAAGAAAGGATCACGAACAGGTTTTTGAGGTTGTGGTCTGCGCGTATCTTACCCAGTAAATCCAATCCATTGCCGTCTTGCAAGTTTACATCCAGCAGCACGGCATCGGGCTTTTCGGCGCGCAGAACTTCGATGAGGGTTTGAGGGTCACTCAGGCAGGTCGTCTGGTGGCCTTCCAAGAGCAGAACCTGCTGCAGCAGTTCAAGCAACAGCGGTTCGTCTTCCAGTAGAACGATGTGCTTAGGCATGGGGCGCAGGCGCAGTGCTGGGCTTGCGTTTGGCTCCATTGGCCTGCTCGCGGCCGGGTTTGGCTGATCGGGTTGCCAGGGCGAACTCCAGCACTTCGTCCATGGTGCGGACGAAATGGAAGGTGATTTTGTCACGCACCTCTTTGGGCAGCTCTTCCAGGTCGACCTGGTTGCGTTCGGGCAGGATCACGGTCCTGATGCCGGCACGGTGGGCGGCCAGGACCTTCTCTTTGATGCCGCCGACTGGCATGACTTGGCCGCGCAGCGTAATTTCACCGGTCATGCTGACATGCGGCTTGAGCGGCCGGCCGGTGAGCAGCGAAACCAGCGCGGTGACCATCGTGACGCCGGCCGAGGGACCGTCCTTGGGCTGGGCACCCGCAGGCACATGCAAGTGCAGGTCGGTCTTCTGAAAGAAGTCAGCATCAATACCCAACTTCTCAGCCCGGGAGCGCACGAAAGACAAGGCGGCCTTGGCTGACTCCTGCATCACATCACCCAGCTGGCCGGAAAGCTGAAAACCCTTGCTGCCCGGCATACGCGTGGCTTCAATGAACAGCACATCGCCGCCACTGGGCGTCCAAGACAGGCCAGTCACCACGCCAGGCATGGCAGTACGCTTGGCAATATCTTCGGTGTGGTAGAACTTGGGAGGGCCCAAGTATTCACGCACCAACTCAGGAGTGATATTGACGGATTTCACCACGCCTTCGGCGATCTTGGTGACCACTTTGCGACACACCGCGCCGATCTGGCGCTCCAGATTGCGCACGCCCGCCTCACGGGTATAGGAGCGGATCAGGCTGCGCAGCGCTTGAGGGCTGAACTTGGCCTCGCCCTTGCGCAGGCCGTTCTCGGCCAGCTGGCGGGGCACCAGGTAGCCTTTGGCGATCGCCAGCTTGTCGTTCTCGGTGTAGCTCGAGAGACGAATGATCTCCATGCGGTCGCGCAGTGGTCCGGGGATCGATTCCAGCGAATTGGCGGTAGTGATGAACATGACCTGCGAGAGGTCAAAGGCCACTTCCAGATAATGGTCACGGAATTCGTTGTTTTGTTCGGGGTCCAAGACCTCCAGCAAAGCCGAGGACGGGTCGCCGCGGAAATCGTTGCCCAGCTTGTCAACTTCGTCGAGCATGAAGACCGGGTTGCGCGTCTCCACCCGGCGCAGGGCTTGCATGATGCGGCCGGGCAGCGCGCCGATGTAAGTGCGGCGGTGGCCACGAATTTCGGCTTCGTCACGCACGCCGCCCAGCGAAATGCGCACAAACTCACGCCCCAGCGCGTGGGCGATGGAGTGGCCCAGTGAGGTCTTGCCAACGCCGGGCGGGCCGACAAAGCACAGAATGACCCCTTCCCGCTCGCGACGCAGCGTGTCCTTGCGCGCGGCTTTGCCCAGCTCGCCAGCGCGCTCGTGGCGCAGCTTGCGCACAGCCAAGTATTCTAAAATGCGCTCTTTTACGTCGCTGAGGCCGAAGTGGTCTCGGTCGAGCACTTTGCGGGCGTGGAGGATATCCAGGTTGTCGTCTGATGACTTGGACCAGGGCAGCGCCACCAGCCAATCGAGATAAGTGCGGATCACGCCGTACTCAGCAGCCGCGGTGTTCAACTTGGAGAGCCGGTCGAGCTCACGGCGGGCTTGTTTGTCAGCCTCTTCAGGCATCTTTGCCGCATCAATCTTCTTACGCAGCTCTTCCACTTCGGCGGCGGTCTCATCGGTTTCACCCAACTCGCGCTGGATGGCTTTAAGCTGCTCGCGCAGGAAGTAATCGCGCTGCATGCCCTCGATCTCAGAACGCGCTTCGTTCTGAATGCGCTGGCCAACTTCGAGCACTTCGATTTCACGGGTCAGAAATTCGACCAGCTTCTGCAGTTTGTCACGCAGCGAGTCGTATTCCAAGACCTGCTGGGCATCCGCCAAGTCCATGCGCTGCAAATTGGCGATCAGATAGACCGTTTGCAGTGGATTTTCAATCTCCAGGATCGAGGAGATCAATTCCTGGGGGATGCTGCCAATCAGTTCAGCAATGCGCTCGAACTGGCTGCGCACACTGCGGGCCAGTGCTTCGATTTCCAGATTCTGCTCGCTGATCTCCGGATAAGCCTCGACTTTGGCCTTGAGGTACGGTTCGCTGGCCACGAATTCGCCGATGCGGATGCGCGAGAGTCCCTGAACCAGCAGGCGGATGGTGCCATCTGGGGAACGGAAGAGGCGATGAACCGAGGCCAGAGTGCCGACACGATACAGGTCTTCCGGCCCGGGGTTTTCTTTTTCAGGGTCTTTGGAAGCGACCAGGCCCACCAGGCGGCTGCCAGAGACCGCATCATCCACCAGGCGGATGGAGCGCGGCTGCCCGATCGTCAGCGGCACACCGGTTTGCGGATAGACCACCACCCCACGCAGCGGCAGGATGGGCAGTTCCGCCGGGACTTCCGTACCCTCTGCTTGGCCATTCCCGCTGGGGTCAGCGTCGTCTTTACCGGGCACGACCTTGGTCACAGTTGGCCCCAGCAAGACCTCATACAGCTCCGCCTCGCCATTGGTCTCGTTCCATTCCCAATCGGCGTTCAAATCATCCCACCAATCAATAGGCATTAGCGGCTGCCCACCTTGGGCAAGGTGACCAGCAAAAAGCCGTCAGCGTATTCCGCAGTGATGTGATCACTGTCCACTTCGGCAGGCAGGTCGAGCACGGAAAGGAAATCCCCATAGCGTACTTCGAGCTGGTGATAGGCGCCTTGCTGGCTGGGCGGCTGGCGCAACCCGTACAAAGCCAGTTGGCGTCCCTCCACCGCAATATGCAATTCGGCGTCCTGCATCCCGGCAATTTCCATGCGCACCACCAAGGTCTTGTCAGTTTCCTGCAGGTCGGTAGGCGGACGCCAGAGGTGCGGCCGCGACTTCCACTGCCGCGTCACTGTGGTGACGCGGAAATGCACTTCCTGGGGTTCGCTCCAGGAAGTGGAAGACTGCCGAATGGTTAGCTCGCCCCGGCGCATGCTGATCGCCTAGAGCACTCCGCGAGCGGCGGCCAGCACGGCCTCAAAGTCCGGTGAATCGCCCAAGGCAGGCATATAGTCGGAATAGACCACTTTGCCCTCTTTGTCCACGACGAAGACAGCGCGGCGCAGGATGCGGCGCTCTTTAACCAGCACACCGTACTTCTCGCCAAAGTTGGTGTCGTAGGCATCAGAGACGACCTCGACCTTATCGACGCCGCTGGCGGCGCACCAACTCTTCAGCGAGAACGGCAGATCGGCACTGATCCCATAGATGACCACATCCTCACCCAAGGCTGCCGCTTCTTCATTAAAGCGGCGCGTCTCGGCATCGCAAACGCCAGTGGCCAGCGAAGGCAGAGAGGCGATAATGCGCACCTTGCCCTGAGTGCTTTCCAGCGCCTTGACTTGGTTCCAGTCGTGGTCGTGGACGGTGAATTCCGGGGCATTCTGGCCGACTTCAATGTCGGGACCAATGACAGTTACATCCTTGCCCCCCAGCTGCAATAAACCAGTTCTTTCCATATATAGTGCTCCTCAATTGAAGAAAGATTATTAGTGCTCAGGTATTGTACCCAGCTTCCCTATTGCGCACGTAAGAAAAGCATCAGATGTACCAGCGAAGGTGCTAGAATCGCCGCCATGCTGCCCGACTACTGGCTCTTATTGGCCCTGGTATTTGCCGGCGGGTTTGCCGCCCTGATCCTGCAACAAGCCCGATCACAAAGCGACTCCAGCCAGTCCCGGTTGGGCAGCGGCCTCCTGGCTTTGGCGTTCTTGCTGGGGGTGCAGATCGGGCTGCGCTTCGAACTCAATGAAACCCTGGTGAAGCTGTTTTATTGGGGCCGAGGCATGCTGCTGGTCGCCTGGCTGGGCCACGGCTACGCGAGACTGGCCCTGCCCGGGAACAGCCTGCTGAGGAAATTGACTCCAGCCCTGTTGGCTGTTTCCGCCGTGGCCTTGGCGCTGGCCATGAGCACTCAACTGACCCAGGCGCAAACCTGGTACGCCCCAGCCCAGCCGATCTACAGCCAGCTGGGCGACCTGTTGGCTACCAACCGCCCCACGCGCTGGCTGGCTCTGGCGCTGAACCTGTACGGATTGTCCGCAGTGGGCGCGGTCGTATGGCTGGCCCGTGGCCAAGGAACGCGCAACTTCTGGGCGGACCTTCTGGCGTTGCTCGCACTCGGCTTGCTGGCCTTTGCCTGGGCGACGCCCAGCCCCGAACTGCCCCGTCTGTACACACTAGAGCTGGTACCGCCGTTCCTGCTGTTTGCCGCCTGGCGGCTGAGGCAACAAACCCGATGAAGTTGAATGCAAAGTTGCTGGGCTTCCTGGCGCTGGTTGCATTGGCCGTATGGCTGCGGATGGGCCAGTACCCAGACCTGAACCTGTCCGTATCCAACTACGATAGCGACCGCTATGCTGAGGCGGGCGAGCTGGGGTTCCCTTCGCTGCGGTTCTTCACCTCCATCCAACAGCCGACGATCGCTTGGGTCTACCAGGCCGTGGAGCCGGACAGCGGCTACCAGATCACCAACATCAGCAGCCCCGGTGACCAGCTGCACCCGCCGCTGGCCTGGCAGCCGGGCTTTGAGCGCATCACCACCCTGCAAGCGATGGTGGCCACGCTGGCCTGGGTGGCTTTGGCCTGGGCGGTTTTTCGCAGCATCGAGACGCCGCCATTGCAATACCTGGCGGGCGGCTTGGTGGTGCTCTTCGGCTTCAGCCCGCAGGTGGTCGAATGGGACTACGTGATGCTCTCCGAACCGCTGGCGATCTCACTCCTGGTAGCTTTGCTGGCTGTCTCGATCGAACTGATCCGCAGCCTGGGGTCAGAGCCAGCCGCCGGCCGCGGCAAGCGGCTGGCCCTGGGCGTTTTATGGCTGCTGGTCAGCGTGTTGTGGGTCTTTGCGCGTGACACCAACAATTACATGCTGCCCGTCTTTGTGGTCGCCCTGGTGGCCCTGCGCTTCTGGCAGCCCAACCGCAGCCAGCTGCCCACGCCGGCCCTGCTGGGATTTGGGCTGGCCTTGGTGGTGCTGTTCGTCACCGCGTCCAGCCTGGCCCAGCAGAGCGGACGCTGGATCAACCCATTCTTCAATAATCTGCTGGACCGCGTCCTGCCGGTGGCCGAGCACCGCGCCTTCTTTGAAGAGCGCGGCCTGCCCGTGTCTGAAGAATTGCTGGCCGAAGTGGGCGGCAACCTGACGGAGCTTTCACTCTTCAACCTAAGTGATCTGGTGCGCTGGACCGAACAGAACGGGACCCAAAGCTATATGGCTTTCCTGGCCAGCCATCCCCAGTGGGCGCTGCAAGAGTTCGTCGAGGACAGCCAGTACGCCTTCACGGAGAACGCCCAGCCCTTCTTCCGTCGAGCCCCCGAGGTCACGCCAGGCTTTCTGGTTTATCTGGGCGACTTGCTGCACCCCACAGACAGCTTGATCGTATGGTTGGTGGTGATCCAACTAGGGGCCCTGCTCTGGCTGGCCGTCCGGCAGGGTGACAGGACCCGGATTGGTCTGGCCCTGCTGTTCTGGCTGTTCTTTCTGGGATCCGTGGGCACTCTGTTCGTGAGCATACACGGCGATGCAGCCGGCATCGTACGGCATGCACTCAGTTCGGTTTTGCTGTTCCGCCTGTTGCTTTGGCTGCTCCCCGGGTATATTTTGGACGCCCTGGCCGAAAAGTCGGCGAACAAGAACGCCTGATGACAAAAACGCCTTTTCGTAAACTGCTGGTTCACTGCGCGCTGATCACCGCCGCAAGTTTCAGCCTTTACACACTCTTCGCAGACCGCTTGCCCCACCCCGAAGACATTAGTCCCTTTCTCTACGCGCTGGCGCTCGTGGTATGCCTGCTGCCCTGGTTCAAGTTGCCCAAAGCGCGCAAATGGCTGTATGGGCCGATCGTCGTGCTGTGTCTACTGGCCTTATTGGATGAAAGCGGCTACGGCAGTGAAGTCTTTGACATCCAACCGTTTTATTCTACGCGTTACAACACCGAGGTGCGTGATCTGCACAATGCCTTCGGGCTAGGACAGGAACTGCTGAGCCTCTGGCTGGCAGAAAAGAACTGGCAAGCCGCTGAATTTATAAAATTCCTGCTTCTGGATGGAGCCCTGATCTTGGGCGGCTTTTTGTTCGCCTGGGGTTTGCGACTATCCAAGGACAAGGAACGCCAAGACCGCATCGTCCGCTGGACGCCAGCCGGCTGGCTGCTGCTGGGCCTGGTGGCGGCTGGCTGGCTGCTAGTGCTGCCTGCAGATGAGCGACTGGCCGTGTGGGGCGGCTATTCCCTGGCAAGGCTCTCCACCATAGCTGGCATTTTGCTGGCTTCCGCCCTGCCTTTGTGGCTGGCCCGCCGGGCCGGCTGGCAGCCGCTTAAAGCCAGACTGGCGGTTTGGCTGGCCGGCCGCGGTGGCCAGTTGGCCGCCCGGTGGGCTGCCGGGTTGGTGCTGGTTGGCTTGGCCTATCAGGTGCAGGCGACCTTTGTCTTCCTGCCAGATGAGCAGGTGCGCCTGGCCCGCGTCACGCCAGCCGCCATGTGGCTGCTGGCGGCAGCCGGGCTGGCTTGGTTAAGCCTTATGGCTTGGCGCGGGCACTTCCGCCGCTCCCTGGGCGCCTGGCTGCAAGACGCGCTGAACTGGCTGGAGAGTGAACCCGCCTATTTCTATGCCGGCTTTGCGGTGCTGCTGATCCTGGTGGCTCAGCTAATCGATCGCGAGCTGATTCCCCTCAACCAATGGATCCGGCCTACAGAACACATCCCTCTGTGGGGGTTGTGGACGGAAGAGGTCTTCGAAATGCTGGGGGCGGTCTTCTTTCTTCTGGCGGGGTGGCGCTTTAAAACGACAAATGATAGTTCAAAGGAACCCGCATGAAAGTGACAAACCCTCTGGTGCACATTGGCATCGTTCTGGCCATTTTGGCCGCTTGCCTGCTGCTGTTTAGCTTTCTGCCGGGCTCCCTGCCCGCCCCGGAGCCGATGAGCCCGCCGACCTACCTGGTGGCCACGATCCTGTGCGCGTTTGTGCTGCTTTTGCTGCGCCGCAAACAGCTATGGACCTATTTGCCTATTCCGCTGATCAGCCTGTTTGCCTTCTTAGAAGAATCATCCTATGGAGTGGAAAGCGGCGCAGTGCAACCGCTGACCTGGGAGCGGCACAATGTGCCGGTCTACGACCTGCACAACTTGGTGGGCGTGCTGAATGAGGTCATTCAAACCGAGCTGGTCGATGCCGGTTGGCATTTTGAATTGGGCGGACAACTGCTATTGGGCGTTCTAGCGATCCTACTGGTCTGGCTGCTTTTTGCTGGACTGTACTGGTTGTTGGCTAAGCGAGCCAAGACCCTGCCTAACCTGCACCTGGGCTTCTTGCTGGCTTTGTCCTTACTTGGCATCGTCTATCTGCTCTCACTGCCTGCAGATGCCAAGGGCAGCCTGTTATTGGGCTACTCCGCCACGCGCCTGCTGTTGGTGGGCGGACTGCTGGCGGGCGGGGTGCTGCCTCTGTGGCTGTGGCGGCAAACCTGGTTTACTGGCTGGCTGAACTCGAAAGCGATCACCCGCCGTCTGTTGCCCGCCATCCTTTGGCTGGCCGCGCTGGCTGGGCTGGCCTTTGTAGCTTGGGCGCCGCTGGACTCGGCGCCAGACAAGGTGGTGCTGGTGCAGCGCCTGGCCGCTCCCCTGCTGTGGCTGCTGGCGGCCAGTGGCGTGACCGGGTTGGTCTTGTTAGCGGCATCCGGCCGATTGACCCGCTTGGGCAATTGGTTGGATCACTTTCGCAAAACCTTCTTCCAAACCCATCCGGCTTACATTTATGTGGTCGCTGCCATTGTGATCATTGTCTTTGCCCAGGCGATGGACCGTTATCTGATCTCCTTCAAAGACAACATCAGCATGCTGCACCCCACTGGTGAGGACTGGGATTATTGGATAGAAGAAACCCTGGAATTGTGCGGGGCCTATCTGTTCCTGGCGGCCAGCGTGGTACTGGCCTTGCCCTGCTGGCGAGCGCTGCAGCTAAAAAAGAAAAGCCCCTGACGGGGCTTTTCTTTTTATTTGAACTTGATGCGCACGTTGGCCGGCTTTTTCAAGCGGACTTTGCCGCCGCCCCGACCAGAAGCGGGGGCCAGATTGCTGCGCAGGCTGCCCCACAGCATGGGCACAGCCACCAGTGCAACCAGGATGAGGATCACGGTGGCAAACTGCGCCCAGGAGGCAGGCTGGGCCACCTCTGGCACCAGGCCGCCGGGGTTGTATTGGGTGGCCGTGTCGCTGCCCGCCGCACTGGTCGAGGACGCCAGCGAAACGCTCAGGGCGCGGTTAACCCCGTCACGCAGAGTGGCCGGCGAAGTGTAGGTGATGGCGTATTCGCTCTGCAGCGCGGTGGCGTAGCTGCTGTATAGAGTGGTCAGGCTGTCTTCATCTTCGGCGTAGCCATACAGTCCGCCGGCCCTATTGGCCAGGTCCTGCAAGCGCGGCTGATTAATACCAGCCATGGCGCCGCTCTGTCCCGGTAGGCCGAGGCCGACTGCCGAGATGGAGAGCCCCATGGGACCAATGCGATTGACGACCGTGTCGGTATTGGCCGAGCTGGAGTTGTCCATGCCATCAGTCAGCACAATGATCGCTTTGCGGCCGCTCTCGGCTTCCAACTGCTCCACGGCTGCCATGAGCGCGTCATACATGGCGGTGTCATCGCCGGCAGTCAGGCTGTCAACCGCGGCGCGCAGGGCGTCCTGGTCGCTGGTGATCGGCTGCACGGTTTCGATCTGCGTGTTGAAGGCGATCAGGCCCACCTGGTCACCGGGGCGCATGCGGTCAATGAACTGGTGGGCGGCTGCCTTGGCGGCGTCCAGCTTGCCGGCCGTGTCCATGCTGCCGGAGACGTCCATGACCAGCATGGTGGTCAGTGCGCCCACATCACCTATGCCTTCAATACGGTCCAGCGGAATGGGTTGGCCATTTTCGGCAAGCTGGATGCGGTTAGGGTCCACTGGCAGCGGATTGCCGGCCGCGTCCGTGGCGGAGACGTAGACGGTGACGCGCGGGAACTGGCTGGTATCCACCTGGGTGACGCGGATGTTCTCCTCAGCCTGAGCCAGGGGCGTGAAGGCCGCAGTCCCGAAGAGGGCCAAGACAGCCAAAAGCGTGATGGAGAGGCGTAGTGTCTTCATGGGTTACCTCTTTTCGTGATAGACCATTTGGGTATTGCCAATCCGAATGGCCTGTTCGTCTTTTAGATTGGCAACTTCGATCCGGCGGTTGTTGATAAAAGTGCCCTGACTGCTCATATCCTTGAGCGTCATGTGTGTGTCTGCCCCTTTGAGCAGAGCATGTTGCGGGGCAATATCTGGATCAGGCAGGACGATGTCTGCCTTGAGCGCATCTGAGCCGATATAGGCCGAAGGCCCATTGGCGTGGATGAACTTGTCCAGCACGAATTCCGTGCCCTTCATCTTGCCCGTGACCACTTCCAGCCAGGCTTTGGAGAGCAGCAGCACGATCAGGGCAATGAAGGCGCCCACTGCCGCGCCGAGCAGGCCCAAGCCAGCGGCCTTGCCCATCAACGGATCGGCAAAGCGCTGGCGGGCGAACTCCAGCAAAAAGCCGCCGACCGCTCCGCCCAGCAGGCCGCCCAGGACCGGCTTCCACAGCTGGGAACCGCTGCTGAAGCCCAAGCCGGCGCCGATGAAGGCGCCGAAGATGGCCCAACCCAGCGCACGGGTCCAGGCTTCGCCGCCCAGGCTTTGGAAGGCATATTCGGCCAGCGGCAGCCCGACGGCGCCGCCCAACGCGCCAAGCAGCCCGCTGATCAGGCCGGCTCGCAGGCCGTAGAGCGGGCTGCGGGCGGCCAGGCCCTCACTGAGGCCGATCAGGGCGCCGATGCACAGGCCAATCAGCGCCCCAACGATCACTTCGCTGAGATACAGGTTCTGCACGAACGAGAGTCCGAGCAGATTGCTGGCCTGCCAGCCGATCAGGCCGCCTATGGCGCCCAAAAGGCTGTAGTAATACAGTCGGGTGTAGCGGTTCATTCTTCTGCCTCCTGAGCGGCCTTGGTTTGGCCTGTGTCTGAAGCCGGTGGCTGGTGTAGATTCTTCCAGTCCACCACCGGGTGGGACTTGCGGTTAAAGAGCTCGTAAAAACCATAGCCTTGCTGGGCATTCAAGTTGCCCTGTTTGTCTCGAATAAAGAAGCCCGCCGTGTGGCTGTGTGGTTCGACCACCAGCGCCACCTGCCAGCCATGCGGGAAAAAGTGCCGATGCAGCCAAAGGTCGTAGCCGGAGAGGAAGACGCTCATGCGCGGATGGGTGTGGTACCAGCCCACAATATGCTTGTTAGCGTAGCGCTCCTCCAAGGCGGCCAGCATGGCCACCTGGCTGTCGTGTGTAAAAGTCAGGAAAGTGCTGCCCGAACGCACCTGCTGGGCAGGCAGAAGCGCCTCCACCACCAGGTAGAGCTGGCCTGTGTCCGGATCCTGACAGTGTCGCCCTGCCAGCCAACCGCCCACTTCGTTATCCAGGTCGGTATTGGCATGGCGGTGGATGGCCTGAAAGGCGGTTTGGGTCATGAAGACCTGAGTGTGCGGAGCAGCATCAGGTTCACCCTCGGCCAGCCAGCGCTGAGCGCGTTCCAGCGGCAGGCGCGCCGGACGGGGCGCCTGAGCGGCTACCAGTGGGGAGATGTTGGTGTGGGTCATAAGCAAAGCAGGCGTCTGGGCAGGGCTGTTTACCAGCCCTGCCCAGGCCAAGTCATTACCCGGCGGTGACGTCGGCGGTCATGATCAGCCGGTCTTCGGCGGGGATGCCGGCGCCAGACAGGGTTTCCTGGTCTTTCAGCTCGCGGCCCAGGGCCTTGCTGTCCAGGCGGTAGCCCATCGGGCGGCCGTCCGGGCCGGTGGTGGGCAGTTCCAGCGAGGTGGCCAATTCCGGGATGAGGTCCTTGACCTCCACGTCATCGGGCACATCGGCGGAACGGCTGCCCCCCGAGGGCAGTACTACGGTTACAGGGATCTCTGCCATGTCTAACTCCTTTCAAGTTCTTCTTGGCAATCAACGGCAGCAAGCTGCCGGGAACCACTATTTGAGGCGAATGCGCGGCTTGGTTTTGGGTTTGTCCTTGATGCGGATGCGCTCCGGGCGCAGCAACTCGCGCGCATCCACCGGGAAGGCGCGTGGGTTGCGGCGCCGGTATTCCCGGCTCCAGCGGGCGGCTTCCGGATCCCAGGGGAATGGCGGCTTGGTGGGATCGTCGTGGAAGTTCTTGTACTGCACCATCTCCCCAATCATCAGCACCAGGCGGTCCAGCGAGCGGCTGGCCGTCCACCAGGCAGCGTCCACACAGACCGTGCCGTTGAGGTGGTTAATGTTGGGATGCCAGACCGGGGTCAGCCACTTCATGCCGGGCCAACGCTGGGGGTATTGATTGTGCAGATAAATCTCCACCTGGTGGCGTTCGCCAAACTTGGGTGTTCCGGAGCGATCGACGCCCACGATGCCTTTGCAGGTGTAGGTGACGATGTACTTTTCCGGGGGCAGGCCGGGGCGCTCGGAATGCGCCTTGAAGTCGATAAAGTCGCTCTGGGCCGCCAGTTCCTGCATACGGGTGTGGTCGGCTTTCAGGCGGCGCAAGCGCGGGCTTTCGGTGCCGACCGCGCCGGCGGTGATGTCGGCGGTCAGGATCAGGCGATCGTCGGCAGGCACGCCGGCAGAAGCCAGGGTCTCGTCCTCCTTCAGTTCACGGCCCAGGGCCTTGCTGTCCAGACGGTAACCCATCGGGCGGCCGTCTGGCCCCACGGTGGGCAGCTCCAGCAGCGAAGCCAGCTCGGTGACCAGGTCACGGATGGGGATGTCGTCCGGCATTTCGGCCTTGCGTGCCCCACCACTGGGCATGATGATCGTGATTTCGGTTTCAGCCATAAGATCTCCTAAATTACTCTGCGTATTGATGCGGCACCTGGCAAACACCAGTGATCTCCCAGCAATCGCGGTGGTGCCAGGTTTTGCACACTTTGCAAATCTGCACGCCGCGCGGGTCTTTTTTGGTGACTTCTTCCAAACAGTACGGGCAGACATGGGTCTCCGCACTGGAGAAATGCACAGCGGTCCGGCGGCCGCGCCGGATGCGCTTAGGGGCCGCCGGGGCGGCGATGCGCTGGCGGGGTTGGCGCAAGCTGGTACCGCGGCGCACACGGCGGCCCGGCCACAGGCTGACCAAACTGGTCTTGACGCGCCCGCTCCAATTGGCGATGGAAGTGCGGATGGTGGGCCGGCGGGCTGGGCGCGCGGCGCGCACACGCGGCCGGGGCGCAGGCGAGACACTGATGGGCGTCACCGGCGCCGCCAGCTCCAGCGAAGCCGCCGGGCGCGGCTCCACCAGGATCTCAGTGCGCCGCCGGGCAAAGGCGCCCAGCGCCAGCCAGGCCGCCAGGCTGCTGGTGAGCAGAGCCAGCCCGTTCTGCTCGAAAGTGATGTGAGCGAATTGGTGCAAGGGATCAATGCCAATAAAGCCGCGGCTGGCCTCATTCATCAAGCCCAGCCCCAGGCAAATGGCCAGCCCAGCGGTGGAGAGGCGCAGGGCATAGCTGCGCCCCGCCAACAGACGCCGAGCACTGAATCCCGCCACCAAGCCCACCGAGCCCAGCGCGGCATATTTCATGGCTGTCAGGGAAACCTGTAACTCCAACGAAAAGAGCAGCAGCAAAGCCAGGGCGGTGACGGTCGTGATGAGCGTTACCAGGACGACCTGTTCCAGCAGGTGACCGAAGGTGCTGGGGGAGGAATTCATGCGCGGCATTGGAATGACATTCGTGGCCATATCAATCCATCAGATGGATGCGCGCCGCAGCCGTGTCCCCAGCTTCGTTGACCGGCTCGCCCAGGCGTACACGCGTTTCCGGCGAGGGTGTCGGCACCGCCTCGGCAAAATCATTGAAGTGCAGCGCCTTATGCAGGTCGCCGCTGAGTTCGTAGAAGCGAAAGTCAAGGCCGTTGGTGGCGCGCAGCACATGCAGCGGTGGGACGCCGACACTGGCCAGGCTGCGATCAAGGAAATCTTCATCACCGCGGATGGTGTGGGTCATGTTGACCTCACGCATTTCGCCACAGGTGGGGCAATGCCCAGCCTCAAAGGACACGTCGGACATGGGCTTGAGCACTCGTTCAGAGGTATTGCAAGCCATGCAATTCAGCGAGAGCACCAGCTCCTCATCCAACTCCAGCACAGCGTCCTGGCCCAGATCAGCAAAGACCACATCCAGCATCTCGCCCAGCGTGGTGCTCTCGGCGCGCAGCGGCGTCTCGGTGATCTCGCCGTAGATCCAATGGCTCTCGCAGTCTTCCTCGGCCAGATAGGCCGTGGTGTGCATGTGATTGGTGTAGCCGTTGAAGTGGGTGACTTTGCCCGGCTCCACCGGCATGCTGTGGATCAGCTTGAGCGCCTCCTGCGACTGCATGGCGCCGATGATGGAAGCAATGGTGGGCGTGGTGGGCACTTTGCCCAGCAAAATGTTCTGGCGGGCCAGCAGCGGACAGGAGTAGCGCAGGGCCAGGTCGCGGCGGGCTTGCTCGGTGAGCGTGCATTCGAAGCAGGCGCCGTCGCCGGGGACAAACACGCGCACCAAGCCGAGCAATTCCTGAATGGCGCCATCCACCCAGGGCTTGTTCATCCAATAGGCAAAGCGATTGACCGCCAGGCGCGCCTCACGATTGTCAAGGCAGCCGATGATGACGTCCATGCGGCGGAAGACGCCCAGACCAATGTCATGCGTGATATCGCCGTGCAGGTATTGCACTTTTACGTCGGGGTTGATCTCTTTGGCGCGGGCGGCAGCCAACTGGGCTTTCTCCCGCCCGGAATCTTTCTCGCGGAACAGGATCGAGCGGCTGAGGTTGGCCAGTTCGACATTGTCAAAATCGACCACGTAGATGTGGCCGATGCCCATCAGGGTCAGGTTCTTGATCACCTCGTTGCCCAAGGCGCCTGCCCCCACCACCATCACCCTGGCGTCGCGCACTTTGTCGCGTTCCCACCAGGAGATGAAGTCGAAAGTTCCGAGACGGTCTTTCTTGAGGTTGGGGATGTGCAGCGGCTTCTCTTTGGCGACGGGCAGGCGCTGTGGCCCGGCCGGCGCGGCGGCAGGTTTGCGCCGCGCCGGTTTGTCCGCGGCGGGCGGCGCCAGGCGGGCGGCCAACTTGCGAGCTTTGGCCGCCTGCTGCGCGGATAAGGCGTCCACCAGCCAGCCAACCCCTTGGTGCGCTTCGATCAGCCCGGCCTCAGCCAGGATCTGCAACCCTTCGCGCAGCGAGGAGCGGCTGACGCCGAGGTCCTTGATGAGGTCACGCTCCGGCGGCAGGTAGGCGCCGGGCAGGTAGTCTTTTTCCAGCAGGGCGGCGGCCAGTTTGCCGGCCACCAGCTCGGGGATGCTGCTTCTGGGGATGGCGTTGCTCATCAGCGGTCTCTCTCCAAAGGCAGTGGTCTGCTGGTCAGACCAGCATTCCATTGCGCTGGCGAGGTGAACGGGAGACGAGCGAAAAGTGCTACGCCACTAAATTTTTCTCATATTCTAAGCACGGAACGCGTGGGAAGCCCGACAACCCCTGTATAATCGCAATCGACTAGCCCTCGTAGCTCAATGGATAGAGCAACGGACTTCTAATCCGTAGGTTGCAGGTTCGAGCCCTGCCGAGGGCGCCAGAAACCCAAAAGAGCCTGCCAAAGCAGGCTCTTTTTATTGCATAAAAGCCATTAGACGTTGGCGGGGCGGATGCCGCGGTAGACCTGACGGCCGGAGAGTGTACGCAGGATGGTTTGCGCCGGGCGGCCCAGGTCTGCAGCCAGCTGCTCCGCAGTCAGGGGCTGGTTGCCGTTTTTGAGAAAGGAGCGGAAGATCGACTC
Source organism: Anaerolineales bacterium (assembly GCA_026129305.1). Lineage (GTDB taxonomy): Bacteria > Chloroflexota > Anaerolineae > Anaerolineales > UBA11579 > JAMCZK01. The sequence goes on from JAHCII010000008.1 coordinate 44,900, forward strand.
GATCAGCGAGGAACCGCCCTGCTCATCGTTGGCGCCGTAGTGGGAGCTGAGCAGGTATTGCAGCGCGTCGATCTGGGTAACCTGGGCCGTTTGCGGGTCCACCCGGTCAATCGTGTCGTCCAGGTTGATCCGGCCCACACTGGCCTGCTGCTCTTCACTGAGCAGGCCGTACAGAAAAACCTGCCACTCCTGGTCGTTCTGCCGCCACCAGGAGAAGTCGATATGAAAGGGCGTGTCCAGCGTAGGGCGAATAAGGCTGGAACGCAGGATTTCGTTCTCTTGAGGTTCGGAGTTCTCGCTCATGCGTCTGCGATCTGCTCGGCCAGGCGGAAGTGTAAATGGCCGACGTGTTCAAATTGAGGGCGAGTGGCCAGCAGGGCCAGCAGTGGGGCCGGCGGGCAGCGCAAGACCAGGTTGAGGGCCGAATAAAGCTCCTCGGCATGCACATGGTTCTGTGGATTGAGCTTGGCCAGTTCCCGCAGGGTCGTACCCACGATCTGGGTGAAGTTGCCGACCGGCTTGCCAATGCGGCGTTCCCAGACCGCATCCAGCGGGCTGAGATCAGCCGGCAGGTGCATCATCATACGCTCATTAAAGGATGCAGCCACGGTCTGCTTTAGCATGGCATACACCACGCCGCCATCGGCGCCTACCAAAGCCGTGCGCACCCACTCTTTGCTGGAACGGTGGGCATCCACGGAGATAAGCACTTCACCCGGCTGCTGGCTGTGGCTGAGCTGCACGAAGGCGCCGGGCATCAGGCCGCGGTCCAAGTACCACTGGCGCAACCCAACGATGTACCCGTGCTCGCGGTCCACCCAACCTTCGAAACGCGCCTCGCTGGAAGGGTCAACAAAGTCGAAGCGTACGCGGGGAGATTCGTAAGCGCTGGGGAAGAAGGCCGCCAGGCGCCGGGTCAGCGGCAGGCTGCCCACCCGCCAGTGCGGGTAGAGCAGGGCCACCTGGATGTGATCACCCTCCGCTTGGGGTTGAAATTCGGCGGGGGTCAGCTCATCATCAAACTGGGTTTCGAAGGCCAGCATATCTTCAGTCAATGCGGCGCGGTCGTGCTCCAGGGTTTCATAGCTGAGGTGGAGAGGAGTACGCTGCAGCGGCTCCGGCTCCAAACGTCGCAGGAACCAGGCGACCTCGCCCGAAGGTCCGACTTCGTCGAAGCGCGGGTCTTCTTGCAGAGCAAGGTCAAGAGAGAATTCGGCCAGCCGCGGATTGACACCGCTGGGCAGTTCGACCTCACCCAACAGCTGGGCGGTGAGCAGCGGACCGCCGGAAGCCATGTCCATCAGCGCTTCGGCAACGTTAAGCTGGCCGGAATCGACATCCAGGATCAGGGCTTTGGGGAACCAGCGGCCGGCGATATAAACGAAGTCCGGGCTCAGGCGCAGCGCCTCTACCAATTGGGGCGCGATGCGGGCGGCATGATCACTGACCGCCGCGGCCAGCACATCTTCGGGGGTTTCTTCCACTTCAGGCGGATGGTTGAGGACGTGCTCCTCCAGCCCGGCGGCGTACTCGCGGCTGGCCCCATCGGCAAACTCCACCGTGATGACATCAAAGACGGCTTCGCCCAAGGTCCTGGCCGGGCGCACGGCGCTGACGCGGCCCGCCTGCCAGCCCAGGGCGGAGAAGCTGAGCTGGTCACCGACCTGATAACGCTGCTTGGGCAGGTAGGGCTTGGCCGCGGCCTGTTGGGCGGCCACATGCTCCTGCTGCTGTTGCATGCGATGGCGAATGAGTTGGGCGGCCAGCGCTTCTGGGCCGAGGGGGGTCTCTTCTTCCAGCAGGTATGCGGAGAGAAATTCGAGATCGGCTGACCGAATGCTGAATTGCTCCCAATCCATCTCAAGGGCGGGCTGCTGGGCAGACAAAGTAGAAGACTGGCTGCTCATGCGCTCTGCACTTGAATTGTGGGAAAATGAAGCGGAACTACACTACTGTGAAGCAAAGCGGCGATATTATACCTGAGCCCGCAACTTTCTCAAGAGGACAAATGCCGAATCGTGACCCCAAATTAACCCGCATCGCCGTGATGGAAGACTCGATCCTGGCCGAGGTGCTGCGCGGTTTACTGGAAGCTGAGGAAATCCCCTGCATGCTGACCAAAGAGGGCATTGGCCATGTCTATGGCTTGCATCACGGGTATATGGCCGAAGTCGAGATCTTTGTCCCACAGCGCCACGAAGTGCGCGCCCGCCAGATCTACCGGGACAATTTCGGCAAAGGTGAAGACTAAGGATACGTGCGAGCCAGCCAGTCCAAAGGCTGGACCGGCACCCCACCCACCCACAGCTCCCAATGCAGGTGCGGGCCATTCACGCGGCCAGTACCGCCGACGATACCCAGCACTTGGCCCGGCTCAACCACATCGCCCACGCTCACATAGATCTCTGCCTGGTGCCAATAGCCAGTAAACACCCCCCAGCCATGATCGAGAATGGTGGCATTGCCGCGGATATCCAGTGGCCCGGCGAAGACCACCCGTCCGGGTGCAGGCGCGTAGATGGCCAGCAAGGCGCCGCCGCCAAAGTCCACCCCGGTGTGATAACTGGAGGCGAGGCCGCCGTTATAAGTGCGGAATAAGCCAAAGCCTGAGGTGATCTCGTTGACCAGGTCGTGCGGCCAACCCCAGCCGCGCTCCCACAGCCGTTCCGGCGTGACTTGCGACATGATCTCAGCCACATAGGCCAGTTCACTGGCGTTGAGCTGATCGTCAAGCAGTTCCGGCCGGACAGTGAGGTTGGCCCGCTCATAGCCGGCGCCGGCCACGCGCACGGGCTGGGCAAAGGCGAACGGCGAACCATCCGGCAAGGTGCCGGAAAGCAGCAGTGAGTAGCGCTCGCCCACCGCATCCAGCGGAATGCCTTGCAGGCTGACCCAGACGTCTTCGTGGCGGAAGAAGTGCAGCGGATAGCCGGCAAATTCACCGCTCAAAGTGAGGCCGGCCGGTGCATCAAAGTTGAGCTGCAGGGTGGCACCTTGCAAAAACCCCGGCGCCACCATTTGCAGATTGGCAACTTCACCCGGCAAGCCTCCGGGGCCATTGCCGGGGCGTCCCGGCGTGAAGAGCACATCGCCGGGCAACGCGGCCCAGGTGCCGGCCAACTGGTTGGCGGCCACCAGGCCCCAGGGGCTGTCGCCGGAAGCGACAGCCAGCTCCAGCAGCGAAACCCCCGGACGCACCAGGGCGCGGGCGCTCTCGGTTAGCTCGCCATGCTCGGTGGCCAGCATGACCTGGAAGCCGGTGTAGATCTGCTCAGGGCTTGTGCTGGTGAAGCGGTTGAGGCGGGCCATATCCGCGTCGCTGAGCAGGTAGCGGCGCTTTAAGCTGACGTAGTCCTCGCCGATGGGCAGAGGCTGCAAGACCAGAGTGCCTTCGATCCAATCAATCCCAGGGATGACCAGCACATCACCGACATTCAGGTTGTTGGGGTTGATCAGGCTGTTGGCCTCGATGAGCTCATTGAGCGCCACGTCAAAGCGCACGGAAATGCTGGAGAGTGTGTCGCCGGGCTGCACCACATAGCGCACCCCTTCCGCCTCTGCTTCTTCCTGGGCGAACGCCGGGGTGGTGACGAGTAATAAGGCTGCGGCCAGCAAGCTAAGCAGCAGGGATGTCTTGAAGTTCGATTTGATCGCCAATCTGAAATTCCTCTAAACGCTCAAGCCGACACTCTATCACATAGCGGGCCGCTTTGCGCGGGGCCAGAAAAGAGCGCCAACGCCAGGCGGGACGTACATCCACTACGCGCAAGTCACTGTCCAACCAGATGATGCTCAGGTCAAAAGCCATGCCCAGCATGTGAATGGCGCTATTCAGGCGACTTTCGGCCGCCTCGGCCATCAGCAGGCCATGCCCAGGCGCCAGGTGCCGCCGCCAGGACAGGCCGCGCAGTTTGCACAAGAGTGAAGCGCAATAGTCTACTTCGAGGGGCTGCTGGAGGGCGCGGTTACGGTTGAGGACTTGAACCCGACGCATAAGGGTGACACTAAGCGGCGCGGGCCTGGTCGCGGCGCTTGAGCACCGCTTCCACCCGGTCAACCAATTCTTGCAAGCTGAAGGGTTTGGGAATGTAGTCGTCCACTTTGGCGATGTGCAAGCCCAGCACTTTGTCGATGTTTTGAGCTTTGGCCGTGACGACAATCACGGGGATCTCTGCCGTGGCCGGGTCGGCTTTAAGCTGCTGGTAGACCTGCCAGCCGTCCACATCCGGCATCATCAGGTCGAGCAAGACCAAGTCAGGCAATTCCGCCCGAATAATCTCCAATCCCTCCCGGCCGCCATTGGCGCCAATCACCTCGAACCCACGGCGGCTGAGAATCAGGCGGATGAGATCGATCATTTCGACTTCATCCTCGACGCAAACCACCTTGCGTGGGGTGTTGGCCATCATGCGCGGAAGTGTACCATTAAGGAAGGTGGCGCCCACCTAAGCGAATTGTTTAGGGTTATAATCCTGCCCGCCCGTTTGTCTGGGCCCTACTGAGGAGCTCTAATGATCGATGTAAACGATTTGCGCAAGGGCACCACCTTTGAGCAAGACGGCAACCTGTACAAGGTGCTGGATTATTCCCACAGCAAGCCCGGGCGCGGCAGCGCCACCATCCGCATCAAAGCCCGTGACCTGCGCAGCGGGTCGATCACCGACAAGACCTTCAATTCCGGCATGCGCGTGCAGGATGTGCGCCTGGATTACCACACAGTCCAATACCTGTACAAGGACGGCAACGACTACATCTTCATGGACCAGGAGACTTTTGAGCAGCCAGCCCTGACAGAGGAAACCCTGGGGGATGTAGTGGGTTATTTGAAGGAAGGTCTGGACGTGAAGCTGACCTTTTACCAGGGTGAAGCGCTGGATGTGGAACTGCCCACCACCGTGGACCTGCAAGTGACTCAGGCGGAAACAGCCGTGCGCGGCGACACGGCCACCGGCGTGAACAAACTGGTGACTACTGAGACTGGCCTGCAAGTGCAGGTGCCTGCCTTCGTCAACCAGGGCGACATGATTCGCGTGGATACCCGCACAGGGGAATACATCACGCGGGCCTAGACTCCAATATTGTCATTGCGAGGAGCATTCCAGCGCGCTAGCGCTGGAAGCGGACGAAGCAATCTCCAAGATAGTTTGCAATAACACTCTCAGATTGCTTCGTCGCCCCTGGGGTTGCCGGGGTCCTCGCAATGACGATTTTTCCATAGAGCTATAATTCTTGCATGCAAACCCCTGCCGGCAGAGAGTGCCGCCACTTCTTTGGGGACTATTTTCGTGGTCGCCACGTGGAGCGCTGCCGCCTGCTGGAGGCCTCTGGGTTGGATTGGGAGCCGCGGCTGTGCGAAACCTGCCCAGTGCCCGACATTTTGCAAGCCAATGCCTGCGAACACCAGCAGCTCTCCCCTAAAGTGAACAAACCGCTGTTCTTCCTGCGCCCCGAGGTGCAGGTCAGCGCGTATTGCAGCAAATGCGAGTGCGATGTGGCGGAGCCAGCGATCGGCTGCGGTCAGTGCGTCTCGCTGCCGATCGAGTGGGTGCTGGGGCCAGGGGACTAATCTCAACATGGGCCTCAAATCAGGAACCGCAACAGCACGCTGGAGGCTCGATTTTTCAGAACGCGCGAATGCCTATGGCTAACGGCTTAGCGCTTTGAGCTATTCCGCATCGTATCCACCCTGCCCGTGTTATAACCCTGAGAAGCGAGATCTATACACACAATGAAAAAACGAGTCGTCATCACCGGCCTGGGCTGTGTCAGCCCTCTGGGCCATACTGTTGAAAGCACTTGGGCCGCGATCTTGGCTGGTACGCCCGGCGGAGGCCCAATCACACTGATCGATCCGACCCTGCACAAAAGCCGCGTGGCGGCTGAGGTCAAAGATTTTGATGCGGCGGCACTGTTCGGGCACCGCGAGGCGCGCCGCATGGACCGCTTTGCCCAGCTGGCGATGGCCGCGGCTCAGGAAGCCATGCAAGACAGCGGCCTGCAAGTCACCGACAGCAACCGCCTGCGAGTGGGCTGCCTGGTGGGTAGCGGCATTGGCGGCTCCACCAGCCTGATCGAACAAGTCAAGGTCTTTATGAAAAGCGGCCCCGACCGGGTCAGTCCCTTCCTGGTGCCGATGATGATCCCCGACTCAGCGGGCGGCTTGATCGCCATCGAACTGCAGATCCAAGGCCCCAACTGGGCCATTTCCACCGCCTGTGCCACGGGCGGCAACGCCCTGGGCGAGGCGGCCGAAGTCATTCGCCGCGGCCAAGCCGATGCAATGCTGGCCGGCGGCTCCGAAGCTTCGGTGAATGACCTGGCCATGGCCGGGCTGGGCAACATGACCGCTCTGACCGGCAACAACGACAACCCCCAAGGTGCCTCCCGGCCCTTTGACGCCAACCGCGACGGTTTCCTGATGGGCGAAGGCGCGGCGGTGCTGATGCTGGAATCGCTGGAGCACGCCCAGGCGCGCGGCGCCAAGATCTACGGCGAAATTCTGGGTTATGGCAGCACCAACGACGCCTTCCATATCTCGGCTCCCGCCGAGAACGGCCGCGGCGCAGTGGATTGCATGCGCATGGCGCTGGACGACGCCGGCCTTAAGCCGGAACAGATCGACTACATCAACGCCCACGGCACCAGCACGCCGCTCAACGACAAAAGCGAGACAGCCGCCATCAAGACTACTTTCGGCGAGCACGCCTACAAGATCCCGGTTTCCTCGACCAAGTCGATGACTGGGCACATGATCGGCGCCGCTGGAGCGATCGAAGCGATGTTCTGCCTGCTGGCCATCCGCGATGGCATGCTGCCGCCGACGATCAACTACGAGACCCCCGACCCGCTGTGCGACCTGGACGTGGTACCCAACCAGGCCCGCGCAGCCGAAATTGACATATGCATGTCCAACTCCTTCGGCTTTGGGGGGCACAACGCCACTGTGATTGTGGGCCGCTATCAGGCACAGGCGGACTAAATGACTTACGCACACATCACAGGCTGGGGCATGCATGTCCCCAAGAAAATTCTGACCAACCATGACCTGGCCGAAATGGTGGATACTAACGATGAGTGGATCCGCGAACGCACCGGCATTGAACAGCGCCACATCGCCAGCAAGAGCGATACCACAGCCTCGTTGGCGGTGGAAGCGGCCACGCATGCGCTGCGCATGGCCAAGCTGCCCCCCACCGAACTGGACCTGATCGTCGTGGCGACCTCGTCACCGGAATTTGTTTTCCCCTCCACGGCCAGCGTAGTGCAAGACCGGCTGGGAGCGGAAAAGGCCGGCGCTTTTGACCTCTCGGCGGCCTGCACCGGGTTTATCTATGCGCTCAACATGGCCACCCAGGCCATCCGCAGCGGGCAGATCAAGAGCGCGCTGGTGATCGGCTCGGAGACCTTGTCGCGCATTGTCGATTGGACCGACCGCAGCACCTGCATTCTGTTCGGCGACGGGGCCGGCGCCTTTGTGCTGCAGGCCGCCGAGGAACCGGGCGGCGTGCTTTCGGCGGTGATGCGTTCGGACGGTTCCGGTGGCAGCCTGCTGTCGATCCCCGGCGGCGGCAGCGTGAACCCGGCCAGCACACAGACCGTGCTGGATGGCCTGCACTTCATCCACATGAACGGCAATGAAGTCTTCCGCTTTGCGACCCGCGTAATGGCTGCCGCTTCACGCGAGGCGATGGACAAAGCCGGCCTGGAGATGGACGATGTGGCCCTGATCGTGCCGCACCAGGCCAACTTCCGCATCATTCAAGCCGCGGCACGCGGCCTGAAGCTGCCCATGGAACGCTTTGCGGTGAACGTGCAGAAGTACGGCAACACCTCCACGGCCTCGATCCCGATTGCAGTGTGTGAAGCCGTGGAGCAAGGCATGCTGAACAGCGGCGACAATACCGTGATGGTGGGTTTTGGCGCCGGGCTGACCTGGGGCTCGCTGGCCATCCGCTGGACCGGGCCATTCGAAGAAGCCAAGCCGATCCAAGTGCGCGGCTACCGCCGCCGGGCTCGCTTGCGCTCGTTCTTGCGGCGCATCTGGCGCTTCATCGAAGGCTTGTTCTGGGGCCGGGGCAAAGACTCCTCGGCGTAAGATGCACAACCCAAGCGGCGCACCAGTTGGTGCGCCGCTTTTTTTGTGCAAGTTATACAAACCTAGCAAAGGTCGTAAAGTTGGCTGGTCAGGGTATGCAGCGGCCGTTAGGATGTGCCGCCGAGGCTATGCAATGACGCAAAAAGGTATTCTGTTGATCAACCTAGGATCGCCGGACAGTCCGACACCCGAGGATGTGCGCCCCTATTTGGAAGAATTTCTGATGGACGAACGCGTGCTGGATTACCCATACCCGATCCGGCGCATGGCCGTCAGCCTGTTCATTCTGCCCAAGCGCCCCTACAGTTCGGCAGAAGCGTATCAATCCATTTGGTGGCCTGAAGGTTCGCCGTTGGTGGTGATCAGCCAGCGACTGCGCGAGCAGGTGCAGGCGCGCACTCAGCTGCCCGTGGCGCTGGGGATGCGCTACGGCAACCCATCCATTCGCAGCGCGTTGCGCGAGCTGCTGGATGCAGGAGCCGAGTAGATCTACGCCATCCCACTGTATCCGCAGTTCGCCATGCCAACGGTGGAGACTTGCACCGTGGAAACTGCCCAGCGCCTGGCGGAACTGGACCCACAGGTGACGTTGGAGACCCACCCACCCTTCTATAACGACCCGCTCTACATCGGCGCACTGGTGGAAAGCGCCAGACCCCATGTGGATGGCCATGACCATCTGCTGTTTAGTTACCACGGGGTGCCGGAACGCCACCTGCGCAAAAGTGACCCAACGGGCAGCCACTGCCTGAGCAGCCCGGACTGCTGTAGCCAGCCTTCGCCGGCCCATGCCACCTGCTATCGGCACCAGTCGCTGGCGACCACCAAAGAGGTCGCCGGCGCCCTGGGGCTGGAGGTGGAGGACTATTCGGTGGGGTTTCAGTCCCGGCTGGGGCCGGACACCTGGATGCGGCCGTTCACTGTAGAGCAGCTCACCCGGCTGGCGCACAGCGGCGTGAAGCGCCTGGCAGTGATCTGCCCGGCGTTCGTGGCCGACTGTGTCGAAACGCTGGAGGAGATCGGCTTACGCGGGCGGGAGACCTTCATGGCCGCCGGCGGCGAGGAGCTGACCCTGGTGCCTTGTCTGAATACGAACGAGGACTGGGTGGAGACGGTCGCGGGTTGGGTGGAAAAGCAAACTCTATAAGTCGTTCAGCCCTCACTATTCTGTTCATCGAACTGTTCATACTCTCCACCCTATAGTGGTTTATTCGTCAAAGAGTAATTAAGGGGGGTGGCTACTGAGCAATACTGTTTCGTGGGTGGATATCTAATACTGGAGGCAAAAAATGCAGATGTTACTAGGCTGGGTCTTGATTGTGCTTGGCATTTTGCTCATTCTTTTGGGCATCATCGCCGCGGCAAAAAGCGTTTTCTCAAAAGCGACAATGAAGACAACCAAGTGGTGGGAAGATCTGATTATAGTGCTTAAAGAGATCGTGACTACTGCTGGTGGTGTGTTCTTGTTGTTTGGGCTTATCCTGCTTGCAGTCGGCTTGGATCTTGTCGAACTGATCAGCTGGATTCCCCGTACTTAGTCTTCCTTAAAGAAGGAGGGAGGCAATGCCTCCCTCTTTCTTTTTAAATTTCAGTTTGTAGGGCGAGGCATGCCTCGCCCCATTGGTTGTGATTGAGGGGAATATTTGCGCAGCAAGTGACACGAAGCAACCTGAAAGTCAGCGTACCGAGATTGCTTCGTCCGCTGCTGTTGCTTCGCAACGGTGTGCTCCTCGCAATGACCGAAATCTCATGTCATTCTGAGCGGGTTAAACCGCTTACACCCGATCGCCGAACCTGATCAGCGAAGAATTCATAAATCCATTTCTTCCACATGACCGCAACCTTAAGTCCAGGGGGAACGCTGCAAAGCAGCAACAATGACGGAGGAGCTAGGGGCGGCTTGCAAGCCGCCCCTACGCGATGCCGGCTATCTGCGCTCCACCCACAGCGTCAGCGTTTCACCTTCCAGCTTGTGCTCCTCGCTGTAGGCGTCGACCGCTGGGGCGCCCTCGCCCAGTTGCTCGCTGAGCGTTTCGGCCTTGATGTAGTCGGCCCAGCCGGCCAGGACGGCGGCCAGGGGGCCGGCGGTCTGGTAGCTGGTGTGGATGCGGTCTTCGATGTTGAAGCCGGCCTTCTTGCGCATGTCCTGGATGCGGCGCACGATCTCGCGGGCGGTGCCTTCGGCCTTGAGCTCCGGCGTCAGCGCGGTGTCCAAGCCGACGGTGACGCCTTTGTCAGCCGCCACCGCCAGGCCTTCGGCCGGCTGGCTGCTGACCAGGATCTCGTCGGCGGCCAAGGCGTGCGCCTGGCCGCCCAGCTGCACTTCCACGCTATCGCCGCGGTCGAGCTGGGCTTTGACCGCCGCCGGGTCCAGCGCTTCCAGCGCCTTGCGCAGCGCGGGAAAATCAGCACCAAAACGCGGGCCAAGCTTGACGTTGTCCGGCTGCAGGCGATAGGTCACCAGATCGGCGGCGTCCTGGACGAAGAGCAGGGCTTTAACGTTGAGTTCGTCCTGGACGATCTCGGTCAGGTAGTCCGGCAGGCCGCTGGCCGCCCCGCCGGCGTGCACACGCACGGCGGCCAGCGGCTGGCGGACTTTCAGGTTGGCATTGCCGCGGGCGCTAAGGCCCAGGCTGGCCACCTGGCGGGCCAGGCCCATCTGGGCCACCAGAGCGTCATCGGCTGCCGCCGGGTCGGCCTGGGGCCACAGCGTCATGTGCACACTGGAATGCGCATCCGCATTCTGGCTGACGACCAGGTTCTGGTAGATCTCCTCGGTGACGAAAGGCGTCAGCGGGGCGATCAGGCGCACCAGCTTGACCAACACGTGATACAGCGTGGCGTAGGCCTGGCCCTTGTCAGCGTCCTGCTCACTGCGCCAGAAGCGGCGGCGACTGCGGCGCACATACCAGTTGGTCAGGTCATCGATCAAGGCTTCGACGGCCAGCGTGCTGGCGAAAGCGTCCCAGTTGTCCAGGGAATGGCTAACCTGAGTGACGGTCTGGTTGAGGCGGGCCAGGATCCAGCGGTCGAGCGGATTGTCGGACTGGGGCGTGGTGCCCTCTGGATGGTTCGGATCGAAGGCCGCTACGTCCGGCGTCCAGCCGTCCAGGCGGGCGTAAGTGGCGAAGAAGCTATAGACGTTCCACAGCGGAATGAGGAAGCGGCGGCGCACATCGTCGGCCTTGTTGTAGCCGAAGAGCAAATTGTTCTCCGGCTTTTGGGCGGCGTACATCCAGCGCATGACATCCACGCCCATCTTGTCGGCGGCTTCGTTGAATTCAATGGAGTTGCCGGCGCTTTTATGCATGGGCTTGCCCTGCTCATCCAGCAGAGTGGAATAGCTGAACAGGTTGAGGAAAGGCGCCGTCTCGGCCAGCACGGTGCCCATGGCCAACAGGCTGTAGAACCAGTTGCGGAACTGGCCCGGGAAGCTTTCGCTGATCCAATCGGCTGGGAACCACTTGTTCCAATACTCCGGGTCTTGGCGGTAGCGCAGGGTGCTGAAAGGCACCACGCCGGCGTCCAGCCAGGGGTTGCCCACATCCGGGATGCGGCTCATCTGGCCGCCGCAGTGCTCGCAGGCCAGCTTAACCGCGTCGATGTATGGACGGTGCGGAGTATGACCGGCGAATTCATCCCAGCCCGCCACGGCGCGCTGGTGCAGCTCGGTGTTGCTGCCCAGCACGGTGTGCTGGCTGCAATCGTCGCAGACCCAGATGGGCAGCGCCAGACCCCAATAACGCTTCTTGCTGATCATCCAGTCGTGCATGTTGCGCAGCCAATCCATCTCACGGGCATGGCCGAACTCCGGCACCCAACGGATCTGATCGACGACGTCCATGATCTGGTAACGCAGGCTGGCGTCCTTCTCGGCTTGGGTCAATTCCTCGCGGGGCTTATCGTAGGTTTGGCCCATGCTGATGAACCACTCGTCCACCACGCGCCAGACCAACTCGGTCTTGCAGCGCCAGCAGGTCGGGTAACGGTGGGTATAGTCGCTGCTGTGATAGAGGATGCCCTTCTGCTCCAGCGCGTTCAGGATGGGCTGGCGGGCTTGGTTGACGTCTTTGCCCTGCAGCCAATCGGCCGTGCCGGGCAAGAAGCGGCCCTCATCGTCGATGCAGACCACGACGGGCAGCCCCTGCTCGCGGCCCAGGCGGTAGTCATCGGCGCCGCAGCCCGGGGCGATGTGCACGATGCCGGTGCCCTCTTCTTCCCCCACCCCATCCCAGAGGATCACGCGGTGGGCCTGGGCCGCGTTTTGGGTGATGCCGGCTTTGATCTCAGCCACTTCGGTGAAACCGCCCTCGGCCTGGGTCGGGGCGAGCTCGTCGAAGGGACCGTCGTAGGCCCAGCCTTCCATCTCGCGGCCCTGCAGCTCGGCCAGCAGTTCGTACTCACCCTGCAGCATACCGAGGGTGCCCTTGGAGAGGTAATATACCTGCTCGCCCTGGCGCACTTTGGCATAGGTCAAATCGGGGCCGACAGCGGCGGCCACGTTGCTGGGCAGCGTCCAGGGTGTCGTGGTCCAGATCAGCAGGCTCTCGTTCTGACGGCCGCGCAGCGGGAAGCGCAGGGTGACCGTGCGGTGGGTGACTTCTTTGTAGCCATCTGACTCGATCTCGTGCTGGCTGATGCCGGTGGCGCAGCGCGGGCACCAGGGCATCGAGTCGGCCCCACGGTAGAGCCAGCCCTTCTCCCAGCACTTCTTGAGGAAGGCCCAGATAATGTAATTGTTCTCGTCGCTGAAGGTGAAGTAGCTGCCGCCCAGCTCCGGCATGCCCAGGCGGCCGACGATCTGCTCGGCAGTGCCTTCGGCGATGCCGGCCGGCCCCTGATACTCGATGACCTGCCCGGGGTTGGCGGCCAACTGCTCGCCCAGCCAGCGCAGCTGGTCCGGCGAGTCCCACTCCATCCAGTAGCCCAGGCGAATGGACTGCTCCGTCTGCACGGCGGCGTAGCGCAGCACGCGCTCTTTGCAGCGCAGCACGAAGCTGGCCAGGCCGTAGGCCTCGATGTCGCGCTTGCTGGCGAAGTTGAGCTCTTTCTCGACCTCGACCTCGACCCACAGGCCCTGGCAGTCGAAGCCCTGCTGGTAGCGCAGTTCACGGCCCTGCATGGCGTAATAGCGGTTGTAGAGGTCTTTATAGGTGCGGCCCCAACCGTGGTGCACGCCCATCGGGTTGTTGGCGGTGATGGGGCCGTCCACAAAGCTCCACTTGGGCGCGCCCTGGCGCAGGCTGCGCAGCTTGGCCAGCGCCTGAGTCTCGTCCCAGAATTTAAGGATGGAATGCTCCATCGCGATGAAGTCGAGTTTGTTGGGTACTTCGCGAAATGCCATCGTATGTTGCTCCTTGTTTGGCTCTAAGCCATAAGCCGTACGCTATAAATGCAGCTGTTAGCCACTAGCTATTTGCTAAAAGCTAAGCGCTAAAGCAAAACTCTCGTCCTGCACACTGAGTTCAGTGTGCAGGACGAGAGTTTTTGCTCCCGCGGTACCACCTGCATTCTACGCCTGGCGTAGCACTCTGTCGAAGACTACGATCAGCTTGCTGAGCGTACATCTCCGCGCCCATGTAACGGTGGGTGGGGCCGTATCGCTTACTAGGCCAGTGGCCGTTCAGGTCTAGGCTCGGAAAGGATCTTCGGCCCGCTGGACTGCCCCGGCTCTCACTCTCCCAGGGTCGCTTGCCAATCGTGACGGGCGTACTCGTTTTCGTCTCAGCCTGTGGGCGCATTATGCCACAAAAAAGCTGTAAGCTATTAGCGATTGGCTCTTAGCTGTAAGCCGCCAGCCATCGGGCGGATTTATATTATCCTTCGATAACAGATATGAAGATCTTTGAGCGACTGACCGATATGCTGGCCACGCCGGGCCTACCGCGCTGGCGGGTGTTTTCGTTGGCCTTGTTGATCCCGATAGGGCTGTCGATGGTATTGGGTGACCTGTTCGGCCAGGAAGAGGCGGGCTACAACCCGCTGGCCCTGGGGCTGGGCGGCTTGTTCTTTATCAGCCAGGCGGCTCTGTGGGTGCTGGAGGGCCAGTTGAGCCGCAAGCCGGGCGTGTTGCTGATCCTACTGCTGTTTGGCCTGGGCCTGCTGTATCTGGCGTTTAGCCCGCGATAGTTGGACGGCATCCACGATTAAGAAGAAAACGGCCCGCATTGCTGCGGGCCGTTTTGGTTTGGCTTTTATGCCAACGCCTAGATTACGGGCGTTACGTCTTGGGCTTGGGGGCCTTTTTGGCCCTGGGTGACGGTAAATTCTACCTTCTGGCCCTCTTGCAGGTTGCGGAAGCCATCGCCGCTGATCGCGCTGAAGTGTACAAAGACATCTTCACCACCATCGCGAGCAATGAAACCGAAACCCTTTTCGCCGTTAAACCATTTGACGGTGCCTTGGATTCTGTCTGCCATGATTAGGAACTCCTTTCTTGCGTTTTTTCAGTTACACAGGAGTTCCAATTTGAAGCAAATGCCCCCAGTTTGAAAACTGCCACTGCTAACTAACAGCAACAGTGTAACAGGTTTCGGTGGGTTTTGTATATGCGGAATGTTAGAGTTCCCTAACTAGCCTGACGAATGCCAACAGTGCAGCAGTACCAACAGCGGCAGGCTCCGGTCTTGCGCCAGAACAAGCCAAGGCATCGCCTACGGCGATGCCTTGGAGTTGCCTGCTTAGGCTGCTAACAATCTACAACCCCCAACGCACGAACGCCAGCAGGTGCAGCAGTACCAATAAAGGTAATGAACCCGTCTTTCGCCAGAAATAGCCAGCCAACACGCCGTTGGAGAGCATAGCGAACTGGGTCAGCACAGAGGCCAGGGGAAAGACGCTGGGGTCGCCGCGGCTGACGATCAGCAGCGGCAGCATGGCGCCGGTGAAGTAGAGGGCGGCCTGGGCGAAGAGCGCCCAGCGGCCCGGCAGCACCTGCGCCAGGCGCGTCTGCAGAAAAACGCGGAAGTACAGTTCATAGCCGACGACAGTCAGGAACACGATCACCAAAGCGGGCAGCAGGTTGGCCCCCGCCTGGCTGAAGTCCAGCATCAGGCCGGGGATCAGCGGCCGCTGGGTAGCCAAGAGCGGCACCTCGCTGGCGGGCAGCAGGCCGCCAAACAGCCGGCTGAGGCCGACGGCCACGGCGGCCACCACGGCCAGCACGATCAGCTCACGCCCGGTGGGCCAGCGCAGGCCCCAGGCGGCCCGGCCGTAACGCAGCGCCGCCAGAGTCAGGGCGGCCAGGATGCCGGGCGCCAGGAAAACCACCGGCCCGCCGCCGCCCGCCACAAAAGGCCAGACAATGTAGAAAACCACAAAGCCCAGCAGGCCGACCCACAGCTCGGGGCCGGGGCGGCGGATACGCTCACGCTCGGCGTCTTCCCAGGGCAAGTACTGGCGGGCGATGTAGAAGGTCACGGTCAGGATCAGCAGCTCCACCCCGAAGCCGCGCAGGGCCTCCCATTGGCCCAGCAGCGGCCAGGTCACAGCCAGGCCCAACAGCATCAGTACGACGATCAAGATGCCGACATCGGCGGTGTTTTCGAGTTTGGGAAGTTTCATCGCAGCTCCACAGCGGTCATTTATTGGATGGTGAGCCTAGTATAAACCAGACAGGCAAGCCTGTCTTGCCCAAGAGCAGCAGGGCCATGTCCAGCGTGATGGATGGGACAAAAAAACGCCGCCGGGGGTCCGGCGGCGTTTTGGGTTGACTGGTCTGTGACTTAGTTAGATCACAGTCACGTCTTGGGCTTGGAGGCCCTTTTGGCCCTGGGTTACCGTGAATTCAACACGCTGGCCCTCTTCCAAATTGCGGTAGCCATCGCCGCTGATGGCGCTAAAGTGAACGAAGACATCTTCGCCGCCATCGCGGGAGATGAATCCGAAGCCCTTAGAGCCATTGAACCATTTCACGGTTCCCTGTTCGCGTTCAGCCATTGGGATTGGAACTCCTTTCCTTATTTTTCCGGATCCAGTGTTCCAACTCGAGAAGCCTACCCCCCGTATTAGAACTGCCTGTATACCAGTAAATATCGTATCATTTTTTGAACAAACCTACAATAGAACGCCAAGAGGCAAATCCGCCGTTCCCCGGGGTGTATAATGCCGTCCATGCGCTCCTCTCAGGCCCTGGTGCTGACAATGGTTGCCTTATGGCTGGCGGCCTGCGCGCCCCCGGCGCCGGCGGCCACCCCCACTCCAGAGGCCAGCGCCACCCAGCCGCCCACGGCGACCGCCACCGCCAGCCTGACCCCCAGCCCAACCAGCACGCCCACGATCACGCTGACCCCCAGTGAAACGCCGACACCCAGCGCCACGCTGAGCCCGACGCCGGAGTTCAGCTGGGGCGTGGTCAATGTGGCCCAGGCTTCCTGCCGTTACGGTCCGGGCGGCGCTTACCTGCTGCGCGATACATTATATGAAGGCGACGTGGTCAATGTATTGGGCCACATGCAGCTGAACGAGAACTGGTGGTACATCGCACAGGTCGAACGCAGCCACAAGCGTGAATGCTGGGTGAGCCAGGAACTGATCAGCCTGGGCGTGGACCGCAGCCTGGTCTACCCGATCGACAATCCGCACCTGGTGCTGCCCTACACCTCGCAGCCTTACGACCCGCTGAAGGGCGTCTCCGCCCGGCGCACTGGCAATATCGTCACCGTGCAGTGGGAGCCTTTCGACTGGCTGCCCGGCGACCAGCACAGCCAGGACAAATACCTGGTGGAAGCCTGGGTGTGCCAGGGCGGCGTGTATTTGTTCCGCGCCTACGGCACCAGCCGCACTTCGTTGGAAATTCAGGACGACGCCGGCTGTGACCAACCCTCGCGAGCGCGGGCCTTCGGCTCGGACAAGCACGGCTACACCGGCTGGGTGGGCGTGCCCTGGCCGCCCTAAGCGTGATGCGCACTCCCCTGCCCC
The DNA here is from genome assembly GCA_026129305.1 of Anaerolineales bacterium. Classification (GTDB taxonomy): domain Bacteria; phylum Chloroflexota; class Anaerolineae; order Anaerolineales; family UBA11579; genus JAMCZK01. The sequence continues at coordinate 61,914 of JAHCII010000008.1, forward strand.
TCCTGCTATTGGCTGTGCTGCTGGCGGCCTGCGCCGGGGCGCCGGCGGCCGCGCCGAGCGCTGTGCCGGCGCAAGCCGAGGCCAGCGCCACCAACAGCCCGGTGCCGCCCAGCGCCACGCCCCTGCCGAGCGAGACCAAGACACCCACCCCCATTCCAACCGATACCGCCACGCCCACGCTGACGCCGACCTACGTCAGCTCGCTGCGCGCCAAGGTCGTGGTGGATGGGCGGCTGAGCTGCCGTATCGGGCCGGGGGCGCCCTATTTGTTCCATTTCACCTTTGCCGGCGGAAGCACGATCGAGCTGCTGGGCCGCATGGAGCACAGCCCCAGCCCCTGGGTGCTGGCGCGCGCCATCGGCGGCACCAACCGCTGCTGGGTGAACGGCGGCCCAGACTATCTGGAGATCCAGGGGGAGCCGCTCTCGCTGCCGCCCACAGACCCGCACGTGGTCATGGCCTGGTCCAGCTACTACGGCCCAATGAGCAACGTCCGCGCCGAGCGATTGGGCAGCCTGGTGACGGTGAGCTACAGCGGCCTGGTGCTGGAGCCTTCGCGCGGCGACGACTCAGGCCAGGTTCCGTATGTGTTGGAGGCCTGGGTGTGCCAGGGCGGCGAATTCGTCTTCGTGGCGCTGGGCTCGTACGGCTACACCATCGAGGTGGAAGATGAGCCGGGCTGTGAGCAAGCCTCCTACGGCCGGGTCAGCGCGGCGGAGAAGCACGGCTATGTGCGCTTTGTGGACGTGGACTGGCCCAGCTATTCTGCTGAAGATTAGGGGTGCGGGTAGATCCCGTTGTACTGCGGATCTTCGGCCAAGTAGAGGATGGCCGTAGCGTCGCCGGGATTAAGATGTTGGGGGGTATTCATGGTGGTCACCGTACCGGTGTACTCCGTCCCATCCAGCCTGAATGTGTAACTGATGATCCAGGGGCTGCGCCCGTTGATCTGCACTGAGTAATTCTGGCGCACTTCAGTAATCTCGCCTCTGGTGGTGAGTCCTTCGCGCAGCACTTTGAGCAGGCGCTGGGCCAGGGTAAAGCGCCAATAGAAGACGCCGGCGGCGGCGGCCAGCATGACCACGCCCACCAGAAACAAAGGGATCCCGATCAGGGCAGTCACAACCCCCACGATCAGCCCCAAACCAGCAGGGATGAAGCTGATGGCCAGCATCAAGAACACAAAGGCGACAATCGACCAGCCATCGGTCACCAACCAGCGCCAGATAAAACCACCCGACATTTTGCGCGGCGGCGACGGCGGGATCTGCAAGCCGCTGCGCTTGCGCTCGGCCGCCTGCTGCTGCGGTGTGGGCAGCGGGGCGCCGCAGTTCTTGCAGTTGGATTGGAACTCGGCGTGGTTGGTGCCACACCATGGGCAGGTGATGTACATGCGCCGGATTATAAAGTCTATGCCCAAAAAATTGGGTTTGACCCTGGGACGCTAGCTCACTATACTTTAGCTATGACTAAATCTGGCAAGGCCGTGCGTGAGCTGCACTCGCAGTCGATTGAGGATTATCTCAAAGCCATTTACGAATTGACCCGCGGCGAGAAGCGCGCCTCCACCAATGCGCTGGCCGAATATTTGAGCGTGGCCCCCGCCTCGGTGACCGGCATGCTGCAAAAGTTGGCGGCGGGCCAGCCGGCGCTGGTGGAATATCAGAAACACCAGGGCGTGCGCCTGACCGAAGACGGCGAACGAGCCGCGCTGGAAACCCTGCGCCACCACCGCCTGCTGGAGCTGTTTCTGCACCAGGTGCTGGGTTACGAGTGGGATGAGGTGCACGAGGAAGCCGACCGGCTGGAGCACTTCATCTCCGAGCAGTTTGAGGAGCGCATTGCGGCCGCGCTGGGCAACCCCAGCCTGGACCCGCACGGCGACCCCATCCCACGCCTGGACCTGAGCCTGCCCGACTCTTCGCACACACCGCTGAGCAGCCTGCGAGCCGGCCAGCAGGCCACCGTGGTGCGGGTGCGTGACACCGACGCCGAGCTGCTGCGCCACCTGAGCCAGCTGGGCCTGGTGCCGCAGGCCGAGGTGGAGGTTAAGAGCTATTCGGAATTTGACGGCAACCTGAGCGTGCAGGTGGCCGGGCAGGAGAGCGAGGCCGTGCTGGGACCGCGCGTCACCAACCAGGTCTACGTAGAGGTGAAATGAGCCACGACCATTCGCGTTCGGGCGCACACGCGCACGCACACCATCATGGCGGCGACAACATCAAGCTGGCCTTCTTTCTCAATCTGGGCTTCGCCATTCTGGAGATCATCGGCGGACTGTGGACCAACAGCCTGGCGATCCTGAGCGATGCGCTGCACGACTTCGGCGACAGCATGTCGCTAGGCCTGGCCTGGTATCTGGAACGATACTCCAAAAAATCCGAGGACGCTAAATTCACTTACGGTTACCGGCGCTTCTCGCTGCTGGGCGCCCTGATCAACACCGTGATCCTGCTGGCCGGCTCGCTGTACATGATCAGCGAGGCCGTGCCGCGGCTGCTGAACCCGGAGGAGACCAATGCGCAGGGCATGCTGCTGTTGGCGATCGTCGGCATTGTGGTCAACGGCTTTGGGGCGCTGCGCCTGCGGGATGAGAATTCGATGCATGCCCGCGTGGTGGCCTGGCACCTGATCGAAGATGTGCTGGGCTGGGCGGCGGTGCTGGTGGCCAGCATCGTAATGATGTTCACCCACCTGCCGATTCTGGACCCGATTCTGTCGATCTTGATCTCAATCTATATTTTGTACAACGTGGCACGCAACCTGCGCAAGACCGTGGCGTTGTTCCTGCAGGCCGTGCCTGAAGAACTGGATACCCACGGCATCCAAAAAGCGGTCGAGGCCCTGCCGGGTGTGCAGGCCACCCACCACATGCACGCCTGGTCGCTGGAAGGCGAGAACCACGTGCTGACCATGCACGTGATGGTGGCGGAGGACACGCCGCGCCAGGAGGTCATGGCTCTGCGCGAGCGCATCCGCTCCCTGCTGCATGACCAACATTTGCTGCACACCACGATCGAGATCGAGTACGGCCCTGACGATTGCATGCTGGCCGAGGCTCACGCTCACTGATAACCCTCAGCGTCCACTTTGCCAGTGGGCGCTGATTTTTTAAAACTGACACTTGACAAATATATCGGTATTGATAAACTTATATTTAGTCATACCTAAATTTCAAGGAGAATATTTTTATGTCTTTTCGTAATCCCACCTTATTCACTTTGCTGCTGGCCGGCGCCCTGCTGATCAGCGCTTGTGCCGCCCCGGCCAACCCGAACGCTGAAGGCAAGATCAATGTTGTCACCACCATCGGCCAGATCGCCGACGCCGCCACCATTGTGGGCGGAGAGCATGTGCACGTCACCGGGCTGATGGGCGCCGGGGTGGACCCGCACTTGTATGTCGCCTCGGAAGGCGATGTGACCATCCTGCAGGAAGCTGAGATCATTTTCTACAATGGCTTGTATCTGGAAGCCCAGATGAACCAGATCCTGGAACAGATCAGCGAGTACAAGACCGTAGTGGCCCTGGCCGAGAGCATTCCGGTTGGAGAGCGCCTGGCCTCGCCGATCTACGATGATGAGTACGACCCGCACGTCTGGTTTGATGTCCAGCTGTGGCAGTACGTAGTCGGCGCCGTCCGCGATGCCTACATCGAATTTGACCCCGAAAACGCCGCCGACTACCAGGCCAACGCAGCAGCCTACCTGACCGAGCTGGAAGCGCTGGACGCCTATGTGCGCCAGCAGGCCGCCCGCCTGCCCGCCGAGCAGCGCGTGCTGATCACCGCCCACGACGCCTTCAACTATTTCGGGCGGGCCTATCAGTTCCGCGTGCTGGGCCTGCAGGGCATCAGCACGCAGTCTGAAGCTTCGACCGCTGATGTGCAGGAGCTGACGGCTTTCATCGTGCAGAATCAGGTGCCGGCAATCTTCATCGAATCCTCAGTGCCGGTGCGCAACGTGGAAGCCTTGCAAGAGGCGGTGGCCGCCCGCGGGTTTGAGGTGCGCATTGGCGGGCAACTCTTCTCCGATGCGATGGGCAACCCCGGCACGCCGGAGGGCACTTACTTGGGCATGGTGCGCCACAACATTGACACGATCGTCTCTGCCCTGCTGGGAGAGGAATGAGGCCAACTTGGAAGAGCAATTAGCCGTTCAAATCAGCGACCTGACCGTCGCTTATCAGGAAAAAGCTGTCTTGTGGGACGTCGACCTCGACGTCCCACAAGGCATTTTGATGGCAATTGTCGGCCCCAACGGCGCCGGCAAGACCACCCTGCTGAAGGCCACCCTGGGCCTGCTGCCAACGGCGGCCGGCCAGGTGGCGATCTTTGGCAAGCCTTATGTGGAGCAACGCCGCCTGGTGGGCTATGTGCCCCAGCGCGGCAGCGTGGACTGGGACTTTCCCACCAGTGTGCTGGACGTGGTCATGATGGGCAACTACGGCAAGCTGGGCTGGGTGCGCCGCCCAGGCCCCACCGAACGCAAAGCGGCCGAGGCCGCCCTGGAAAAAGTGGGCATGAGCGACTATGCCCAGCGCCAGATCAGCCAACTCTCCGGCGGACAGCAGCAGCGCACCTTCCTGGCGCGGGCCCTGGTGCAGGATGCGCAGATCTACTTCATGGACGAGCCCTTCCAGGGCGTCGACGCCACCACGGAGCGGGCGATCGTGGAGCTGCTGAAGGAGCTGCGCGCCGCTGGCAAAACTGTGTTGGCCGTGCATCACGACCTGCAAACCGTGCCGGAATATTTTGACTGGGTCACGCTGCTCAACGTGCGCCGCATCGCCAGCGGCCCAGTGGCCGAGGTGTTCACCGAGGACAACCTGCGCGCCACCTACGGCGGACGGGTGTCCTTCCTCAGCGCGGCGCGCAAGGAAGCCGCATGAACTGGTGGGACTTGCTGACCAGCCTGGTCACCGACCACACTGTGCGCACGGTGGCGCTGGGCACGGCCACCCTGGGCGCGGTGAGCGGGGTGCTGGGCGCCTTCGCTGTGCTGCGCCGCCAAAGCCTGCTGGGCGATGCGCTCTCACATGCCGCCCTGCCCGGCGTGGCCCTGGCCTACATGCTCACCGGCGCCAAGACCCCGCTGGTGCTGATGCTGGGCGCGGGGCTGACCGGCTTTTTGGCCATCGGCTTGTTCTTCATCATCACCCGCAACACGCGTATCAAAGAAGACGCCAGCCTGGGCATTGTGCTCTCCAGCTTCTTCGGCGTGGGTCTGCTGCTGCTCACTTTTCTGCAGCGCAATCCGGATGCGCGCCAGGCCGGGCTGAACACCTTCCTGTTCGGGCAGGCGGCGGCCCTGCTGACCCGCGATGTGGTCACCATGGCCGTATTCGGCGGGCTGGCGTTGCTGGTGGTGGCGCTGTTGTGGAAAGAATTCAAGCTGCTTAGCTTTGACAAAGACTTTGGCAGCAGCCTGGGCCTGCCCACCCGGGGCCTGGACCTGCTGCTGACCTCGCTGCTGGTGGTGGCCATTGTGCTGGGGCTGCAAGCCGTGGGCGTGGTGCTGATGAGCGCCATGATCGTGGCCCCCGGGGCGGCGGCGCGGCAGTGGACCGACGACCTGGCGCGCATGGCTCTGCTTTCCGCCTTCTTTGGCGCCCTGGCCGGGGTCAGCGGCGCGCTGATCAGCAGCCTGGGCAGCGGCCTCTCCACCGGGCCGGTGATCGTGCTCTGCGCCAGTGCCATTGTGCTCTTCTCACTGCTGCTGGCGCCTAACCGCGGCCTGGCTTGGAACGCCTGGCGCAACTGGCGCAACCGCAACCGGCTGCGTACCGAAGCCGTGCTGCTGGACCTGTATCGCATGAGCGCCCAGCACAGCGACCCGACCGAACCACACCCGGTCAGCGCGCTGGCTGCAGTCACCGGGGCTGCGGCCCTGCGCCGCAGCCTGCAAACGTTGCAAACGCGTGGGTTGGTCAGGCCGGGCCAGAACAACTGGTGGGCGCTGACCACCCAAGGGCTGGCCGAGGCGCAACGCATGGAAGCCGCCTTGGCGCACAAGGAGGCACAATGAGCAGCGCGCAAATTGAAATCCAGCTGATCGGCTTGGTGGTGGCGGCCGCCTGCGCCCTGCCCGGCGTGTTCCTGGTGCTGCGCGGCATGGCCATGATGAGCGACGCCATCAGCCACACCGTGCTACTAGGGATTGTATTGGGCTTTATGGCGCTGGGCAACCTGGAATCGCCCTGGCTGATCATCGCCGCAGCCGGCATGGGGTTGATCACGGTCAGCTTGACGGAACTGCTGAACCGCACCAAGCTGGTCAAGCAGGACGCCGCCATCGGCTTGGTGTTCCCGGCCCTGTTCAGCCTGGCGGTCATCCTGATCTCGCGCTTTGCGCGCGGCGTGCATCTGGACACTGATGCAGTATTGTTGGGCGAGCTGGCTTTTGCGCCCTTCAACCGCGTGGACCTTTTGGGGCTGTCTGTGCCGCACTCGCTGGCGCTGATGGCCGTGGTTTTGCTGATCAATATCGCCTTCATCGCCCTGTTCTACAAGGAACTCAAGCTGGCCACCTTTGACGCCGGGCTGGCCATGGCGCTGGGATTTTCCCCGGCGTTGATCCACTACGGGCTGATGGCCCTGGTCTCCGTGACGGCGGTGGGCGCCTTTGACGCGGTCGGTTCGATCCTGGTGGTGGCTTTTATGGTCGTGCCCGGGGCGGGGGCTTACCTACTGACCGACAAGCTGGAGCGCATGCTGCTGTATGCGGTGCTGATCGGCGCGGCCGGCACGATCGGCGGCTATTGGGCAGCCCGCTGGCTGGACGCCAACATCGCCGGCTCGATGGCCACCATGATCGGCTTGCTGTTCGTGCTGTGCCTGCTGCTGGCGCCGCAACGCGGCCTGGTGGCGATCGCCGCCCGCCGCCGCCGGCAACGCTGGCAGTTTGCCCAGACGATGCTGACCATCCACCTGCTGCACCACGAGGGCACGCCCGAGGCGCGCGTGGAAAACCGCCTGGATCATTTGCACGACCACCTGCGCTGGGAGGCCCAGTTCGCCCAGCAAGTGGTGCAGCGCGCCCGTGAGGGCGGCCTGATCCGCCTGGCGAACGACCACCTGGAACTGACAGCCCAGGGACGCCAGATAGCGGAACAGAACCTGAGAGCTTAGAGAGAAAGAGCTGAGGGCGAACCCCTCGGCCCTTTTCTTTAACCAGGCTGATTTATAATGGTGAAAAGGGTCACTTATGCGAATTGCATTCTTCACTGAAGTCTTCTTGCCCAAAGTGGACGGCATTGTGGTCACTCTGACCCATTTGCTCAACTACCTGAAAGAGCAAGGACACGAGAGCATTATGTTTGCGCCGAAGGGCTCTGTGGATTCATACGCCAACACGGAGATCTTTGCGCGCATGAGCGTGCAAGTGCCCCTGTATCCGGAACTGCGAGTGGCCCTGCCCGTGGCACGGGTCGAAAAAGAGCTGCTCAAGTTCAAGCCGGACATCATCCACCTGGTCAACCCGACCTCGCTGGGGTTGGCTGGCCTGCGCGCGGCGCGCAAGAACCACATCCCCGTGGTGGCTTCGTACCATACAGACGTGCCGGGTTTTGCGCGGCGCTGGAAGCTGGGCTTTCTGGCCCAGCCGATCTACGGCTATTACCGCTGGGTGCACAACCAGGCGGATTTGAACCTGACCCCTTCTGAGTTCACCCTCAACCAACTGAAAGACAAAGGCTTTGAACGCTTGGCAGTCTGGTCTGGCGGCGTGGATGTAGAGCGCTTCCAGGCCGACAATGCCGACCCGCAAATGCGCCTGCGCCTCTCCGGCAGCGAGCCAGAGAAACCGTTGATCATCTTTGTCAGCCGCCTGTCGCGCGAGAAGCGCTGCGACTGGCTGGTGCCGGTGGCCAAGCAGATCCCCGGCGTGCGGATCGCCATCATTGGCGATGGACCGGACCGGCCGCGGCTGGAACGCCTGTTTGCCGGGACGGATACGGTCTTCACCGGCTATCTGCACGGCGAAGAGCTGGCCAGCGCCTTCGCCTCCGGCGACATCTTCGCCTTCACCGGCGCGGAGGAGACCTACGGCAACGTGGTAGCCGAAGCGATGGCCTCCGGGCTGCCGGTGGTGGCGCCCAACTCCGGCGGGGTGACCGACCTGGTGGAGCATGGCGTCACCGGCCTGCTCTACGACCCCGAAGACGCCCAGGCGCTGCTGCAAAGTGTGGTCGAACTGGCCACCGACCCGGAACTGGCCAGGCGCATGGGCGCAGCCGGGCAGATCAAGGCGCGCAAATACGCCTGGGAACTGACGCTGAAGCAATTGCTGGATGTGTACAGTGACGTGATCGAAAAAAGCCGCGAGCTGCAGGCCTAGCGTGCGACTCCAGGCCCTCTTTTTCGATCTGGATGACACGCTCTACCCGCGCAGCAGCGGCATCTGGACGGGCGTGCGCTCCCGCATCGAGCAGTACATGCGCGAGCGCTTGAGCATCCCAGCCAGGGGCATCACCGCCCTGCGGGATGAGCTGCTGGCCACCTACGGCACCACCCTGCAAGGGCTGATGGCCATCTATCAGGTGGACCCGGATGATTACTTGCTGTATGTGCACGACCTGCCCATCGAGGATATGCTGCGGCCCAACGCCCGGCTGAACAAGATGCTGGCGGACCTGCCGCAGCAGAAATGGATCTTCACCAATGCCAGCCTGGAGCACGCCCGCCGTGTGCTGGGCGCCCTGGGGGTCAGCCGCTACTTCAACGGCATTGTGGATATCAAGGCCATGGGGTTTCGCAACAAGCCGCAGCCGGAGGCTTACCTGCTGGCCCTGGACAGCACCGGTCTGCCGGCAGCGGCCTGCCTGTTCGCCGACGACCAGACCCGCAACCTGGAGCCAGCCAAGCAGCTGGGGATGAGCACCGTGCTGGTGGGCACGCGTGAGCCGCACCCGGCCGCGGATCACAGCGTGTCGGTGATCGAAGAGCTATTGGAAGTGGTGCCCGGACTGGTAGAATAATCGCAGTGCCGATTCAAAACGTACTCCTGATCATTGGCATCACCGTGCTGGCCGCCATCGCCATCAATCTCTTCTTGCTGGCGCTGCACCGCCCAGGCAGGCTGAACGAATTCCACTTCTTCTCGCGTCTTGCAAATGTAGCCCGCAACCCCTGGAAGGGCGAAGATGATCGCCTGAGTGAGCTCTCCCGGAGAGTGCAAGCCTTGCGCGCCGAGGATAATGAAGAAGACAGTCAGGCGTAGCGCTCAGGGTTTTATGCCGTTCTAATAGAGCTATGCTACGCTGGCTGATACCAAATTTCCACGTTTAAAGGACCATTTAATGAAATCATCTCGCCCTATTGTTTACGTTTTGGCTGGGGTAGCCGTAGCGGCCATGCTGTGCGTCTGTTCCATCGGTGCAGTAGCGGCAGGCATGTTCCTGTTCAGCGATGAGATCAACAGCGCTCTGGACAACCCCCTGGACCTGCTGACTGAATTCAATGCCGGCCCGACCCAGGTGCCCCAACCCCTTTCCGGGGAGAACCCAGACCTAGAGAAGCTGTTCGCCCCGATGTGGGAGAGCCGCCGCTACCTGCGCAACGACTTTGTTTCGCAGCCCGTGGATGATGAAGTGCTGGCGGAGGGCGCCTTGAACGGCCTGCTAGGCTACCTGGAGGAACAAGGGGTCAGCCTGGACGCGCTGGGCGCGACGGCCGGCAGCCCCAGCGCCGAAGCGCTGGCGGCTGAGGCCGAGACGCCCCAGGAAGCCCGGGCAGCCTTTGCACCATTCTGGGAAGCCTGGCAGGCAGTGCAGTTCAGCCAAACCGAGATCAGCGGCAGCTATCAGGACCTGCTGCGCGCCTCGCTGCGCTCGATGGTGGAGGCGCTGGGCGACCCGCACACCGCCTACATGGACCCGGATCAACTGCGCCAGTCCAACATTTCACTGGACGGCGAGTACGAAGGCATTGGCGCCTATGTGGACACCACCACGGAATATGTAACCATCGTCACGCCCATCTCCGGTTCGCCGGCGGAGGCCGCCGGTCTGCGCCCCGGTGACCAGGTGCTGGCTGTGGATGGCACGGACATGAGCGGTATCCCCGGCGATGCAGTGATCGGCTACATCCTGGGGCCGGAAGGCAGCAGCGTCACGCTGACCATCCGCCGCGAGGGCGAGCCAACCTTCGACGTGACCATCGTGCGCGCCCACATCAGCATCCCTAGCGTGGAAGGCGAGATGCTGGACGAAGGCATCGCCTATATTCAGCTCAACACCTTTGGCGCCAACACCGACCGTGAGATGCGCGCCATCCTGGAGGACCTGCTGGCGCAGAACCCCAAGGGTCTGATCCTGGACCTGCGCAACAATGGCGGTGGCTACTTGAACACCGCGGTGAGTCTCACCTCCGAATTCCTCAAAGAGGGCATCGTACTGATCGAGGAGTACGGCAACGGCGAGCGCGACCAATACAACGTGCTCAGCGGCGGCCTGGCCACCGAGATCCCGATGGTGGTGCTGGTGAACAATGGCAGCGCTTCGGCTTCGGAGATCCTGGCGGGCGCGCTGCAGGACTACGGCCGGGCGCCGCTGGTGGGCGAGACCACTTTCGGCAAAGGCTCCGTGCAAACCCCGGCCACCCTCTCCAACGGCGAAGGCGCCCTGCGCATCACGATTGCTCACTGGCTGACATCCAAAGACCGCCTGATCCACGGGATTGGCCTGGAGCCTGACTATGTCGTGGCGCTGACGGAAGAAGACTTTGCCCAGGACCTGGACCCCCAACTGGACAAAGCAATTGAATTGATCAACGAGCGTTAGGCTCACGAGGAGGAACTTTTTCTATGTATGATTCTTCTTACTTGCTGTGCATGGTGCCAGCTTTTCTGCTGACCATGCTGGCCCAATGGTATGTCAGCTCCAGCTATTCACGCTGGAGCCGGGTACAGAACAGCCACGCCATGAGCGGGGCCGAAGTAGCCCGCCGCCTGATGCAAAGCAACGGGCTGACCCATCTGAAGCTGGAGCAAGTGCCTGGCAACCTGACCGACCACTACGATCCACGCTCGAAAACGCTGCGGCTTTCGCCCGGTGTGGCACAGGGTACTTCTGTGGCCGCTGCGGCAATCGCCGCCCACGAGCTGGGTCACGCGGTGCAGGACCACGAAAACTATCCGCTGCTGCGCCTGCGCTCGGCGATGGTGCCGGCGGTCAGCATCGGCTCCAACTTGGGTTGGATCCTGTTGATGGTGGGCCTGTTCATGGAAGCCGCCGGCATCGCCTGGCTGGGCGTGCTGACCTTCTCTGGCGGCGCGCTATTCGCCTTGGCGACACTGCCGGTAGAGTTGGATGCGTCCCGACGGGCGCGGGTGCTGCTGGCTAACAGCGGCATCATCAACAATGCACAGGAGAGCGGCGGCGTGAGCAATGTACTCAACGCAGCGGCGTTGACCTATGTAGCCGCGCTGGCGGGCGCAATTTCGCAGCTGCTGTACTACGCCTCGATCGTGATGGGCATGAACCGGCGCAGCTAGCCGACTTAAGCTAAACAAAAAGAGCCACAACAGCTGCTGTGGCTCTTTTTGTTTTTTTTTTGCTTTCACAAGCCCAATGACGTAATCGCCTGGCGCACTATGGAAGCGCTGCGCCGCAAGGCTTCCTGCTCCTCGGAGGTCAGCGGCTGGGAGAGGGTGCGGATCACGCCCGCACCGCCCAGCAGGTTGGGCATGGCCACGGTGACATTCTGGACACCCAACAGGTCCTCTAATGGTGTGCACACGGTAAGCAGTGCGCGCTGGTCGCGCAGAATGACCTCACAAATCCGGGCGATCGCGCTGCCGATACCGTAGTAGGTGGCGCCTTTGCCCTCGATGATCGAGTAAGCTGCCCGACGCACCCCGGCATCAATCTCATCCCGCTCTTGGGGGCCGAGCTGGATGCCCGCATCCCGGCAAAAATCGTCCAACGGAAGACTGGCGGCAGTGACCAGCGACCAGGCCAAGACCTCAGAATCGCCATGTTCACCCAACACGTAAGCATGCACATGCTGCGGGTCGATCTGCAGGCGGCGGCCCAGCAGAGCGCGGAAACGGGCGGTATCCAGGGTGGTGCCAGAGCCGATCACCCGGCTGGAGGGCAGCCCCAGCTGGCCGGCAAAGTGGGCCGCCAAATGCGTCATGACATCCACCGGGTTGGTGGCCACCAGCAAAATCGCCTCAGGCGCGTATTTAAGAATACGGGGGATGACCTGTCGAAAAACCTCGGCATTGCGGCCGAGCAGTTGCAGACGTGTTTCGCCCGGTTCCTGGGATACGCCAGCGGCGATCACCACCAAACGGCAACCGGCCAGTTGGGCATAATCCCCGGCGCTGACCGTGAGCTGGTGGGCGAAGGGAACGGCATGGTAGAGGTCGTCCGCCTCGGCGCCGGCCCGGGCGGCATCCAGGTCGACCAGGACGATCTCGCGCCCCACCCCGCGCATGATCAAAGCATAGGCGGCCGTGGAGCCTACCAACCCGGCCCCAATCACCCCGATCTTCATTGCAGCAGGTCCCTCAAGGCGGGTTCCAGCTGAGGATGGCCGAACTTGAACCCGCGGGCTTGCAAATGCTGAGGAACCGCATTCTGGCCGTCCAATACCACCGTGGAAACCTCACCCATCGCCAAGCGCATGGCGAAGGCCGGGGTCGGCAGCCACACCGGGCGACGTAAGACGCGGCCCAGGGTGCGGGCGAAGTCCCGATTGCGGGCCGGCTGCGGTGCGCTGATATTGAAGGCGCCTCTGGCCTTGCCGTCCTCGAGCAGGAAACGCAGGGCAGCGACATAGTCTTGAATGTGGATCCAGGGATAATATTGCTGGCCGGAGCCGAAGGTATTTCCGGCGAAGAGGCGGAAAGGCAGCACCAGCAGCGGCATGGCCCCACCCCGCATGGTGAGCGGCAAACCGGTGCGCAAGACCACCCGGCGCACGCCCATCTTCTCTACATCTGCGGTGGACTCTTCCCAAGCGGTGCAAACACCTGCCAGGAAGTCACTGCCCGCGGCCTGGTCCTCGGTGACGGCTTCATCGCCGCGCGGGCCATAGTAGCCTACAGCCGAAGATTGCAAGACCAGCTTGGGTTTGCGCGGCGCCTGGCGCACAGCCTCGCTGACCGCCGCCCCCGCATCCAGACGGCTTTGCAGGATGCGCTGCTTGCGGACGGAGGTCCAGCGGCTGGGCAAAAAACCGTCGCCCTTGATGCTTTCGCCAGCCAGGTTGACTATGGCCTCAGCCCCGTCGGCCAGCACTCCCCAGTTGGCCGCGGTGCGGGCATCCCAGCCAACCGCCCGCACGCCTTTGGGCAAGTCTTTGACCTTGTCCGGGTTGCGACTGAGGACGATCACTTCATAGCCAGCTGCGCCCAGGTCTTGCGCCAAAGCGCGGCCAAGCAAACCACTACCCCCGGTAATCAATACACGCATGGCATCCCTCCCGTTGTGGGTGATGGATACATATGGTAACTGGTAATCAGGAGTTGGAAATTAGGATTGGGTAGATATTCTTACCAGAAGCCAAACATCTCGCGCACCAGGGGCAGGATCTGGTTCCAGTCTGGCAGCAGCACCTGGGCCCCCTCAGCGGTGATCCAAGGATTGACGGCGCTGCGTGGCAGCACCACGGCCTGCAGCCCATCAAAGAGCACGCCCCGCGTCAGCGCGATCCCCAGCCGCGGCCAGGCCCAAACGGGAATGTTGGTATCCACCGTTTGAGCAAGAGCCAACATGGCCCCGGGGATGCGCAGCCAAGTGAACGGGTTGAGCAGCTTTTTGACCAACGAGACGACGAAGAGTTGGCCGTGCGCCTGGCGGAAGAAGTCATCTCCGCTGCGGTCACGCACAAAAGCCAGGGCCTGGGTGCCGTCCAGGTGGTGACGGCCTGCCGGGTACCCGGCGGCCGGTTGGCTGAGGTCAACGTCCACACCGCCCAGCGCGTCAATCACATCCGGGAAGCCTTCCAGGCGGATGCGCAGCGTGTAACCCACGTGCACACCCAGGTTCTGGCTGACAGTGCTGGCCGCCAAACGCGGCCCGCCGCCGGGCTGGGCGCCTTCGCCCCAAGCGTGGGCGGCGTTGACGCGGCTTTCGCCGTAGCCGGGGATGGGCACCCACAGGTCGCGCGGGATGGAGAGCATGTTGACCTGGCCAGTCAGTGGCTGGATGCCGAGCAGGATCATGGTGTCGCTGCGCCCGACGGCGCTACCTTCGGGCGTGCGGTCGATGCCCAGGACGAGCACATTGCTGCGCAGGGGAAAGAGCGTGTAAATCAGGAAGGCGAACAACAGCAGCCAGGCCCAGCGGCGCTTGCGGCGGGGCGGTCTGGCCGCCGGCAGGGGTCGGCTGCGCTGGGTGAGAGCAGGCTGTGAGCGTGGAGCGCCAGGCTGGGTTTCCTCCAGCGGCGGCTCCATGTAGCTATCGTAGGGGTCTTGCATATTGGTAATTATGCCCAAGAGCAATTAGTGTGGGTTAAGTGGATGAAGGTTAGAGGTCGCCGAACAACCACAGTCCGCCCACCCGGCCGTTCTAAGGCGATTCGACCGTGTCATTCTGAGCAGGCCATGAAGGATCCTTCGGCTAACGCTTCAGGATGAGGGGTGGCCAAATCAGGAGGTGAAAGAGAAGCACCCCGCAGGTACGGCGCGCTTCTCTTTCACACTGGCTGGCCAAGCTGGCTAACCACAAGGACTAACCTTCCGCCGGCAGCACCTTGCCCGCCAGGAAGGGATCCTGCTCGCGGGTCAACTCCTCACGGAACTGTTGCGTGTAGAGGTTGTAGTAGTGGCCGCCTTGGCGTAACAACTCAGCGTGACTGCCGCTCTCGGCGATGCGGCCCTTCTCGATGACCAGAATGCGGTCAGCGCGCTTGATGGTGGACAAGCGGTGGGCGATGATGAAACTGGTGCGGCCCTTCATCATGGTTTCCATACCCTTCTGGATCAGCGCTTCAGTGAGCGTATCCACCGAGCTGGTGGCCTCGTCCATCACGAAGATCTCCGGGTCAGCCAGCACGGCGCGGGCCAGGCTGATCAGCTGCTTTTGGCCCAGGGAAAGCAGATTGCCACCCTCACCCACTTCGGCATTGTAGCCCTTGTCCAGGTCGACGATAAAGTCGTGGGCGCCGGCCAACTTGGCGGCCTCCTCGACCTCCACGTCGCTGGCCCCCAGGCGACCGTAGCGGATGTTTTCGCGCACATTGCCGGAGAAGAGGTGCGGAGTTTGCAGCACCACTCCCACGCGGGATTGGATACCGTGCAAGGTGTACTGGGTATAGTCCTCGCCGGCAATCAAAACGCGCCCGCTGGTGGGCTCATAGAAGCGACAGACCAGATTGACGATGGTGCTCTTGCCACCGCCGGTGGGACCCACCAGGGCGATGGTTTGGCCCTGTTCCACATGCAAGTCAAAGTCACTCAAGACAGCTTCATCTGGGGCATCGTCGTAGGCGAAAGTCACATTCTCGAAGCGAATGTCGCCCACCAAGCTGCCCGGGTCGCGGGCGCCGGGGCGGTCCACCACAGTGGCTTTGGCGTCCAGCAGCGAGAAGATGCGCTCAGCGGAGGCAATGGCCTGCTGAAGTTCAGCGTAAACCCGCGCCATTTCCTGGATGGGAAAGAGCATCAATGTGATGTAGGTGACGAAGGCGGAAATACCACCGATGGTCATGCTGCCCAACTGCACTTCCACACCGCCGAACCAGATGACCGCCCCCAAACCGAATGAGCTGATCAGCTGCACGATGGGCAGGAAAAGCGCCGAAAGCCAGGCGGCGCGGAAGCCGGCCCTGTGCATTTCGCTGGTCAAGCCGCCAAACTCACGCAGGTTGGCCTCTTCACGCCCCAACGACTTGGTCACACGCACACCCGTAATGTTCTCATTGTAGGCGCCGGTGATACGCGAGTTGATCTTGCGCACCTCGCGATATTCCGTGATGATCTTCTTCTGGAACCAGGAAGCGACGACCACCAGGACCGGAATGATCAGGCCCACGATGACGGTCAGCTTCCAGTTGATGAGCGCCATGAACACCAAGGCGGTCAGGATGTTGGTGATGCCCCAGGTAGTATCCAACAAACCCCAGGTCACCAGCTCCGCCACGCGGTCTGAGTCCGAATTGACCCGCGAGATGATCCAACCCACCGGAGTGCGGTTGTAGTAAGACAGCGACAGGCCTTGCAGGTGGTCGAACATCTTGCGGCGCAAGTCGTAGCGCACCTTTTCGCCGAGCACACCGGTCAGGTAGATGAAGCCGAAGACCGCCGCGGCCTGGACCAGCATGAGTAGGCCGTAAGGCAGCATAATGCGCGCCACTTCGGTCATATCGCCCACCGCCACACCGCGGTCGATGATCTCCTTATTCAGGTAAGTGAAATAGGAGTCCAACACGGACACCAGGCCGATCATCAGCAGGAAGCCCGCCGCCCAGGGCCAGTGCGCCTTCAGCAGGCCAAGGATGCGCCGGATGGTGCGGCCGGTGACTGTCGTAGAAAATTCTTCTTCTTGAAACTCGGTAAAGTCTTCCATAGCAAAAATCCTATTGGCCTTGGTTGGCCGAGGCAACCTCCCGCTCGACTTCATGTTCAATCATCGTCTGGATGTTGAACACCTCGCGGTAGATGCCGTCTTGTTCCAGCAGCTGCGCATGCGTGCCCTGCTGTACCAAACGACCCTTGTCAAAGACCAGGATCAGATCAGCCGACATGACGCTTTGAATGCGATGCGCAATGATGAAGGTCGTGCGCCCGCCCAGCTGGCGCTTGAGTGCGGCGCGGATCGATGCCTCTGTCTCGGTGTCCACTGCCGAGGTGGAGTCATCCAAGATCAGCAGGCTGGGCTTTTTCAGCAGCGTGCGCGCCAGGGTGATGCGCTGCTTCTGACCACCGGAGAGCGTGACGCCCTTCTCACCGACGATAGTCTCGTAGCCTTTGGGAAAGCCCAGGACGACATCATGCACGGCGGCGTCCGCCGCAGCGGCTTCGATGTCGGCATTGTCCACTTCGCGACCAACGCTGTAGCGCAGGTTCTCACGGATGGTGCGCGAGAACAGGAAAGGCTCTTGCAGCACGATACCGATCTGCTCACGCAGGTAGCGCCGCGGATAATCCTTGAGCTCAACGCCATCCAGCAAGATGCGGCCGGAGGTGTAATCGTAGAAGCGCGGCAGCAGGCTGACCAGGCTGGTCTTGCCAGAGCCGGTGGAACCCAAGAGGGCCACGGTCTGGCCCGGCTGCACATGGAAGCTGATGTCCTTGAGCACCGGCATGTTGGGCTCATACTCGAAGCTGACGTTCTCAAAGACCAGTTCGCCTTTAAGTCGCTCCGGCAGGGATGCCTGGCCGTCCTCCAGCGGTTCACGCTCTTCACGGATGATGCGACTGACGCGCTCAAAAGACACCAGACCGCGCGACATTTCCACAATCACCCGACCCAGGTTGCGGATGGGCCAAATCAGCCAGACCAACAAGGTGATATACGAGAGATAGTCACCAGTGGAGAGTTGCCCACTAATGGTCATTTGAGCGCCGATGTAGTAGCCAAAGAGCATCTGCGCGCCGGTAATGATGTCTGACAGGGGCCAGAATGTCGAATGCCAGATCAGCAGCTTGCGGCCACGTTCGTACTTCTCATAGTTTTCCTTTTCAAACTTGTTCTGCTCGTACTCCTGGCGGGCAAAAGCCTTCACCACGCGCACGCCAGACAAGTTCTCTTGCAGCACAGCCGAGAGTACGCCGTCCTGGTTCTGGAAATCCTCATAGGCATCTGAAATGCGCTTGAAAAACCAGATCGACATCAAGATGGTGATAGGCACACAGATCACCGAGAGCCAAGCCAACTCGCCGTCCAGCAGGAAAAGCGCGGCAAAGTTGGCCAGAAACAAGGTAACGATGCGGCCAAACTGGGTGGCCTCTTGGGCGATGAAGCGCCGCACGGCGTCCACGTCCGAAGTCACCTTCTGGATCAGCTCACCGGTCTTGGTGCGATCGTGAAAGTTGAAAGACAGGCGCTGGATGTGGTCGTAGAGGTAGTTACGCAGGCGCTCAGCGACGACTTCGCCCGTGCGACCGGCCAGCGTGCCGCTGAGGTAGGTGAAGAAGCCCTGCACCACGGCCAGGCCAATGAAGCCCAGCGCCACGAGTGGCACTTGGGCAGCAAAATCCGGGCTGGAGAGCACATCATCAATGAAAAAGCCCAGCAGCAGGTAGACGGATGAGCGGCCCAGGGCGGCAATACCCAGGCCCAGCATGGAACCGACATAGGCCAGGCGGCGGCCTTCCAGCAGACGCCACATGCCTTTCCACAGACTCTCGGCCCCCACCTGTTTGAGGGAGATCAATTCAGAACCGGGTTGTGCGGACAAGAAAACACACTCCTTAACGAAGCAAATAAAGACAACTCACCAAATAGGTGAACGACAATAAGTCGCCTAAGCGATTAGATTGGGGGAAGAGGGCCAGACGCAAAATCTGCCTGTAGAGGCAGAACCGACGCTGGATAGTTTATAGCAAGTGGGGGGCGTTGTCAATCGCTGAATGGTCGACATGATAAAATCGCACATCGCTACTCAAAAGTCTCCCCGTCTCTCGCATTTTGCCCGCTCCACGCTGCTGATCGCCTTCTTTTTTGGCGTGGATAAGGTGCTGGCTTTTGTGCGCCAGATCATCGTCAACAACCAGTTCGGCTTGAGCTATGAGCTGGACGTCTTTAACGTGGCCAACAATATCCCAGACCTGCTCTCGGCCTTGATCTCGGGCGGTGCGCTGGGTGTGGCCTTGATCCCGGTCTTATCTGATTACTTGGAGAAACGCGGCCGCGGCAAAACCTGGGCGCTGTTTGTACGCGTGCTGAACCTGGCGTTCATCGTGACTGCGCTGCTTTCAGTGGTTATTGCCCTTTTCGCCCCCTGGCTGATCGAAGTGGTCATCGCCCCCGGATTCCCTGCCGAACAGCAGACGCTGGCGGTGGAACTGATGCGCCTGGACCTGGTCGCCATCCTGATCTTTTCGCTCAGCGGCCTGGCCATGGCCGCGCTGCAAGCCAACCAGCATTTCCTGCTGCCGGCGCTGGCCCCGGCGCTCTACAACGTGGGCCAGATCTTCGGCGCGCTGATCCTGGCGCCGGAGAGCGGCTATCCTCTGGGCAGCATGACCTTGCCGCACGCCGGCATGGGCATCCACGGCCTGGTGTGGGGCGTGATTCTGGGAGCGCTGCTGCACCTGGGCATTCAGGTGCCTGGCCTGCTGCGCTACGGCTTCCGTTGGCAACCCGTGGTGGGCCTGCGCACCCCGGGCGTGCAGCAGGTGCTGCGCCTGATGGGGCCGCGAGTGCTGACGATGCTCTTTATTCACATCTATTTCGTGGCGCGCGACAACCTGGCTTCGCCGCTGCCCGAAGGCTCGATCACGGCATTGAACCTGGGGTGGTTCATCATGCAGGTGCCGGAGACGCTGCTCGGCTCGGCGGTGGCGATCGCCCTGCTGCCCAGCATCTCGGAACTGTTCAGCCTGGGTCTGGGCGAAAAATTCACGCAGACTGTGAACGGCGCGGTACGCGCCATTCTGGCCTTCACGATCCCTTCGGCAGTGCTGCTGGCGATTGGCTTGCCGCCGCTGGTGGCACGCGCTTTCCCTGCCTTTAGCCCCGCCGAGGTCGACTTGGTGGTGTGGGTCACACGCTTATACCTGGCCGGGCTGACGGGGCACGCTCTGCTGGAGATCGCCTCACGTTCGTTTTACGCCACGCAAAACGCCAAGACACCCATGTGGGCGGCGGCGCTAAACGCGCTGGTATTCATTGTGCTGGCGGTGTGGCTGACCGGCCGGATGGGCGCCGGCGGCATCGCCCTGGCGGGTACGCTGGCCTTCACCTCTGAAGCGATCTTGCTGCTGTGGCTGCTGGGACGCGGCTACCAGGGCCTGTTGAGCAGCTGGGACACGCTGGCCCGCGTGGCGCTGGCCTCGATCCTGGGCAGCCTGGCGCTGTACGGCCTGATGCGCTTTGCGCCGGGGCCGCCGTGGCTGATCGCCCTGTTGGGCATGCTGGTAGGCCTGGGCCTGGCGCTGCCCTTGGTGTGGCCTGAAATTAAAGCTTTTGCACACATGGGCCGGCAATCCGCCGGGCCGGCAGACCCGCGCCCCTAGCGCTTCTCTTTTGCCTTAGCTTCCTGATAGTCGCTGTAGCCGCCGGGGTAATCGATCAGTTTGCCATCCTGCAGTTCCACAATGCGGGTTGCGACCTGGTCGAGGAAGTAACGGTCGTGTGAGATCATCAACACGCTGCCCTCAAAGCCTTCGAGTACTTCTTCCAAGACCTCGGCGGAGCGGATGTCCAGGTTGTTGGTGGGTTCGTCCAACAGCAGGAAATTGGCCCCGCTGAGCATGATCAGCAGCAGCTGAAGACGGCTGCGCTCTCCGCCGGAGAGCGTATCGACACGGTTGTTGAGCTGCTGATAACTGTAGAGGAAACGGGCCAGCAGGCTGGTGGCGTGAGGTTCGCTGAGGTTGGCCGCCCGGCGCACTGTATCCAGCAGGGAACGTGAGCTCTCCAGCGTCTCATGCTCCTGGGCATAATAAGCGTGCCGGATGCTCGGCCCCAGCTTGATCTGGCCGGCGTCGGGCTGCTCGCGCCCCAGCAGCAGGCGGAAAAGTAGCGACTTACCGGCGCCGTTTGGCCCCACCAGGCCGACACGTTCGCCGTGCCACAGGGTCAGATCCAGGCCGGTGAGCACTTCTTTGCGCGGCTCCTCGCCCACGATCTCAAAACCTTTGCGCAGCCCGCTGATCTCCAGCACTTTGTTGCTGCCGCGCCAGCCCGCCAGCTGCAGACCCATGTCCTTGCGCTCGGCGACGGGCTTGTCCACCTTGTCCATCTTTTCGATGCGCTTCATCATCGACTTGGCGCGGCGGATCAGTTTTTCGTTCTCGTGCGAGCGGCCCCAGGTCAACATGCGCTTGGCAGACAATTCCAGACGTTTTATTTCGCGCTGCTGAACATCAAACTGGTGCTGTTGCTGCACGCGGCGCGCATCCTTTTCGGCGGCATATTCCGAGTAGTTGCCGGGATAGACGGTGATGCGACCTTCTTCCAGGTCGGCAATCTCATCGGCCACGACGTCCAGCAAGTAACGGTCATGCGAGACGATGACCACTCCACCCGGATAGCTGCGGATGTACTTCTCCAGGAAGTCCTTACCCTGCATGTCGAGGTGGTTGTCGGGTTCGTCGAGGAGCAGCAGGTCAGGTTGCACCACCAGCAATTTGGCTAAGCCAACCAGCTTCTTCTGCCCACCGCTCAGCGCAGTGACGGGCAGCTCCAACTCGTGCTCTTCAAAGCCCAGGTTGAGCAAGGTGGCGCGCACTTGGCCTTCGTAGCCCGGGCCGCCTATACGGGTAAATTCTTCCAGCAGCGCGGCCTGCTCTTCGATCTTGCGGGAGAGCTTTTTCTCGTCAGAATAGACTTCGGGCAGACCCATGTCGGCTTCTACCCTGGCCAGGCGGGCTTGCAGCTCCGGCAGCCGACTGGAGGCGGTCAGCGCTTCCTGGATGACACTGTACTCCGGGTTGAGGCGCGGCTCCTGGTGCAGGTAACCGATGCTGATGGCGCCGCGGGCGTTGGCAAAGCCACTTTCGGTGCTCAGCTCCCCGCTGATCATCTTCAGCAAACTGCTCTTGCCGGCGCCGTTGGGGCCGACAAGGCCCACACAGCGGTCGTTATGGATATCCCAAGAAAGATTCTCGAAGACGGGGGCGGCGTTGTAGGACACCGTCACCCGGTCGAGGCTGAACGCAATAATTGTTCAGACTCCTATCAGCGGCGCGCCCGACCGATGGGGCCGAGGTGCGTATTGTGGAAGGAGTCCAGATACTTCAAGCCATAGCCAAAGAAGCGATCCATGGCGATATGGATGAACAAGACCACGCCGGCAATCGTGAGCAGTGGCATTGCCAGCCACTGCCCCGCCAGATAGAACAAGATGGCCACGCCACGGTGATGGGCGACATTGTAGAGCAGCGCACCAATGCGAGGATTCAACAGATAACCGATCCCGCTCGCATCCGGGAGGAAGAGCAGGGGCAGGAACCAGCCCCAGCTGAGCCCGGTGTGGGCATAAGCGGCCAAGCCCAGAGCGAATAGGGCGAGTTCTTCCAGGCGCAATATATTTTTCATATCAATTTCCGAACTCGTTATTGCGAGAACCTGTGCAAAAGCAACGGCAGGCCACGCGCAAGAAAGGTGTTAGTGGCCTTCCTTCTCATAAGGCTGCCCGTCGGCGGCGGGCATTTGACCGCGGCCAACCACGCCAGCCAGGATGATCATAGTGGCCACGTACGGCGCCATCAGCAGAAACTCCGAGGGCACACGTACGCCCAGAATGGCGAGTCGCGCCGCCAGCATATCGGCAAAACCGAAGAGCAGACCGGCGCCAAAAGCCCCGAAGGGGTTCCAATTGCCGAAGATCATGGCCGCCAAGCCGATGAAGCCGCGCCCAGCCGTCATGACCTCATCAAAGCGCCCGACAGAGCCCAGGGTAAAGTAAGCGCCGCCAAAACCGGCCATCATGCCGCCCAGGATCACCGCCATGTAACGCGTCCGAAAGACGTTGATGCCCAGGGTGTCGGCGGCCTTCGGGTGCTCACCCACCGAGCGCAGGCGCAATCCCCAGCGGGTGAAGAACAAGCCAAAGTGCAGCAGGGCCAGCAAGATCACCATGCCGAAGAAAAAGATATTGTGGGAGAAGGCGATCGGGCCGATGAAGGGGATGTCCACCAGGCCGGGAATTTGGATATCCGAAAAAATGCCCGGATTGTTGAGGTGGCGGCTGCTGGCCAGGTACTTGGCGGAAATGAACGAGGTGATGCCTATCGAAAAGATGTTGATCACCGTGCCGGAAACGATCTGGTCAGTTTTGTATTTAATGGAAAGAATCGCATGGACCAAGGCCAACAGACCGCCAGCGATCACACCACTGAACAAACCAACCCACAAACCGTACAGGCTGCCAAAGATGGCCGCCAGCATGGCGCTGGTCAGCATCATGCCTTCAATGGCGATGTTGACCACGCCCGCCCGTTCGCACAAGATACCCGACAATGCGCCGAGAGTGATCGGTATAGCCCGGATCAGGGTAGCCCGCAACAAGCCGGCCAGGTTGAGCGAGGCGCCGGAAGCCACCCAAGACAGGAAGGCAAAGATGAACAACGCCGCGACCAAGCCCAGCACTGCATTGGTGCGTTTGCCAAAGCCGCGCACCAATTGAAACGCACCGATCAGTGCGCACACTGAAGCGAGGACATTGAGGATGGGCAATGTACCAAAAACCAGGTCCGGGAAGTTGGCCTGGCTGCCGCCCGGATTGAGGGTGAAGGTGGTGATCATCCCCGCCTGCGTAGTACGACTGAAGAAGTACCAAATCACTCCAGCCAGGGCCAGGAAAACAATGCCCATCGTGGTGCGGCGCCGGGCTGTGCCATAGCTGGCGACAGTTGGGATCGTGGTCGACTGGGAACTCATGCTTAACCTCCCCAGCCACGCACATGCAGCTGGTCGTCATCATCTTCGGGAGTGCGCAAGCGGTAGATGGTACGGATGATGGCCGGGGCGGCGATGAAGGCCAGGATTAATGCCTGCATTACCGAGATGATGTCCACCGGAACATTGGCGGCAATTTGCATTTGCAGGGCGCCGTTGCGCAGGGTGCCGAACAGCAGCGCAGCCAGCACCACACCCAGCGGGTGACTCTTCCCGATCAGGGCCAAAGCAATGCTATCGAAGCCATAGCCAGAGGAAAAAGCGGGCGCCAGATTGTAGTTTAAGCCCAGCACTTCATTGGCACCCGCCATCCCGGCCAAGGCCCCAGACAAGCTCATCGCCAGCACTGTGACCCAGACAATATTCATGCCCGCATAGCGGGCCGCCTTGGGGTTGGCCCCCACGGTGCGCAGTTCGAAGCCGATACGGGTTTTAAAGAGCAGCCAATAAACGCCATAGGCAGCGGCCAAGGCGATGAAGAAGCCAAGATGGAAGCGGATGGGACTATCGAAGAAGCGCGGCAGTTGTGCGCTGGCTTCAATAAAGGGACTAATCGGGTTAGTGCTGCCCGGGCGCTGCAGCGGACCGCGCAGCAAGTATTCACTGAGGCGGAAAGCAATGTAATTCATCATGATGGTGTTGATGACCTCATGCCCGCCGGTCTTGGCTTTCAACCAGCCCGGGATGAAGCCCCAAAGCGCGCCACCCAATGCGCCGGCCCCCAACGCCAAGGGCAGGTGAATGATGGCCGGCAGGCCGGTGAGGGCGAAGCCAACATACACTGACGTGATCGCGCCAATGAACAGCTGACCCTCCGCGCCGATATTGAACAAACCTGCCCGGAAGCCCAGCGCCACGGCCAGGCCGGCGAAAATGTAGGGTACCGATTTGGTCAGGCTTTCGAGAAAGGGATTGAAGGCCCGCCGAATGGCGGCTTCCTCCCCGCTGGACAAGGCATCGATGATGCGTTCTGGGTTGCCAATCGAGCCATTGAACAGCGCGCCATACGAGCGCAAGGCGGCGTTGACGCCGATGCCGATGGCTTCCAGCGGTGACTCGGACCAGGTGGTGTAAACCTGCTCCGTGGTCAGCGCCACAATCAAGCCCCCCAGGAGTAAACCGGTTACGATGGCCAGGATCGGCACGAGGAGTGAACCGCGGGTGAGCTCCTCAAGAAAGATGCCGAAAGCAGTTTTCTTCTTGGAGGACGTCTGGGGTTGGGTGTCTTTCTTTGCCATGCTCACGCGTCCTTGCGAGATTTACCGCGTTTGGCGGGGTTCTTGAGGGTTTTTTGCCCCGAGAGGCCTGCCATTAGCAAGCCAATCTGCTCTTTACTGGCGCCCTTGGCCGGCAAGACGTCTACTATCTTGCCCCGGTACATAACCGCAATGCGATCAGAGAGCTGCATGATCTCGTCTAGCTCAGAAGAAACCAGCAGCACAGCCGCGCCTTCGTCGCGGCTGGCGACCAAGCGACCGTGAATGTATTCAATGGAGCCGACGTCCAAACCGCGGGTGGGCTGCGAAGCCACCACCAGCTTGAGTGGTCGTGAGAGCTCACGCGCCACGATGACCTTTTGTTGGTTGCCGCCGGACAGGCTGCCCGCCGAGGTTTCCACACTGGGCGTACGGATGTCGAAGTTCTCCACTCGTGTTTTAGCTGTTTCCGCAATCAGCTCATGCTGCATGATGAGGCCCTGAGAATACGGCTGTTTGTAATAGGTGTTGAGCACCAGGTTATCTGCTACGGGGAAATTGAGCACCAGCCCATCGCGTTGGCGGTCTTCTGGAATGTGGGCGGTGCCCAGCTCCGTAATATGCCGCGGGCTGGCCTGTGTGGTGTCTTCGCCCAACAGATGAATATGACCTTCCAAAGCATTGCGCAAGCCAGTGACGGCTTCGACCAGCTCGGTTTGGCCATTGCCCTGGACGCCGGCCACACCCAGCACCTCGCCCGCATGCACTTGGAAGGAAATGCCGTCCACCGCGATCTGGTTGCGGTCATCGGCGATCTTGAGGTTCTCGACCTCCAGCACCACCGCGCCAGGTTTGGCGGCTTTCTTCTCAAGCTTGAGATCGACTTCGCGCCCGACCATCATGGAGGCCAGCTTATTCTGGTCGGCCTGTTTAGGCGTGGTCGAGCCGACCACCTGGCCGCGCCGGATGACCGTGATGCGGTCAGCAATGTCCAGTACTTCACGCAGCTTGTGGGTAATAAAGATGATGGATTTGCCGCGCTCTGTCAGGGAGTGCATGATCTTGAAGAGTTCGTCCGCTTCCTGGGGAGTCAGCACCGCGGTCGGCTCATCCAGGATGAGAATGTCGGCCTCGCGGTAGAGCAGCTTAATGATCTCCACACGCTGCTGACCGCCGACCGGCAGATCGCGCACATAGTCGTCCGGGTTTACCGCCAATCCGTAAGCAGAGGAGATCTCACGGATGCGCTCGGCGGCGGTTTTGCGATCCAACACCCCGCCAACTTTGATGCTCTCTGAGCCCAGCATGACATTCTCGGTAACGGTAAAGACTGGAATGAGCATGAAGTGCTGGTGCACCATGCCCACGCCGGCGTGAATGGCGTCTGTAGGGGAGTTGATACGGGCCTGTTCGCCGTTGATGAAGATCTCGCCCTCATCCGGCTGGTAGAGGCCATAGAGGATATTCATCAGGGTGGACTTGCCTGCCCCGTTTTCCCCGAGCAAAGCATGGATTTCTCCGCGATTGAGGGTCAGGTCAATGCGGTCATTGGCAAGCACACCAGGGAAGCGTTTGGTGATGTTACGGAGTTCAAGAACAGGGGGCATCGGCTACCTCAGCGGCTGGCTTGTGGATAGTCAAACGGCATTCTACCATGAGCGCAGAAACCACCTGCTCCAGGCAGAAAAAGAGAGCCGAGTACAAGTACTCGGCTCTCTTCCTGTTGCATCAAAGATCCAGATTACGGGGCGGTCTGAATGTCGCCAGCAACGATGCCGTCGACCAGAGCCTGCATCTCGGGGAAGCTGGTGGCCAGACCTACGCCGCCGTTCTCCAAGGTGCCCACGATGAGCGCACCGGCGCTCTCACCGCTGATCGCAGCCTCAATATGCTCAAAGACGGTTGCATCCATCTTCTTCAGCACCGAGTTGAGGATGATGCCAGCATATTCCGGAGCGGTCTGGGACCAGTCGCTGTCGACACCGATCAGCCAGGCATTGCCGCGCTCTTGAATGGCAGCCGCGGAACCCAGGCCGACGGGGCCAGCCACCGGCATGATGATGTCGGCGCCTTCATCCATCAGGCTCTCAGCGAAGGCACGCCCGTCATCCAAGGAGTCGAAGTTGCCCGTGAACAGGCCATCCTGCACGGCGGGATCCCAACCGAGGACCTGCACGTCAGTGCCATGCTCCTGGTTGTAGTACTGCACGCCATACCAGAAACCGTCCATGAAGACAGTCACCGGCG
>JAHCII010000009.1 GCA_026129305.1 Anaerolineales bacterium
CGTGCTGCCGATCAGCGATGACATGGGCCGCCAGCAGTCTGGCATCTTCCAGACCCTGCGTGATGCGGCCCTGATCCAGCAGACTGGCGGCGGCAACGGCTTCTCCTTCTCTCGTCTGCGCCCCAAGGACGCGCACGTCAAGACCTCGGCCGGGCGCGCCACCGGCCCGGTCGGCTTCCTGCGCGTCTACGACCAGGCCTTCGGCGAGATCGCCCAGGGCGGCACGCGCCGCGGGGCCAACATGGCCGTGCTGCGCTGCGACCACCCGGATGTGGAAGAGTTCATCACCTGCAAAACCGACGAAAACTCGATCACCAACTTCAATATTTCCGTGGGCATCACCGATGCCTTCATGCGCGCCGTGCGTGACGATGCCGACTGGGACTTGCGCTTCATTGACGTCTCCGACCCGGCCACCAAGGGTTTCGACGGCACCCTGGAGCAGGCGGAGGCCGCCGGGCTGCCGATCAAGATCTACAAGACGGTGCGCGCCCGCGAACTATTCGACAAAATCGTCATACAGGCGCACCACAACGGCGAGCCGGGCTGCCTGTTCCTGGATGCGGCCAACCGCAGCAACCCGGTGCCGCATCTCTATCCGCTGGAGGCCACCAACCCCTGCGGTGAGCAGTGGTTGGGGCCTTATGAGAACTGCTGTTTAGGTTCGATCAACCTGGCCCAGCACTTCGGCCCCGATGGCACCGTGGACTGGGAGAAGCTGCGCCAGACCGTAGTGCTTTCTACGCGCTTCCTGGACGATGTGGTGGAAGAGAACGCCTACGTGCCCGCCGTGCCGCAGCTGCGTGAAGCGGCCCTGAATGCCCGCCGGATTGGTCTGGGCATCATGGCCCTGGCTGATCTGCTCTACCATGTCGGCATTGGCTACGGTTCTGAGGAAGCGCAGGAGTTCAGCGCTCAGGTGATGGAGTTCGTGCGCTATCACAGCATGCAGACCAGCATTGAGCTGGCCGATGAGCGCGGTCCCTTCACGGCCATTGAGGGCAGCATTTACGACCCGGCCAAGATGACCTGGCGGCCGCCCACGCCACTGCGTAGTTACCAGCACGACTATGGTCGCCCAGCGCTGGATTGGGACCAAATCGTCAGCGGCATCCAGCAGCACGGCATCCGCAACGCCGCCCAGACCACCATCGCGCCCACCGGCACCATCGCCACCGTCTCCGGCTGCGAAGGCTACGGCTGCGAGCCGGTCTTCGCCCTGGCTTATCTGCGCCATGTCAACGACAACGGCAAGGACCTGACCCTGACCTACACCAGCCCGATGTTCGAGGCGGCCCTGAACAAGAGCGGCCTGGACGCCAAGACGCGCAAGAAGGTCATCGAGCAGGTCGTCGCCGAGGGCAGCTGCCACAACGTCAAGGAACTGCCCCAAGCGTTGCGCGACACCTTCGTGGTCTCGGCAGACATCACCGCCGAGGAACATGTACGTATGCAGGGCGCGCTGCAGGCCTTCGTCGATAACAGCCTGTCCAAGACGGTCAATTTCCCGGCTGGCGCTACCGAAGAGGATGTAGCCACCGCCTACATGCTGGCCTGGGAGCTGGGTGCCAAGGGCATCACCGTCTATGTGACCGGCTCGCGCGACAAGGTCGTGCTGGAGACGCACGCCACGGCCAAGTCCAAGGAACCGGTAGCCGCTGCAGTCGAACCTTTGTGGAATGAAAGCCGCAAGCCGCGTTCTGGCGTGCTGCACGGCTCCACCTACAAGACCGAGACACCGCTGGGCACCGTCTTCGTCACCGTCAACAAGAATGGTGACGAGCAGCCTTTTGAAGCCTTCATCACCAGCGCCAAGGCCGGCTCCGAGACTGCGGCCGTCTCCGAAGCCATCGGCCGCCTGATCTCCTACGTCCTGCGCCTGGCCTCGCCCATCTCACCCCGCCAGCGCCTGATTGAGATCCGCAACCAGCTCTCTGGCTTGGGCGGCGACCGCCAACTGGGTCTGGGGCCGCGCAAGGTGCGCTCCCTGCCTGACGGGGTCAGCCAGGCGCTGGACCAGTACCTGGCTGACAGCGAAGAGGCCGCCGATGCGGCCCCCGCGGCCGCCCCCGCGCCAACCGCTGCCAAGCAGGCCGGCGGCAGCCCGGCCGTTGCGCCCGGCGCTTTCGCCGCCGTGGGTGAGCTGTGCCCGGAATGTGGCCACAGTACGCTGGTCAATACCGAAGGCTGCAAGAAATGCTATACGTGTAGTTATAGTGAGTGCTGAGCAAAAAAAGCCCCATTTTTGGGGCTTTTTTTGCAAGCTCTTCATATTTTTAGTAAGTAACCACTCCCAACCTCCCATCGTTCTGCTTGTAGCTAATTTGTAGTCAAATTTGGTAGGCATAATCGATCTCAGGAGGATTCGCCATGCGCAATAAGCCCACCTTACTCGTTTTCGCCGTGCTCACCGTGCTACTTCTCGCCGCCTGCGGCGGCAATGTCGACGCGGCCGTCGCCACCGGCATCGCCCAGACCCAGCAGATTAGCTCGCTGGAGACGGCCGCCGCCGGGGCACAGGCCACGCCAGAACCCACCCAGGCTCCGACAGAGGCTGAAGCCACCCCAGTGCCCATCACCACCTCCCGTGATGTCAATCTGCGCACTGGGGATTCGACAGCCTATCCCGTTATCACAGTGGTTTCCGGGGGCGAAACCTTGCAGTTGACGGGCGTCAATCAAGCAGGGACCTGGTACCAGGTCAGCTTCCGGAATACTTCAGGCTGGATCTCTGCTGATTTTATTGAGGGAGAGATCCCGGATGATTTGCCTGTGCTCGCGCCGGCGGCTCCACCGCCGCAGGCCACTGCCACCAGCAGCGGCAGCGGGGGTGGTGGCGGAGGCAGTGGCGGTCCGGTGAGCAACTATGTGCTCATCTTGGATGCCAATGATACGGACAACAAGTCGATCAGCGATACCGTCTCCGGCAATAACGTCCATCGCATCACCATTCAAGTGCAGGGGCTGAGCGGCTCCAATTCGGTTGAAGTGGATATTGCTTTCCAATGCGATACCAGCCAGCCGGAGAAGGTTAAGCTGACCGCGCCCGGCGCGACGGACAATGTGATCTGTAACAACAACTGGTCGCACCAGGTGAGCAGCAGCAACCCGGCGGTCATCACGGTTCAGTTGGATGGCATAAACTCCGCCAAATGGACTGTGATCGCCAACGTCAGTCCATAACCGTAGAGCTCACACAAAAGAGGCGGCCAATTGGCCGCCTCTTTGTCTGCATACTTCTTCTTGGGCTCCGTTGGGGCGCACGGCCGTGCGCCCTTACAGCTATCGCTTTGCTGAATAGCTACTTCACTTCAATTTTGATCTGGTAATCGACCACACGGCCAGCCTGCGGCACGACTTCGATGATGTAGAACTGCGTTTGCGGCAGGTCCAGACTGTAATTGGTCACGCCGTTTTGCGCCCGCACATAGGGTGTGCCCGAATCAAAGCCCCAGACCGTCAACGCGGCATCGTTGGGGTTGGTGTTCAGGGTCACATACAGGTCTTGATTGGCCTGGGCGTACACCGTGTAGGTCACAGGGTTGCCATCCGCCGTGCGGCCATCATAGCTTGCGCTGCTTGTGCCCGAGGCAAAGCGCACCGGCACGGCAAAGGTGACACTCAGCGTGAAGTCCTGCGTGCTATTCCCACCCACCACGCGGAACTCATAGTCTTGGGTCTTGGGCAGCAGGCTGCGGAACGAATTCCAGCCGCGCGACGTCGGCAGCTGCACGGTACCATCCGCCCCCACCACTTCCAGCACTGCATTACCGGCCGGAGTGAACAGTTGGGCGATCATGATCTGGTTCTGGGCCGCGCCGGCCAGGTAGCTGCGGGTCTGGTTGGCTTGCACCTGTCCGGTCACCGTACCCTGTGTGGCCCCTGTGGAGAAATTGATACGGTTGCTTTCCGGCGTATTGCTGGGGATCGGGGTGGGGGGCGCCGTGGTGGCGCTGGGTTCCGGCTCGCTGGTCGGACTGGCTGCCGCCGCCGTGCTGGTGGAGGCAGCCTGCAGCGTGCCCGCCACGTCCGTGGCGATAACCTCAATATCCGGGCCGGTTTGGCTGGCGCCGCAAGCCGCCAAGGCTAAAGCAAACAGCAAAGTAAGACAAACTCGAATGATCATCACAGCACCTCTGGGGCAAGTATAACTTTAGCCTCTTGGAAACAGGCAAGTTGCTAGTTAGCTGGATCGCCTTTGTTGGGCCAGCCATAGCACTGTGCCAAAGCTTAGCGCCGCGGCCAAAATCGTCCCAAGGGTCAGAATCCACATGGTAGCTGCACCACTGGTGTTGGGGAAAACCGGCACGTTGTGCCCCGGCCCTGCGGCAAAAGCCAGGGCGGCAACCATCATGCGCCCGACGGCCTGTCTGCTGCGGCCCATCAGCCAGCCCAGCGCCGCACCACTCAGCGCGGAGACCAGGAACAGGTCTATGGCGAAGCGTGAAGCCAGCTCAGCCTCGAACCCGGGCAAAACCTGATTGCCGCCAAAAAGTAAGTCGGTCAGCGGCCGCTGCCAGCTGCTCACTGTAAAGGAGGCGGCCAATACCAGGGTCAGCAGGGCGGAGAAGATCAGGATCGCCAGATACGGGTTGCGCGGCAGACGGGCCTGCATGGCTTCAAAGGCCCAGCCCACCAGCAGGCCGGTGGGGATCGCCACCACGATCCCAAACCCGGCGATGAACCAGATCGGCAGAATCAAAAAATGGTGGATGGTCAGAAAAGTTCCAAACCCCACAGCGCCGGCCACGGCCCCCGCTAAAGCGTAGCGGGATTGGATAAAGGGTGTTTTCTCGGTGCTCATTGCGGCTCCTTGCTCCATTATATAATGCTCATTTATTCAGTTCTTGTTGAAAGAAGGAGGTGGCCGCATGCGCTCTTCGCTGCTGTGGACGCTGTTTTTTTCATTCCTATTGCAGTGGCTCATTCCCCTGGGAATTGGTTTGCTGATGATCACGTTTCTCGGGGCCATGTATTTGTTGGCCCCGCTGGGCGTGGACCTGGCACAGCCTTGGGCGGGCAGCTTGGCCTTTCTCGGCATTCAAACGCTGCAAGTGCTCATCACTACGCCGCTTCTGGTCGCGGTGGTGTATCGCTTGGGCCAGCGCGTGCATTCCGGCTGGCTGTATTTGTGGGCGGCCTTGGCAGGCTGGTTGCTTCCGCTGACCCTGCATTTCCTCTATGCGGCACTCATGCGCCTCTTCCAGCCGGAGGCCAACTACGACAATTTGCTCGGTATCGCTCTGGTGGTCATCGCCCTGAGCGGCGCGCTGCTCGGTCTGATCGCAGTTGCGGTCATGCGCCGCGCCCAGCAAACCTCTGCTGCCGAGACAGCACTGTGACCAAGCCAGCTTGCTCAGCGGAATCACCGATTCTGTAGGAGAATAGCCGCATGGCCGCCAAACGTCTTGTCATCGTCGCCGGGAACATCGGGGCCGGCAAAACCTCCCTCACCAAAAAACTGAGCGAAAAGCTTAGCTGGGCTTCGGGTTTCGAGACCGTTGAAAAGAACCCCTACCTGGGCAAGTTCTACGGCGACATGCGCAACTGGGCTTTCCACCTGCAGGTCTTCTTGCTCGGCCAACGCTCTGAGCAGCACATCTCCGCCCACCAGGCCGCTCGGTCCTGCATTCTGGATCGCAGCATCTACGAGGATTACCACATCTTTGCCCGGGCGCTCAACGAGCTGGGCAACCTCAGCGACGAAGACTTGGACACCTACCGCCGCGTCTACAACTTAGTTATCGACCACCTGCCCAAGCCAGACCTGCTGGTCTACCTGAGCGCCCCGGTGGACGCTCTGCTGGAGCGGATCCGCCTGCGCGGCCGCGCCATGGAAACCGGTATCAGCCGCGAATACCTCGATCTGCTCGACCGCTTTTACCGGGAGTGGATGGCGGGCTTTGACCTGTGCCCGGTGCTGACCGTACCTTCGGGCGATCTGGACTTTGTCAAGCGCCCCCAGCACCTGGACCTGGTCAGCGAAAAGATCCTGGAGAAACTCTCCGGGAAAGATGACGTGGTCTTCCCCGAAAGCTAGTCGCTGGATCGGTCAGCCAGTGGCGGCTATTCCTGGTAATCGGCGGCGTACAGGCCCATCTGGGGGATGTCTGGCAACTCGAGCTGATACAGCCAGGCATCGAAGAAGCCGGCCAAATCCCGCCCGGCCAGCTCTTCGGCCGTGGCGATAAAGTCTGCCGTACTGGCATTGCCGCCGCCAAAGCGCGTCGTGTAAGTGCGCAGGGTCTCAAAGAAAGCCTGATCGCCAATCTCGACCCGCAGGGCGTGCAGCACCAGGCCGCCGCGTGCATAAACGCTGGCGTAATCAAACAGCCAGTTGGCCCCTGGGTCGCCAGTAAAACTCTGGTTGTAAGCGGCATAGGCGGCGAGGCTTTCGTAAGTGGAGCGGATGTTGCGCTCCATGGCCGGGCGGCCATCGGTGTGTTCATTCCACAGGTCGCTGGCGTAGGTGGCAAAGCCCTCGTTCAGCCAAATATCCTGCCACTGCTTCAGCCCTACCGCGTTGCCGAACCAGTGGTGGGCCAACTCATGCACCACCACATACTCATCGGTGAAGCTGTTGCCAAACACGGACAACGTGGCGGTCTCCAAAGCGAAGTTCAGCGGCATGTCATGCACCACCACACCGTAGGCTTCGTAAGGGTAGGGGCCGAACAGGTCTTCAAAATAATCCAGCATTTCCGCGGTGCGGGCGAAATCGTTGCGCACTTCTCGGCTCACGCCGGAGCCAAAATAGTTACGGATCAGCAAGCCGTCCGGAGTGCGGCTTTCTTCCAAATCAAATTCGGCGATGCCCAGCGTGGTCAGATAGGGCGCGATCGGGTCGGCGATCGCCCAGTGATAGGTGCTGTGTGCGTTGCTCTGCTCCACGCCAGTCAGCAAGCCGTTGGCGGCCACATCGTACCTCGCATCGACCGTGATGCTGAAGCTGTAGGTGGCTTTGTCTGAGGGGTGTTCATTGACTGGGTACCAGGTGGACGCCCCGGTCGGCTCCCCGGCCACCAGGATCCCGTGGCCGTAGTGGATCCAGCCTTGTGAATACTGCGGCAGGTCATCCCGGCTTTCGCCTGGGCGACCCTGGTAGAGGACCTCGATTAGCAGCTCATCACCCAGGTCGGCAGGCAGCGGCAGGAAAATGGTCATCTCGACGCCCAGCCGGTGAAACTCGGCGCGCTCGCCGTTGACGCGCACCTGATCCACTTGCAGCTCGTACAGCTCCAGGTTCAGGCTGCTCAGGCGCTGCGTGGCCGTCAGTTGGATCTCGGCCAAACCGCGGATGTAGTTGTCCAGTACATCCACATCCAGCACGAGATGGTAATGGCGCACATCGTAGCCGCCATTGCCCAGTTCAGCATAGTACACATCGCCCAGGCCTGCTGGCCCGGGGTGCGGGTTGGGTGGGGCAGTCAGTTCTGCTGTGGGGCCGGGCGGGCTGGTTTGCGTAGCGGTGGTTGTATCCACGTCGCGCACCGCCAGCCGATCGGCCAGCATGCTGGTGACGGTGTTGCAGGCCAGGCTGGCTACCAATAGCAGGCTGAGGATCAGTTTGAGGCGTAAGGGCATACCGCTAAGTATGCCTCAATTCTTTTAGCTCAGCTAGCCTGCTCAGGCGGAGTACTTTAGCCCGATGATGCTGGCAATCAGCAAACCCAGAAAGAAGACTTTATTGGGGTTGATGGCTTCTTTGAATAGCAAAATACCCAACAAACTGGCACCCACTGTGCCAATCCCCACCCATACTGCGTAGGCTACGCTCAAGTCCAGCTTCTTGGTTGCCAGGGAAAGTAGATAGACACTCAGCGCCAGCGCCCCAATGGTCAGGGCGCTGGGCCAAAATTTGGTGAAGCCATCCGTGTACTTTAGCCCCACGGCCCAGCCGACTTCAAACAACCCGGCCAAAATCAAGATGCCCCAAATCGCATTCATGCACACCTCCAACAAGAAAAGTTTGTGCGTCGTCTTATCTTGACCGGGTACGGCGCGTCTCGTCCGGAGGGGTGAATCCAGTATAACCTGCCTTGCTGAGCATAGGCTTAGCACAACGCCCCGGCAAGGGCCGGGGCGTTGATGGTGATTGGCTAGAAGCGGCTGAGTACCTTGGCTTCCGTGGGGCTGGCCCCATGTAGGTCTTTGCCGGCCCGCCCTTGGTAGATCCAGAGCGCACTGCCTTCTTTGGCATGTTTCTTGTCCACCCAGGCTTGCCCGGTAAGCGTGCCCTGCTGGTCCAGTGAACAGCTGGTGACTTCCCCGATCTGCTTCCCCTCGGCGTCGGTTACCGGGTCGCCCTGGTGGGCCATGCGCACCCCGGGCGGGAACTGGAAGCGCAGCACTTCGCGCTTGCGTCTGGCATCTGCCGCCAGGAAGGCGCCGCGCCCAATGAACCAGGGCTTGTTGGTCTGCACAAAGCTGCGGAACCCCGCATCGGCCGGGCTGAGCTTGTGCGGCCCGGCCAACTCTTGTCCGTAGAGGGGCAGACCAGCCTCAATGCGTAGCGAGTCGCGCGCCCCCAGGCCGATGGGCTGCAAGCCGTGCTTGGCCCCGGCCTTGAACAGGCTGTGCCACAGCTCCACGGCCTGGTCGGGATGCACGAAGAGCTCATAGGAGAACTGCTCGCCGGTGTAGCCGGTGCGTGAGACGATCAGGTCCAGCCCAGCCAACTGGGCGCGGGTGACGCCAAAGCGGCTCAGCTTGCGCAGCCGCGGCTTGTCGGCCGCGGCGGCCAGGGCCAGTAAGATCTTGCGGGCGTTGGGGCCTTGCAGGGCCAGGTCCACGCGCTGGTCAGCGCCGGCGCTGGCCGCGCGCAGGTTGCGCAGCGCCACGCCGCGGCCGAAGGCCAGCGCATCCGGCTGCCCCCGGTCGATGCACACCTCGCCCGCTCGCACCGCGTTGAGCCAGGCCCAGTTCTTGTCGTCGTTGCCGGCGTTCACCACCACCAGGTAGTCTTCCTGGTCCAAGCGATAAACCAGCAGGTCATCGATCACGCCGCCGTCCGGGTCCAGGAAATGGGTATAGATGGACAACCCCACGGGCAGCCCGGCGATGTCGTTGGCGCACACCGAATCCAGAAAAGCGGCGGCCTGCGAGCCGCGCGCATCGTAGACGCCCATATGGCTGACGTCAAACAGGCCAGCGGTTTGGCGCACGGCCAGGTGTTCTTCGCGTACGGAGCTGTAGCGCAGCGGCATATCCCAACCGGCGAAGGGCACCAGCTTGGCGCCCAGGCTTTGATGCACTTCATACAGCCGGGTGCGCTTCAATGGCGGATCGACCGGCGCTTGCCAGGCAAAATCAGGCAGGGCCTTGGTTGGGGCGGCGGGCTGGCCCACCGCAAAGGGCTTGCGCGCCGGGGCTGGCTTGCCTTTGGGTGCTGCCACCTTGCGTTTGCTCTCGGTCACCAGCACAGGGCCGGGTGCGGTGCGGGTCAGGTCCTGATCGTCCAGGGTCACAAAACCGTCGGAGAGCGCCCGCAGCCACTCGGCGGCCAGGCTGAACTTCGCCCTGGGCACGGCCAGCAAGTAATCGTCGCCGCTCAACCGGCTGAGCCCAGCCTTGACTTCGCCCATGGGTGTGGGCAGGCTCACCGCCAGGTTGCTCTTGGGGCTGGCGGCTTCAATATCATTAGCCACGGCCACGTTCAGCAGGTTTTGAGCCTGCTGGCCGCTGATTTCCAGGCCGACCCAGGCGGCTTTGCCGGCCGCTTTGTCGTCCGGATAATAGAAATGGGGATACCCATGCTGGCTGGGCTTGAAGTCGATGCCGGCCGCTTCGGCCAGCTTGCGCACGCGCAGCTTGGCGTCCCACAACGCGGCAAAGTCCACCTTGGCGCGCTGGCTCAGGCTGCTCTGTGTGCGGTCCCGGTAGGGGCGGCAGGCCAGCAGCAGGTCAGTGATGATGTTGCCCAGCTCACGGCTGTCTTTTTCACTGAAGCCGCGCTGGGTCACCCAGGAGGTACCTAAGCGCACGCCGGACGGATTGAAGGCGGAGCGGTCGCCGGGAATCGTGTTGCGGTTGACCACAATACCCGCCAGGTCCAGGATGCGCGCTGCCATGTCTCCCGATAGGGTCGTGCCATCCGGGCCTACCACGCTCTTGCAGTCCAAGTTGGTCAGATGACTGCGTGTGCCGCCAAAAGGGATGCGAAAACCGCGCTGCTGCAGTTGGTCGCTCAACGCCACACAGTTGGCGATTACCTGGGTTTGCAGCGCCTGAAATTCCGGGCTTTGGGCGATCTTGAAGGTCAGGGCCAGCCCCGCAAATACATTCACGTGCGGGCCGCCTTGCTCGCCGGGGAACACGGCCCGGTCGATCTTTTCGGCCAGCTTTTTGTCTGTCGTCAGGATGATGGCGCCGCGCGGGCCGTTGAGCGTCTTATGCGTAGTCGAAGTGACCACGTGCGCGTGACCCACAGGGGATGGATAGACCCCGGCGGCCACCAAGCCGGCCACATGGGCGATATCGGCGAGCAGGTAGGCGCCCACCGAGTCGGCGATGCGCCGCAAGGCGGCCCAGTCCGCCGGCCAGGGATAGGATGAGAAGCCGCCAATGATCATGCGTGGCTTGTGCTGCAGGGCCAGTTCAGCCAGCTCTTCATAATCGATCATTTCTGTGTCAGGGTTGACCGTGTAATGCACGATGTTGTAATACTTGCCGGAGCGATTGGCAGGCGAGCCGTGCGAGAGGTGGCCGCCGTGCAGCAGGTTCATGCCCATCACCGTATCCCCGGGTTGTACCAGGGCGTGGTACACGGCGTTGTTGGCTGGCGCGCCGGAGAGCGCCTGAACATTCACATACAGCTTGTCCGCGCTGACCTCCTGTGTGGCAAAGGTTTCCGCTACCCGCCGGCGCGCCAACGCTTCCAGCAGGTTGGCGTATTCCACGCCCTTGTAATAGCGCGGGTCAGAATGACGGCGGTAGTGGTTGAGGCGCGCTGGATAATCCATGATCTCGGCCTCCTGCATCCAACGCGTGTCTTCGTCGGGATAGCCTTCGGCGTAAATATTCTGGAAGGCCGAAGAAAGCGCTTCGCGCACGGCCAGGGGCGCGCTGCTTTCGCTGGGGATCAAGATCAGCCGACGGTATTGGCGCTCAGCCTCAAGCTGTGTTAGTTCATCAATTTCAGGGGCCAGTTGGGCCAGGGAACCGCGGAAAAGGAAGTCTTTGGCAGGCATGCCGGAATTGTAACGCTTCTCTGCGCCACAGCTTTGTATAATGGAGGGGCTATTTGCAAGGAGGTGCAGTATGGTCAGCAGCAAAGCGGCAACCGTGGAAGAGTATCTCAAAGAATTGCCTGAAGACCGCCGGGAGGCGCTCTCCGCGGTTCGCCAGGTTATTTTAGACAACCTGCCCGCTGGCTATGAGGAAGGTATGCTCTACGGCATGATCGCCTACTACATCCCGCTGAAGGATTTCCCGGATACGTACAACGGCCAGCCGCTTGGCCACGTCGGGTTGGCTTCGCAAAAAAATTATATGGCTTTGTATTTGAACAGCGTGTACAGTGATGCAGCGGCGGAGAAGTGGTTCAGGGAACGTTACCAAGCCAGCGGCAAGAAGCTGGATATGGGTAAATCCTGCGTACGTTTCAAGAAACTTGCTGATCTGCCATTGGAGCTTGTCGGCGAGACTGTGGCAATGACGCCGCCGGAAAAACTCCTGACCTTCTACAAGCAGCCACAGAAAACGGCCCGGAGAAAGAAATAAAAGAAAACGCCGGAGCTTGGCTTGACCTGCGCTCTCGCTAAGACCAGTTCGCCTCTGGCCGGCGGTGCGCTCGTTGCCTCATCTGGTAGTTTGCCCTCGGCTACGGATGGTGATGCTTCCGTTCCCGCAAAGAGCCTTGTTGCTGGGCCGTACCAGATGTTCGCTCCGGCGTTCTTTGCACCCATAGAATAGCCGGACCCACAAGGCTTGCCACCTGCTGTTTGTCCTGCCTTGGGCAGGACAAATGACATCAGCCCAAGACAGCTTGCAAGGCGATCATCGCTGTGACAGACAGCGTCACGACGACGGCTACGACTTCTTTCGGCGCATCTTCCAGGGCCTCGGGCAACACTTCGGCGAAGACCATCCACAGCATGGCGCCGGCCGCCAGCCCCAGCCCAAAAGGCAGCACAGGCTTAAACAAGGTCACGGCCAGGAAGGCTGGCACCGCCATAAGGGGTTGGGGAAGGGAAGAGACGACGGCCCACCAGGCGGCCCGCAAAGGCGAGGTGCCAAGCGGCACCATCAGGAGCGCGATCGCCAACCCTTCCGGGATATTTTGAATGGCAATGGCGGCGGCGATCAGCAGCCCCAGCTGTTCCCCACCGCCATAGGCCACACCCATGCCAATACCTTCTGCGAAGGAGTGGATGGTCATGGCTGCTAAGATCAGGAGGGTTTTAACGCCGACTGATTTGCGGAGAGCCTGCAGTGATGCGCTCTTGTCTTGCTTTAGGCGTTGGTTCAGGGCATGAATGCCTGCCAGGCCGGCGATCGACCCCAGCATTAGCAGCGGCACGGAGAGCGGCAGGGCTTCAAAGATCAGGCTGAAGGAGGCCCCCAGCATCAGGCCGCTGGCTGCGCCGCCGAATATTCCCAGCCAACGCCGGGAAAAGTTGTGCACAAAGAAGAAGGGCAGTGCCCCCAGGCCGCAAGCCAATGCGGTGAGCAGCGCAGCCCAAAACACGGTCCAAACGTTGGTTTGCATCATAAAAAATGCTAGGGCGCCGTAAGGCGCCCTAGTGGGCGAGATAGGACTCGAACCTACGACATCTTCCTTGTAAGGGAAGCGCTCTAACCAACTGAGCTACTCGCCCGATCGACAAAATTGTACCCGAAGCGCTCTGCAACACGTGTTGCACTTCATGTGCGGTCTGCAATTTTCTGTGCTATAGTGCCTCAATGGCTGCGACCTATGCAGAGCGGATTCGCGCTGCCCGTCCGGGGCTTTCCAAGAGCTTCCAGCGGCTGGCTGATTATATACTGGATTCCTATGTGCACGCCGCGCTGATGACGGCCTCAGAACTGGCCCATGCGGTGGACGTCGACTCTGCCACGGTGGTGCGCTTCGCCCAAGCGCTCAGCTATTCGGGCTTCCCTGAACTGCAGGCCGAAATTAAAGCGCGCGTGATCCAAGACCTGATGTTGCGGCCCAAGGAAAGTGTCAAACCCGACAGTCTGCCTGCGCTCACCGATACGGCCTTTAAGGACCTCAGCGAAACTATGGAGCGCCGCCGGCGCATGTTGGACCCCGAGCCCCTGGAGCAGCTGCTGACAGCGCTCAAGTCAGCCGAGCGTGTGCTGGTGCTGGCAGATTCGCAGGGCCAATTTATCTTGGGGGAGCTGGCGCGTTTGTTGCGGGCCGTGGGCATGGTTTGCCTGCCGCTGCCCAGCGATGAACACAGCCTGGCTGCCAGCCTGGCCGCAGTACTCCCCAGTGATTTTTTGTTCATCATTGATATGACTGACCAGGGCGAAACCATCCCAGCCGCGCTGGCCTGGGCCAAAACAGCCGGCCTGCCTAGCGCGGCCCTGGTGGGCAGCGCCTCATTTGCGGCAGCCCAGCGAGCCAGCATCGTGATCGAGGTGCAAAGCCAGGAGCAAAGCGACAATGCCCCCGTAGTGCTGTCGGCCATGGTATACACGATTGGCAGGGCGCTGCGTTGGCGATTTGCCGATGAGTACAAGCAAGTGCAATCCAAAGTGGAAAGGGCCCAAAAACGCCTGGCCGCGGCCAGGGTGGGCAAAGCATAAGAAATGCAGATTATTCGTTTTTCTCAGGCGGGCGGGGCGCCGCAGTACGGCTGGCTCTTGGATGACAAGATCGGTCTGATCGAGGGCAGCCCGTTTGCCGCTTTCCGACGCGGCGAAGCAGCCATTGAGTTGGAGAAGGTGGATTTGCTTTCCCCGGTTGAACCCAGCAAGATCATTTGTGTGGGGCGCAATTACGTGGCTCATGCCCAGGAGCATGACGTGGATGTGCCTGAAGTGCCGCTTCTGTTCCTCAAACCGCCGTCTTCCATTGTGGGGCCGGGCGGCACCATCTTCTTGCCGCCGCAGACCCAGCGGGTGGAGCATGAAGCCGAGTTGGCCGTGGTGATCGGCCAGCGCAGCCGCTGGCTCAACCCGGAGACGGCCAAGGCGGCCATCCTGGGTTACACGATCGCCAATGACGTCACGGCGCGGGATTTGCAGCGCCGTGATGGGCAATGGACACGCGGCAAAGGTTTCGACACTTTTTGCCCGGTCGGCCCGTGGATCGAGACGGATTTTGACCCGGCGGACGCGGTAGTGACTTGCAATGTCAATGGGGAATTACGCCAGATGGGTTCTACGCGGGATATGGTTTTCCCTGTCTTGCAACTGATTGCCTATGCCTCTTCTGTAATGACCCTGGAGCCGGGCGACATTTTGCTGACGGGCACGCCGGCTGGGGTGGGGCCGCTGGTGGATGGTGATGAACTGGTCAGCAGCATCGAAGGGTTGGGTGAGCTGCGCAACCCGGTGCGTGCCGAGCCGCCGCACTAGTCCGAGGTTAAATACAAAAAGGCTGCCGAAAGGCAGCCTTTTTGATTTTTAGCAAAGTCCTAAGAGCTCTTAGAAGCCCTTCATGGCATTGCCGAGGATCAGCAGTACCGCGCTGGCGACAGCCAACCAGAGTGCATAGGCACCCAGGGCGCTGGATAGCACGGTAGCACCGAGCACAGCCAGCACTACCAGGATCACCGAGATCCAGAAAACTGCTTTGGTGGGGGGGGTAAGACGCATAATGAAATCTCCTTTCAAGATAACTGCTTAACTAACTCTACTATAAATGCCAGATGAAAACAAGCAAATTTTTGGTTTACTTGCTGCGGTCTTCTACGCTGGCTTTCTTGGCGGCTTCTTTCACAGCCTTAACGCCATTTTCCATCGCAGAAGTACCGGAGTACATTTCACTGGTACCGATCACCTTGTTGTTGCGGGCGCGCAGGTTGAAGTAGGGTGCACCGTTCTTGGCGGTCTTGCGCTGGTAGTTCTTATCGTCACCTGCGTGCTTCTGCACGGAAGCGATACCGCGCTTGGCGCCGGCTTTGTTGGTGTAGGTCTCGCTGTGCAGGATGGGTTCGTTGTTGCCAGCCAGCAGGTTGAAGCGATACCCGCCTTTACCCAGTTCGATTACAAATTTAGCCATCTTTCACCTCAGGTACATAAAAATGATAGGGATTTTATCATTGATAACTCTACACCAAAAAAAGAGGCGCACATTCGTGCGCCTCTTTTTGGAACCAATTACTTACGGACAATTTGCGGCACAAACCAGTAACCGTTGGCGTGCTGATAGTTCTGGTTGCCGGTCTCCACGGTTAGAATGAAGCGCACTTCAGTGCCGGCCAGAGAGGAGAGATCAATGTCGATGGTGCGCGACAGGTTGTCGAATTTCTCATCCCAGGTGCCCAACACCACTTCGTTGCCATTGGGGCGCAGGTAGCTGAGCCTAAAGGTCAG
Source organism: Anaerolineales bacterium (assembly GCA_026129305.1). Lineage (GTDB taxonomy): Bacteria > Chloroflexota > Anaerolineae > Anaerolineales > UBA11579 > JAMCZK01. Next base: position 15,490 of record JAHCII010000009.1, read on the forward strand.
CCGGCAATTGGTGCTGGGATCCAGGCAGCCAATCACGGCCACGAAATGGTCATTGTTGCGCACCTCATACTTGGGGAACTGCCCGCTGATGTAGCCGGAACCGGCATGGTTGGGGCGCATCCAGATGGCGGGTTCGTCTTCCTTGCGGTGCTCCAGGGCGGGGTCTTGCAACACCAGCACGAAACCGTCACTGCCCTGGTTGGCGCCGGGGCAGGGCAGATTGTTCTTGGTGTTGCTGGACCACTTAGCGTCGCAGTAGTTTGCCGCGAAGTCGTAGCGCACATTACCGCCCCCGCTGTTGCCGCCACCTGAACCACCTGCGCCCACACGGATGATGGCGAAGAAGGGCACACCGGCGCTGTTGGTCGAGCCGTTCACGCCAAACTTGGCGCCAGAACCGCTGCGCAGCATCCAGTTGCTGCGGTAGGTGCCATTGTCATTGGGCGCCTTCATCGGGATGGAAATGTCCACAGTTTCGCCGGGGGCGACCGTCTTGGGCAGGTCAAAGCTGCTCTTGTCTGCGAGGTTGGTGCCGCCTTCGTAGACGATGTCATAGCTGTCTTTGTCCCAAGTGCAGGTGCCGCTATTGCGGATGCGCCAGGTCTTGGTGAAGGTGTTGCCCTTGCCGATCTGGGTGTTGTCGGGGATGCTGATGTCGGCGATGAAAGTGGCCTGGTTGCAGGCAATCCCCGCTGTGGGCGGCACGCTGGTCGGCGTGGAAGTGGGCGACTCTACGATTTCCGGGGTCGCGGTATAGGTAGCCGTGACCACGATGGGGGTCTGGGTAGGCTGTTCTGCCTGGCCACCGGAGGGGTCCGGCTGCTGCTGCCCCTGGGCGATGAGGGTGCCAGCCACCTGGGTATACAGCGCGTTGATGTCCTGGGTTGGTGCGGTGTTCGCGTCCGGCGTGGGCGCGCGGCAAGCCCCCAGCACCAGCGCAAGCAGGACCAATCCTATGATTCCGTATTTCCGTGATTTAGCAGTCATACCGTCTCCTAATGTAGAGCCTCACTTTGATTGTAGCATCCGCGGCCGGGAAATCAAGCACGAAAGCCCTTTTTGTCTAAACGTCGAAGGTTGAGGAAAAGTTCCCCGCATATTCGCAAACGCAAAAGCTTTGTAAAGCCAATATAATTAGGAAAATCGCCATAGAAATGAGGTGAATCATGCCTAAAGCCAAGGATTCTGAAGACAAAAGCAGCAAGGAAAAAGGCCAGAAAAAAGCCGCCGGTGGGGCCAGGGCGATTTGGTCTGGAGCGATCGCATTTGGTTTGATCAATATCCCGATAAAACTGTTTTCTGCCACGCAGGAATACCAAATTTCTTTCAATCAACTGCGTCGTGGTGACCTTTCGCGCATCAAGTACCTGCGCGTGGCTGCCAATGACGGCCAGGAAGTGCCTTATGAAGACATCATCAAGGGTTACGAGATTGAAGAAGATGTCTATGTAGTCATTGACGAAGAGGACATCAAGCAGGCCAGCCCCAAAAAGACGCAGTCCGTCGAGATCGTGACCTTCACTGATGAGGCTGAGATCGATAGCATTTACTTTGAGAAGCCGTATTACACCGCGCCAGACAAGACCTCGGCGCGCGCCTATGTGCTGCTGCGTGAGGCTTTGAAAGCGTCCAAAAAAGTGGCGGTGTGCAAATTCATCTTGCGCACCAAAGAGAACCTGGCCATCCTCAAGGCTGAGGGTGATGCGCTGATCCTCAACCAGATCCGCTTCCAGTCCGAGATCCGGGAGCGTGAGCACTTGGACCTGCCCGGCTCGGAGGCGATGAAAGAGAAAGAGTTGGAACTGGCGCTGAACCTGGTGGAGCAACTCACCGAGCCGTTTGACCCGGCTCAATACCGGGACACCTTCACTGATGAGATCAAGCAAATCATTGAGCAGAAGGCTCAGGGCATTGACGTGACGGCCATGGTCGGCGCCAAACCGGAAGCCACGGATGACGATGACCTGCTCAAGATCTTGCAGGCCAGCCTGGAGAAGAGCAAGACCAGCGTAGACGCCTAAGCACGGAATTGCGCTGTGGCCCGCCCCCCTGACAAACTCGCCGAATATCGCCAAAAGCGCGACTTTCAGGCCACCAACGAGCCCGCCGGTGCGGCTGATCCTGCCGCACCGGGGGCTTTGCGTTTTGTGGTGCAGAAGCACGACGCCACCCGCATGCACTACGACGTGCGCTTGGAAGTGGACGGCGTGCTCAAGTCTTGGGCGGTGCCGGAAGGGCCATCCACCGACCCGCAAGTCAAGCGTCTGGCAGTGGAGACTGAAGACCACCCGATGGAGTACCTGACCTTCGAGGGCGTGATCCCCAAAGGCCAGTATGGGGCCGGCCCGATCATTGTCTGGGACACTGGCACTTACACCAATATCCGCGGCGATAAGCGCAAGCCGTTCAGCATGCAAGAGTCGTACGAGCAGGGCTTGATCGAAGTGCGGCTGAGTGGCGAAAAGCTGCGCGGGGCCTATGCCCTGGTGCGCACCAAATTCCGAGATGCCGAAAACAGCTGGCTGATGGTCAAGATGAAGGACGGCGAAGCGGACTCGCAGCGTGACCTGGTCAGCGAGTTCCCGCAATCGATCAAGAGCGGCAAGACGATCGAAGAGTTGTGGGAGGAGAGCGAGCGGGAAGCCATGCCGCCTGCCTTGCGTGATGTGCCTGAGACGCTGCGGCCCAAACTGCGCGCCGCGCCGTACCCCGGCTGGCTGGCGCCGATGCTGGCCACCGCGGCCGACAAACCCTTTGAACGCCCCAACTGGCTGTATGAGCAAAAACTGGACGGCCAGCGCTGCCTGGTCTACCGCAAGGGGGATCAGGTGCAACTGATCTCACGCAATCAGCTGCTGATTACCAGCCAATACCCGGAGCTGGTGGCGGCGCTACTGAAGCAGGCGCATGGGGATTTTGTGCTGGATGCCGAGATCGTGGCTTTTGACAACGGCCGGCCCAGCTTTGAAATGATGCAGCAGCGCATGCATGTGCAGAAGCCTAAAAAGGAACTGCTGAAAGAGGTGCCCGTCTTCCTGTATGCCTTTGATGTGCTTTACTACGAAGGCTACAGCACCGCAGCCCTGCCGCAAATTGAGCGCAAGCATGTGCTGGAGCGGATGCTGGAGTACCGCGACCCGCTGCGCTACACCCAACACCAGACCGGCGGCGGCCTGCAGTTGCTGGCCCAGGCTTGCAAGGAGGGTCTGGAAGGCATTATTGCCAAGGATGCCAATGCGGCTTACCAGCATCGTCGCTCGCCACTGTGGCTTAAGTTCAAATGCGTGCGACAGCAGGAAATGGTGGTGGGCGGGTATACGGAAGGCAAGGCCGGCATGCGCGGCTTTGGCTCGCTACTGGTGGGCTATTACCCGCCCGGTGAAACCCAGCTGCAGTTTGCCGGTGGAGTAGGCACCGGCTTCAGTGATGGGGCCATCCGGGATATTGCTGCGCAGCTGGGCGACCTGTCCAGCGAAGTGAACCCCTTTGCGCCCGACGACCTGCTGCCCAAAAGCGGCGTGCATTGGGTGAAACCGACGCTGGTGGCCCAAGTGGGGTACGGTGAATGGACCAGCGCCAACAAAATGCGCCATCCGCGCTTTTTGGGACTGCGCAATGATATTGACCCACAACAGGTCACGCGTGAGACGGCCCCAGAGCCAGAGTGGGCCGAAGAGGATGCGACCGCTGTCAAACGCGGCAGCCTAAACACCGACACGACCCGCATTGTGGATGGGCACAAGATCAAACTGACCAATCTGGATAAGGCACTGTACCCCGATGGAATCACCAAGGGCGAAGTGATTGACTATTACGAGCGCATTGCGCCCTTCATGCTGCCGCAAATCCAAGACCGGCCGCTGAACCTGGAGCGGTTCCCCAACGGGATCGGCACCAAGGGCTTCTACCATAAGGAAACACCTGACTATTTCCCCAAGTACATTGACCTGGTCGAAGTCAAGGTGTCTGACACCGAAACCCAGATGCAGAGCATGGCCAACAACGCGGCCAGCCTGGTGTACCTGGCGCAGATGGCAGCCCTGACGCTGCACCACTGGCTGAGCCGCGCCCAGCACCTGGAGCGCCCGGACAAGATCGTTTTTGACCTGGACCCGTCCACCGAAGACGGCTGGGAGGTGGTGCGTTCCGGGGCAGCGGACTTGCGCAATATGCTGGCTGAAATGGGCCTGCCGTCTTTTCTGATGGCGACCGGCTCACGCGGCTTGCATGTGGCCGTACCGTTACAGCCAGAGCATGAGTACGAGGCGATCACTTTGTTTGCCAAGGCGGTGTGCCGCAAGCTGGAACGCGAGGACAGCAAGTTCACCACCCAGTTTCGCAAGGAGAAGCGCAAAGGTCGCGTGTTCTTGGACCATTTGCGCAACCGTTACGGGCATACCAGCGTGGCACCCTATACGCTGCGCGCCAAGCCAGGTGCGCCGGTGGCTGCGCCGCTGTCCTGGGATGAGCTGGACAACCCTGATCTGACCTCCCAGTCCTTCACGATTGCCAATATCTTTTCCCGCCTGGAGCAGGGCGGCGATCCCTGGAAGGATTTCTTCAAGTTCAAGGCTCCGCTGCCTGGGTTTGAGATGATTCAGAAGGTGCTGGGGTGAGGCAGCTTTTAGCGTATAGCTATTAGCTGTTGGCGATTAGCTATACGCGAGCGCGCCGTGTCGCCTAGAGATGGCAGGCCAGTTTGCCTAGTGAGGGGGCTTTCATGTGTTGGTGAAGAAGTGGCTGGCTGAAGAAAGACGAGGCTGCGAGGTCTGTGGAGTGGCTTGTAAGCCGGCCCTACCTGTAACTGATCGCGCATAAAAAAAGAGCCTGCAGCATCGGCAGGCTCTTTTTTTATTTTTGCATAGTCAGCTAGCTGACGTAGTCCTTGAGACGGGTGCGCACGCGCGGGTCACGCAGTTTGCGCAGGGCCTGGGCCTCGATCTGGCGCACGCGCTCACGCGTCACGCCCAGGCGGCGGCCCACGTCGCTGAGGCTGTGCACCCGGCCGTCATCCAAACCGAAGCGCAAACGCACGATGCGCGCCTCGCGCAGGGGCAGGATGTCTTCCAGCGTGCGGGCCAAGTCCTCTTGAAGCAAGGCCTGGGCCGTGCTCTCCTCAGGGGAGGGGGAGGTTTCATCTTCGATCAGTTCCCCCAACACGGAGTCTTCATCGCTGCCAATCGGCGTTTCCAGCGACTGGGGCAGGTAAGCAGCCTTGGTGATCAGTTCCACCTCTTGCGGGGTGGTCTCCAGTGCATCGGCGATCTCTACCAGGGTGGGCTCGCGCTTCAACTCCTGCTTCAGCGTGTTCTTGCTGCGCATCATCTTGGAGATCTTGTCGCCCATATGAGCGGGGATGCGGATAGTGCGGCCCTTGTTGGAGATGGCGCGGGTGATGGCTTGGCGGATCCACCAAGTGGCGTAGGTGCTGAATTTGAAACCCAGGCGATAGTCAAACTTCTTGGCGGCGCGCATCAGGCCGATGTTGCCTTCCTGGATCAGGTCGATCAAGGGCAGGCCGCGGTTCATGTTCTTCTTGGCAATGCTGATCACCAAGCGCGAGTTGGCCACGATGAGGTGCTGGCGGGCATCCCAGCCCTCCTGCACTTCTTTGGTCAACTTGGCGCGCTTGGCAACGCTGAGGTTGGGCTGGGCCAGTTGGGTGCTGGCCTTGTTGCCCAGCTCCATCGCTTTGGCCAGGGCGACCTCTTCCTGCGCATTCAGCAAAGGAACACTGGCCGCTTCGTTGAAGTACATGCGCACCAGGTCGCTGGTCTCTGCTTCGGCCAGGGGGTCATCGCTGTTGTAGTACACCACGCCTTGCGGCTCGGAATCTTCTTCTTCGTCCTCGTCGCTGGCGGCTTCGACCTCATCGTCGAGCTCGGCTTCAATCGCCTCGTGAGCCTCATCGTCCTCGATCAGAGGGATGCCGGCGTTGAGCAAGGCTTCAAAGATGTCTTCCATCTGGCCGGACTGGCGCTGTTCGCCAGGCACGATCTGCAAGACATTGTCGATATTCACGAATCCCTGCTTGCGGCCCAGGGCCAGCAAGCGTTCTAGAGCATCTTCCTCTTCCAAGATCTCTTCGGGTTCAAAGGCTTCAATCATTTTCTTTGCCATTTCTAAAACAGCCTCCGCAAATTTAGAGTGGCCGTGCTCTCAAAAGCTTACACTGGAGAACGCAGCCCTGTGCGCTTGCGCTATGCGCAGAAACACGCGCCCTGTTGGCAGGGTGTATTGGCAGCTCAGTTATTGGCGTAAGGGTAAAAGAGACAGTGAACTGCTAAGGGTCATTCTAGCATTCGACCCATTAGAACTTTATTTGAGCCAGATGAGTGCAGGTTAAGCGATGCGGCTGAGTTGCTGCCAACCGTAGGCCGCGGCGCCTAGCAGGCCGGCCCCCGTGTTGAGGATGATGTGGATGGGCATCCGGCCCAGGTAGCTTTCGTAGGCTGTTTTGGCGGCGAACTTTTGGGCGAAGTTCAGGCGCTCAAATTCGGGCAGGATGCGCGGAGGAATGCCGCCCCCGATGTAGACACCCCCCGTGCTGCCGTAAGTGAGGGCCAGGCTGCCCGCCTCGGCGGCGAGCACATCGACGAAGATCTCGATCACTTGCTGGCAGATCTGGCTGCCAGGTTCCCCGGCCAGGGCGGCGTCCACGATGACCGGCGTGCGGTCGGGCGCGGCAGCCAGCTGCGCGGTCAGCCATTCGGGGGCTTGGGCGCGGCCGCTGGCCAGCAGGAAGTCGTAGATGTTGGGGATGCCGATGCCGGAACAAACATGCTCCACATGCACCTGGGGAAAGCGCGGCCGTAGGAAGGAGAGCAACTCGTCTTGCAGGGCGTTGGCCGGGGCGAAGTCTGCATGGCCGGCCTCCGTGGCGTAGGGCAGGTAGCGCTGCCCATTCCATACCAGATAGCCTACGCCCAGGCCGGTGCCTGGGGCGATCACGAAGCGGCTGCCCTGCGCCTCTGCCAAGCCGTTTTGCAGGCTGTGCAAGTCAGCGCTGGGCAAATGCTCCACCGAACTGGCAATGGCTTTGAGATCGTTGAGCAGCCAGACCCCCTGCCAACCAAACTCCTGGCGCAGCTCCTGGGCGTCAATCGTCCAGGGCAGGTTGGTAAGCTTGACGCGCTCCTCGACCACCGGGCCGGCGGCGCCCAGGCTGGCAGCCAGGATGGGCTGGTGCACGTCGGCCAGAAATTCACGCAGGATGTCGCCAAAACGCGTATAGCGCGGGCCTTTGAATTTGGCGCGGTGCACAGCAGTGTAGGGATCTTGGGCCGAGAAGAGGGCCAGGCGGGTATTGGTGGCGCCAATATCACCGGCAAGCAAAAGGCCTTGAGTAGACGTTTTCATGGGCAATGCGGCTGAATTATACTGCCGCCCTCCTGTAAACTTGTAGCATGTCCAGTTTCTTTGAACTCATCCGCAAAACCCATGACAAGTATTACCTCGACAACTGTCCGATGTTGGCGGCGGCCCTGGCCTATTACAGTTTCTTTTCCATTTTCCCCTTCCTGCTGTTTCTGATCTATTTCGGCAGCGAAGTGCTGGCGGTCAGTGGCCTGCAGCAGGAACTGATCCACAGCTTGGGGCAGTTTCTGCCCACGGGCGCCGAGGCGATCGCTGGCGTGGTGACCACCACGATCAGCCACAGCCGCTCGCTGGGCTGGGTGGGCCTGGTGGGCTTGCTGTGGAGCGCCTCTTCGATCTTTGCAGTGCTGGAGACAGCCCTCAACCGCATCTGGCGCACCCGCGCCCGCGGCTTTTGGCGCAAACGCCTGATGGCGACCTTGTCGATCTTGTCGTTGTGCCTGCTTTTTCTGGTGGTGATTGGCCTGGGGCACTTCCTGCCCAGCATGCTGACCCTGGCCGAGCACCCGGGCACACAGTGGCTGGGCCAGCTGAGCGCTTTCGTGCTGCTGATAGTGGTGATCAGTTTGCTCTATACGATTTTGCCGAACCGGCGCATACCGCCGCGCATCGCCTGGCTGGCCGGTCTGACCGCGGCGACGCTGTTGTTCACTGCCCGGGCGCTGTTTGACCTTTTTATCCGTTCCGCTTTCAATAACTACGGCGCGGTGTATGGCTCGCTGGCCTGGGTGGTCTCCCTGGCGTTGTGGGCTTACGTAGTCGCCAACTTGTTCCTGTTGGGCGCCGAGCTCGGCTCGGTGCTGGAGAAGAGCGAGGAGAAACTCGCATGAATCCCGTGACCCAGGGCTTGTTGGCGCAGTTGAACGAACCCTCATTGGCGGCCTTCGCCCAGAATTGGGACGACTGGGAAGGCCTGATCATCGAGATCTATCGCCAGAAAACCGTCTCGTTTGAGCAGCAGGAGCGCTTTTTTACGCTGCACGAGGCACTGGAACCGGAGTATGCGGCGCTGGCCGCTGAGCTGGGGCAGTTCTGGCCCCATGTGCGCATTAAAGGCGAGAGCTTGACCACCAATCCGTTCGAGGCTTTGCTGGCCCTGCCAGCAGCCAAACAGGTGGTGGAGAACTGGGCCGCCATGCGCTATCTGCCGGCGGCACGCGAAGCGATCAACCAGCTGCTGATGGCCCGCATTGAAAATTCTGCTTAGGCTAGCTCAACCTTCTATCCAGGTAAGACAGCACAGCGTTGGCAAACTCTTCGGGACGTTCTTTCTGCGGCCAGTGTTTGCCCCCTTCCATCACGTACAGCTCGCAGTCCGCGATTTGTCGGCTGGCTGCAATGGCGTCTTTGAGCGGCACGGCCGCATCGTGGCTGCCATGGATCAAGAGAGTGGGCTGTCGGATTTCGGCAAACCTGGCTGACAGGTCTCGCGTCAGACCGGTCGGGGTGATCTCCGCTTTTTGGAAAGACATAAATGCTTTGCCAGCATCCGGCGCCTTCATCAGCTCAACAATCTCGTTGACCATCTCGTCGGTCACTTTACTCTTGTCGCTGATCAGGTTGTATTCCAGAGACCAGCGCACCATCCAAGGTGTCGCAGTCCATTTGTAGATGTTTTGATTAAGCTTGGAGCGCGTGTACCAATAAGTCAGCCGATGCCAAGGTAGTTTGTTGGACAGTCCCCAGGCGTCTACCGGTATAAGGACCTTTACCAGCTCTGGGTAGGTGAGGGCGGTGTTCAGGGCAATGCCGCCGCCCAGGGATAGACCGCACAGGATGACCGGGCCACCTCCGAAAGCTTCGATGACCCCTTTGGCGATGTTGGTATAGAAGGGTAGCGAATACTCACCGCTGATGCGCTGACTGGCACCGTATCCCGGCAGGTCAGGGGCGATGACGTGATAGCGCTCGGCCAGCAGGGGCAGCACCTCAGCCCAGGAAAGCCTGGCCGAATCCACCCCGGCGCCATGCAGCAGGATGATGGTCTCTTTGCCCCTGCCGGCGTGGAAGCAGTGCACCCCCACACCGTCTACGGTGATGCGTTTGCTTTGAATTCCTTGTGCCATTAGCTTGCCTCTCGGTTTTCCAAGATGATGCGTAGACTGGCCGCGATGCGCTCTTTAGGGTCACTGCCCGGCTCATCTTTGCACCACAGCAGCGCTGCGCCGGAGGCCGCGGCCTGCAGGGTCTGGCTCATGCCGGGGATGTCCTCGCAGATCAGTTCGCCGCGTTGCACCGCGGCGCGAAGCATCTTTTGCACCTCGTCGTCCACCAGGCGCAAGCGCTGCCGGGACTTATGCACCAATTGCGGGTCAATGTAGAAGTTCAGGTAGAGCATCAGCAGGTTGGCGTACTCGCTGGGTTCCTTGATGAATTGGTTCCATTCGGTGAAAAGGTCGGTGAATGCCTCCAGCAATGGCAGCGGACGCTTAGACAGCTCTGCAAAACTGGCTTCGGTAACTTGAATCAGGAAATCGTAATAGGCTAGCAGCATGGCTTTCTTGGAGCCGAAGCGTTTGGAGAGGGCGGCCGGTGAGAGTTGGGCCTGCTGAGCAATATTTTGCAGGGTGAGGGCCTCGTAGCCCTGCTTGAGCAGCACGGCGGAGATGCTGATGAAAATGGCTTCGTCAGTCTGTGTTTGAGGGCGCATGCCTACAAGCTCCATTAGTAAGTGAACGACCACTTACTAATGGAGTTTATACCTGGCTTAGGCTTCGCTTGTCAAGCAGGGGTGAGTTAAAACAACGGAACCCTTGCGGGTTCCGAGTGTTTGCTGCTGGGGTGGATGACGGGAGTCGAACCCGCAACCACCGCATCCACAATGCGGTGCTCTGCCATTGAGCTACATCCACCAAGCGGCGGCTATTTTATCACGTTGCGCTGAGTATGCGCTTGAGTTCCGCCGCCAGTTCCGTCTGGGGCAAATTGCGCTGTTCGCCGCTGCGCAAGTCTTTGAGCGTGACCTGCTTTTGCTGCAGCTCGTCCGGCCCCAACACCAAAACGACCTTGGCCCCCAGCCGGTCGGCCTGCTTGAACTGCTTTTGCAGTTTGTCGGCGGCCAGGTGGCTGGCGACTGCCAGGCCGGCGCTGCGCAGCTCGGCTGCCAGAGTCAGGCTGGCGGCCAACTGCTCTTCGCCGAAGACGGTGACATAGATGGGGGCGCCGGCGCTCAGTTGCGGCAGGCGGCCCAAGGCCTTGAGCATGAGACTGATGACCACATTGCCTACGGCAAAGCCGACCGCCGGCACGGGGTCGCCGCCCACGGCATTGACCAGGTCGTTGTAACGCCCGCCGCCAAAGATGGCGCGGAACTCGCCGGCGGTGTCCCAGGCTTCGAAAACGGTGCCAGTGTAATAATCCAGCCCGCGGATGATCTGCGGGCCAAAGCGCACGTAGTCGCTGGCGTTGTGGGCGGCCACCGCCTCGAAGAAGCGCACCAGGCTGGGCGACTTCTTCCACAGCTGTTGGTCGCTGATGATCTTTTGGATGCCGCCCAGCTCGGCCTGGCTGAGGCCCAGTTCAGCGCCATATTCATTCCAGGCGGCCGCGCTGAGCTTGTCACGCCGGTCCACCAAGCCGAAGACCAGCTTGTGCTTGGCGGCGGGGATGCCCAGCGCCTCTAACTCTTGCTGCATCAGCTGGCGGTTGTTGACCAGCACCTGCACTTCGCTGGGCTGCAGGCCCACGCTGCGCAGGAAGGAGGCCGCCACGGCGGCCAGCTCGGCATCGGCTTCAGGCGAGTCTTCGCCGATCATGTCGATGTTCCACTGGAAGAACTCGCGGCTGCGGCCCTTTTGGGGCTTCTCGTAGCGCCAGAAGGGGCCGAAGGACCACCAGCGCAGTGGATAGGTCAGCTGACGCTGGCGGCTGGCCACCATGCGGGCCAGGGTCGGAGTTAGCTCCGGGCGCAGGGCGATCTTTTCGCCGCCGCGGTCTTCAAAGACGTAGGACTGTTTTTCCACCAACTCGGCGCCGGATTTGGCCGCGTACAGGTCAAAGCGCTCCAGGAAAGGGCCGTCGTATTCCTGATAGCCAAACGATTCGGATACGGAGCGCATCTGGCTGTACAGCCAATTGCGCACCGCCATGTCTTCGGGGAAATAGTCCTGGGTGCCGCGCACCGCCTGCACAATATTTGCCATGCGGGGATTTTAGCATGGGGCGGCTGGAAAAAGCGGCGCGGGTACAATTGCGGCCACGGAGGCAGCCATGAAATTGGTCACTTGGAACGTGAATGGGTTACGTTCGCTGTTGAAACGCGAGGGGTGGAATTGGGTTGCGGCGCAGAAGCCGGATGTGGTCTGCCATCAGGAGATCAAAGTGATGCCTGAGCAGTTGAGCGCCGACCAACTTGCTGCTTTCAGCGGCTACGAAGCCGTTTGGAATCCGGCGGAAAAGCCGGGCTACAGCGGTGTGGCGACATTCACCAAGCTGAAAAGTGCGGCCGAGATTGGTTTCGGCCAGTCCAAGTTCGACAGCGAAGGCCGCCTGATCCAAACCCACTTTGATGACTTCGAGTTGTTGAACGTCTATTTCCCCAGCGGCACCAGCGGCATGCATCGCGTGGAGTTCAAGTTGGAATTCTATGCGGCTTTGTTGGAGTACATCAAGACACTGCGCGCCCAAGGCAAGAGCGTAGTCATCACCGGCGACTTTAACACCGCCCACAACGAGATCGACCTGGCGCGCCCCAAGGGCAACCAGAAGACCTCTGGCTTTATGCCCATCGAGCGCGAAGCATTGGGCAAATACTTTGAGAGCGGTCTGGTGGACAGCTTCCGGCAGCTTAACCCCGACAAGGTGCAATACACCTGGTGGTCACAGCGGTCGCCCAGCGCGCGGGCCAACAATATTGGCTGGCGGCTGGACTATTTCCTGGTCTCGGAAGACCTGTTCCCCCGGGTCAAAAGTGTAACCATCTTCGATCAGGTCACAGGCTCCGACCACTGTCCGGTGATGCTTGAGATAAAGTGAGTAGCCTGGTGGTTGCCCAGCCTGTGCCTGGTCGCTTGGCGCAGAGCCAGGGCCTTAACCTGCCGCTAAAGTGAGATAGTTCACAAGTGGACTATACTCACGACATGCTCAACACCGAGATGATCTCCTCCTCTCAAGAATTGCCCACACCGCCCATGCTCAGCGGCGGTTTGCCGTATATCGGCCATGTTCTGGAGTTTTATCGTGATCAGGAGAACTTTTTCCGGCGCGGTTATCAGACACATGGCAGCGTGTTTGGCATCAAGCTTTTGGGCCAGCCGATGGCGATCCTGGTGGGGCCGCAGCAGCAGTCCTTCTTTTTCCGCAGCACAGACAAGCAGTTGGACATGGAAAAGCCCTACGCTTTCCTGGCGGCCATGTTTGGGCGCATCGCCTTCCTGGGCAGTCACGAAACCTACAAGCAGCACCGGCCGGTGCTGCATAGCTTGTTTGGCCGGGACCAGATGGTGGGCTACCTGCCGGTGATGAGCCGGGCGGTCAAAGCCTGGGTGGGCAGCCTGGGCGAGAGCGGTGAGATCGAGCTGACTGCGCAGTTGACCCATCTGGTCAAAGAAGTGGCGGGCCGCTGCTTCCTCGGGGATGCAGTTCATGAGCGCCTGGAAGCCGAGGGCTTCTGGGCGCAGTACGATGCGCTGAGCGCATCGCTGGACCCACTGCTATACAACTTGCCGCTGCCCAAGTTCGCCCGCCGGGATGCCGCCAAGCAAAAGATCCGCGCCATTTTGCAGCCGCTGATCGAAGAGCGCCGGGCCAATCCGGTTGACGATGGTTTCCAATATTTGTTGGACCAGCCAGATGGCAGCGGCCAGCCTCTGCCCGACGAGATCGTGGCCAACTTCTTCGCGGCGTTGATGTTCGCCGGCCATGAAACCACCGCCGGGCAGGCGGCCTGGTCGGTGATCCACTTGATCGAAAATGAACCCTACCGCCAGCGTCTGACCGCCGAGGTCGAGCGCGTATTGGGTGGGCTGGACGAAGTTAACCACATGCACCTGCGCGAGTTCACGCTGGTCAACGCGGCCGTGCAGGAAACCGGCCGGCTGCGTCCCTCGGCCGAGACGCTGATCCGTGAAGTCAAGGAAGATATTGAATTGGACGGTTACCGCATCCCCGCCGGTTGGTTTGTGATGACCTCGACCGCGGCAGCCCACTTCATTCCGGAGTTCTTTGCGGACCCGTATCGCTATGATCCCGAACGCTTTAGCGAACGCAAGGAGGGCGGAGGCTTTGAACTGTTGACCTTTGGCGGCGGTTTGCACAAATGCACTGGCATGAACTTTGCCCGCACAGAGATGTCAATCATCCTGGCGATGCTATTCCGTGACTATGATTTGGAACTGGTCACACCAGCAGAAGAGCTGCGGGTGGAGCGCAGCGGTTCGAGTAAGCCAACCCCGACTGTCGTGCGCTACAAGAGGAAAATCACCTGATCAAAAACGGGCCGAGAGGCCCGTTTTTGTTATGAAGCCAATTGTTTTGCCAGTGCCTCAGGCGTGGTAACCGGCAGCTGGCAGGCGAAGTTCCGGCAAACGTAAGCACTGGGCTGGCCGTTCACCAGGGGTCTCTCGGCGAGCAGCGCCGGGCTGCTGGCAGGCACTGGAACGGGGCTGGCGGCCAGCACATCGAAGGGCCGCCAACGGGTCCAGACGGTCTCTTGCAGGGCGGCTGTGACCGGTTCCGCCAACTCGCCGAGAATGGCGACTTCGCGCCCTCCGGCCAAAGCGAATTGTGCTGCGCATAGCCATTGAGCGAAACCAGTAGGATAGCGGATTGCCTGGGGCAAAATGCCGGCCAGCAGGCTTTCCGCCTGCCGCCGCCAGCTATGGTTACCCTCATAGGCGGCCAATTGCAGCAGCAGTGTGGCCGCTAGGGCATTGCCACTGGGCGTGGCGTTGTCCTGCACATCCTTGGGGCGCGTAATCAACGCTTCGGCGTCGTCACGGGTGTCGTAGAAGCCCCCATTGGGGTCGCTGAAGTGCGCCAGCATCTCCTCGGCCAGGCGTTTAGCCTCGGCAAACCAACGCGGCTGCGGGTCGCTCTGATAGAGCGCCAGCAGGCCGAGACCCAACGCGGCGTGATCTTCCAGATAAGCATCGTGGGCCGCACGGCCGGCCCGCCAGGAGCGCAGCAAGCGACCGCCGGGCTGCATTTGGGTCAGCAGGAAATCGGCGTTGCGTTGGGCGGCCTGCAAATAGTCCGGCCGTTTCAGGTAACGAGCCGCTTCGGCAAAGGCGATCAGCATCAGGCCGTTCCAGGCGGTCAGCACTTTGTCGTCTGTTCCGGGGCGCACGCGACTGCTGCGGGCCGCCAGCAAGGCATCCAGGCCAGCGCGCAGGCGAACCGGAACCTGTTCTGCCGCCAAGCCGAACTGCTCGCCCAATTCGGCATCATGCTTGGCGCGCTGCAGAATGGTCTTACCCTCAAAATTGCCTTGATTGGTGACGCCGTAGGCGGCCAGCAGCAGGTCCTGGTTAAGCGGGTCGCCAATGGCTTGCTTGATCTCTTCCAGGCTCCAGACATAGAACTTGCCCTCGTGCCCTTCAGAGTCGGCGTCCAGGCTGCTGTAAAAGCGGCCGCTTTCATCGCAAAGCTCGCGCAGCACGAAATCCAGAGTTTCCTCACAGACCTGGCGGAAGTGTGGATCCCCCGTAACCAGATGGCCGTGCAGGTAGGCGCGGGCCAACTGGGCATTGTCATAGAGCATCTTCTCGAAGTGCGGCACCAGCCACAGGTTGTCCACACTGTAGCGGGCAAAACCACCGCCCACTACATCGTAGAGACCGCCCAGCGCCATGGCATTCAGGGCATGGCGGGCCATGTCGCCGGCCAGCTTGTCGCCCTGGGTGCTGCGCCCCAGCAGGAACTCAATGCTCATCGGCTGCGGGAACTTGGGCGCGTGTCCCCAGCCGCCCAGATGCCAGTCATATGCCTGGGCCAGCGCCATAGAGATCTTGTTCAGTTCTTCCGCCTGCAGAAGGTTGTTGTCGCTGGTAACCAGTGGTTGCCAGAGATGCTCTCTCAACTGTTCGCCGGCGGCTTCCACCTTGTCCCGCTCCCCATTCCATAAGCCCATGATATGTTCCAGTACTTGGCGGAAAGAGGGCATACGGTGGCTGGGGAGTGGCGGAAAATAGGTCCCGCCCCAGAAAGGCCGCCCATCCGGCATGAGGAAGACGCTCATCGGCCAGCCACCAGAGCCGGTCAGTGCTACGACCGCTTCCATGTAAATACCGTCAATGTCGGGGCGCTCTTCACGGTCCACCTTGATGTTGATGAAATGTTGGTTGAGGTAGGCGGCGGTTTCTGGATCTTCGAAGGATTCGTGGGCCATGACATGGCACCAGTGGCAGGCGGCGTAGCCGATGCTGAGAAAGATAGGCTTGTCTTCGGTCTCGGCGCGCTGCAGCGCTTCACGGCCCCAGGGGTACCAATTCACCGGGTTGTGCTGGTGCTGCAGCAAGTAAGGGGAGTTAGAATCGGCGAGGCGATTGGGCATGTGAGGCTAGTGTATCGCCACCAGTATGGTTCCGCCAGCCACCAGCAGGATGCCGAGCCAATTGATGGCGGTGAGCTTCTCCCCCAGCAGCGCCACTCCGAACAGGGCCACCAACACAACACTGAGCTTGTCCACCGAAACCACCTGAGACGCCTGTCCCAGACTTAAGGCGCGGAAGAAAGCCAGCCAGGAGGCGGCCGTGGCCAGGCCGGAGAAGCCCAACAGCAGCATGCTCCTCAGCGTCCAGTCAGCCGGCTGGCGCAGCTCGCCCGTGGCCCACACAACCAGTGCCATGGCGGGCAGGGCGACCAGAGTGCGGATGAGCGTGCCAAAGTCCGAGCTGATGCCGCTAATGCCCGCCTTGGCCAACAGATTGGTGACCGCAGCAAACAAGGCGGAAAGGAAAGCCCAGAAAACCCAGGACTCGCTCATTCGGTGAGCACGCCTTTCTCGAGGTAGTCAATATCTTCGTCAGCCAATTTGATCTGCAGGCTTTGGAGATTGCTCTCGATATGGGCGGCGTTGGAGGACGCCGGGATCACGATCATGCCCTTGTGCATCAGCCAGCTGAGCAGCACCTGCTCACGCGTGGCATTGCGTTTTTTGGCGATCTGGGCAGCCCGCGCTTCCTGCTCTGGCGTGCCGCGCTCCAGCGAGGTGTATGAGGTCACGCTAATGCCGTGTTCTAGGCAAAAGCGCAGCACTTCCTGTGGTTGCTCTTTGAGGTTGTACTCGATCTGGTTGTTACTAAACAGGATGCCTGTGTCGAGTGAGGCCTGGAGCAGGTCGATCTCGAAGTTCGAGACACCCAAGGCGCGCACCTGCCCGGCCTTGCGAGCGGCATCCATAGCCCCCAGCGTTTCAGCCACGGGCACCCTACTGGGCCAGTGGATGAGCAGCAGATCTATGTAGTCGGTGTGCAGTTCCTCTAGGAAACGCTGCACGGCCTCCTTGACCTGCTTGGCGCCGTGGCTTTGTGGCATGAGCTTGGTGGTGATGAAGAGGTCTTGGCGAGGCAAACCGCTGTCCGCCAAGGCTTCAGCGATGGCACCGTGGCTGTGGTAGAGGTCTGCAGTATCCAAATGGCGGTAGCCGACCTGCAGGGCCTGGCCGATAGCGCTGCGCGGGTCGCGCAGTTTCCAAGTCCCGAAGCCCAGCTGGGGAATGCTAAGTTCAGGGGTTAAGGACAAAGTAGGTGAATGTGTCATGGTTTAAAGAAGGTCATGCCCACGCCCAACTTGGCCAGGCCTTCGCCCGCCCAATACTGGACCAATGTCGATTCGCTTTCCAGCAGGTTCATCAGAGTAGGGATGCTGTTTTTGTCGCCAGCCAGCGCCAGGGCGCGGGCCGCTTCGGCTTGGCCAGCGGCTTCAGGTTGCTGCAGGAACTGGGTCAGGGCAGCCACAGCCGGCGCCCCGCCTGCGGCCAGGGCATCGCCCGCCAGGCGAGAAAGCAAACTGTCTTCGCGGTGCAGCATGCTGATCAGGGCCGGGATGGCGGCAGGCTCTGGGCGTTGGGTCAGTGCCAGAGCGGCGCAACTGCGCACATCCGGCTCGGAGTCCGCCAGCGCGGCGGCCAGGGCTTTCCCGGCAGGTGGCTGGGGGAAACCCGCCAAAGCCCGCAGTGCCCACCAGCGCTGGTTAGGTTGCGGGCTTTGGCTGAGGGTCAATAGAGCGTCCAAGGCTGCCTGCTCGTGGGCGGGCAGGCTGAGGGCGGCTTGCTCCGCGAAGGCGTCATCTCCGCCCGTTAGGTCGCGCAGCAGGTGCGCCAGGTCTGGCATCTTAGTCTGCGGCAGAGGCGGGGGCCGGAACCTGCAGGCCTTTCTTGTCGGTCTTGATGAATTTGTCGCCGACTTCGATGAGCATCACGGGAATGTCATCAATCACCGGATACTTGCGCCCGCACTCTTTGCAGATGAACCAGGCTTCCTGGTAAAACTCCAGTTCGCCTTCGCTCTCCTGCACACAGGCAGGGCACCTTAAAATTTCAATCAGATCTTTGCTAACCATGCGCTTCCTCCGGTGCTATTGTACAGCCTCAATGCGCGCTCCCAGGCTGCGCAGATTGGCTTCCAAGTCTTCGTACCCGCGGGTGATGTGATCGATCCCGTGGATGATGGATTTTCCCTGAGCCATGATGGCGGCGATCAGATAGGTGAAACCCGCGCGCAGGTCCGGCACATTGATCTCGGCCGCCTTTAGCTGGGCTGGCCCTTTGATCACGGCGCTGTGCTTGTAGTTGCTGCTGTGAAAGCGGCAATGATTGCCCAGGCAGGTGTTGTACAGGGCGATCTCGGCGCCCATCTGCTGCAACGCGCTGACATAGCCAAAACGGTCTTCAAAAACGGTCTCATGCACCACAGACATACCCTCAGCCTGGGTCAGCAGCAGCAGGAAGGGCGATTGCCAGTCGGTCATAAAGCCGGGGTGCACACTGGTTTCCAGGTGAATGGCTTTCAGCGGGCCGTTGTGGAAGAAGCGGATGCCTTCTTCCTTGACCTCGAAGAGGCCGCCCACGCGGCGCAGGGTGTTGAGGAAGGTTAGCAGATCCGTTTGGCGGGCATTACGAACGAATACGTCTCCGCCGGTGGCTACGGCCGCCACGCCCAGTGAGGCAGCCACGATGCGGTCGGGCATTAGGCGGTGGTTGGCTCCGTTCAGTTTGGATACGCCCTCGATGACGAAGGTGCGGTCCACGTTGTAGTCGATGATGGCGCCCATTTTTTGCAGATAGATGACCAAGTCCATCACTTCTGGCTCGATGGCGGCATTGCGTAGGATCGTGCGGCCTTGGGCCAAGGCGGCGGCCATCAGCAAATTCTCGGTGGTGGTTACGCTGGGATAGGGCAGCTCGATTTCGGCGCCGTGCAGCCCATCACTTTCGATCTGGTAGACGCCATCACGGATTTGGACTTTGGCGCCCATGCGGCGGATGCCCTCCAGGTGGAAATCCACCGGGCGGGGGCCGATCTGGTCGCCGCCCGCGGCAGCCGGGATAAAAGCCCGGCCGCTGCGGTGCAGTAGCGGGCCCATCATCATGATCGCCAGACGGTTGCGGCCGCCCAGTTCGGCGCTGATCGCATGGTTGGTGATCTGCGGTGTGTGCACGATCAGGCCGTGCGCGCTGGGGCTTTCAAACTGGGCGCCAACGGCTCCACACATCTCCTGCGTGATCAGGCGGTCGCCAATGTTGGGTACGTTGCGAAAATGGCTGGGTTGTTCGCTCAGCATTGAGGCGACCAGCAGCTTGGTGATGGAATTCTTTGCGCCGCTGACCGCGATCTCTCCGCGGAGTGGCAGGCCCCCTTCAATGCTCCATGAGGTCATCAGCTAATTTCCTTGAATCTGCCGGGGAGGCATATTGGGCGTCCCCGGCCCGTATTGGTAGACCGCAGCCCAGGCTTGGTATTGTGTATTGATCTGATCCTGGTGAATCACCTCGCCGTTGCGCGTCACCGTGCGGACGACGCTGACAGTGGCGCCATCTGCGGACCAGTCGACCTGTTTCACTTCGCCTCGACCCAGTTCCGCATTCTCTTCATAGACTGGGTCGGGAGCGTCGACAATGTTGCGGGTTCCGCTGGTGTCCCAGTCCACCGTGCGGCCGTCGTAGGTTGAATAGAACTTCCAAGTGATCGTGCGAGCGGCGCGATTCACATAGGTTTCCATCAGCAGCCAGTGAGGCGTGTCGTTGCGGAACTTGAAGTCCACAATGGGAGCGAAGATGGCGGCATCCAAGCCGGCCAGGTTGGTGCGCGTGTTGCCGGCCGCGTCCATCTCGTAATAGCCGACACGGTAGGCGTGCGGGTAGCGTTCGACAATTGGGAAACCCCCGAAGAATACGGTGCGGAAGAGCGTAGTGCTGACCTGGCAGACCCCGCCGCCGACACCTTTGATGGTGCGGTCGCCGAAAATGATGAGGGCCTCGGCAAACCCGGATTCCAGGCTGATGTCACCGATGTTTTCCACCATCGAGAAGACTTCGCCGGGGGCGACCAGCAGGCCATGGAAACGCTCTGCGGAGATGGCGATGTTCTGGATGCGCTCATCGCTGGAGCCGTAAAAATAGGTGGTTTGCTCTGAAACCAGTTCGCGGATGCCCAGTTCTTCAGCGCTGATCGAATTCAGGATCCCCGGTTCGGTGTAGTCGTACTGCAGCTCGACCTGGTGGGCACCCTGGCCGATCTGGTTGTTGATGTGCTCGATGCTGGCTTGCAGATTAAGCGTGCGCCCGATGACGGCCGGTTTATAGATGTCCAGTTGCCTGGTCTCGTCGTTGAAGACGAAACGAGCATTGCGCGGTTGGGCGCTGACCTTGCTGCCCAGGCTGGCCAGGATGGCGCCCAGCTCCTGGCTGTTCAAACCCAACTGGTAGTGGGCACCGTCCAGCCCTTCTACGCGCTCCACGCTAAGCAGGCCAGCCAGTGTCTCGGGTTCCAGGGTCCAGGGGTCGGGGTTGTCTTCGTAGTCACCGCCGGGGGCGATGACCAGCGGCTGGCCCAGTAGATTTTCTGCGATGGCGGCTTGGGCGCTGACGTCCAAAATGCGTGGCGGGGTTTCCTCCACAGCCAGCGGCACATCCACATCCTGCATTTGCATCAGTTGGGCAGCCAGCCAGGTGACGGTTTTTTCACTGTCCAGGCTCAGGCCCACCTGGCCGGGGCTCATGGATACATGCAGTTCTTGCAAGGAAAGCTGGGCCTCAATGGTAGGCTGGTTGATCTCTGCTGCGATTTGCTGCAGGACCAGGTGGGCGACTTGGCCGTCAAAAATCAAGCGCGGGGCCAGGTCAGCGCCGCCCTGCAGGGTTTGCATTTTCTGGGCGATATTTTCCCACGGCCACAGGCTGCGGCCGAAGCCGTACGCGGCTCCCGCGGAGGCTTCGGCGTCCAGGTGCAGGCCCAGCTGGGCGGGGGTGAACTGCCAACTGCGCTCACCATAACGTAGGGTCACCTTTCCGGTGTGTGAGAAGGTGAGCTGCTGGCTGAGCAGGGCGATGGCCTCCCTGCGCCCGACGCCGCTGAGGTCCATACCAGCCACGCGGACACCCGGCATGACTTTGCCGAGGTTGAACAGGCTGATCACCAGGGAAAAAAGCAGAGCAACCGCCGCCACCACCCCCAGAGCCGCCACCACGGCAGCCAGCACACGCGAGAACCAGGATGGCCGGGGCAGCTCAAACGATGGCTGAGAGAGTGGTTGGGTGACCATGCCCTAGATTTTACCCGTTGTGGTACTGCTATTTTGGACGACCGGGAGAAGTCATCCCGTCCAGGAATGCGAACAGTGAACCCCTGCGTTTTGCTGAGCCCAATCATCCCAAGTTGTGATCAGTTCGAAGGGACTCAGGGTGCTGCGCAAGTGCTTAGGCATTAAGCCCAGCAGCACGTCGAGACTTTCTGGAGTGATGGCGACACTAGCCGCCGCGCACAGATGGTTGAGCACTGCCACCTGATCGCGCAAAGCGCGCTGCGGTTGTTCCCAAGTTTGGCTGTACAAGGCCGGCGCGTGGCCGGCTAGGGTGTTTAGCGTGGCAAATGCGGTCAAGTCCAGCCAATGCACCGTCTCCCAGTGGTCAGAGCCACTAAGCGTGATGAGCCTTTGGGGACCTTGCAGTTGCTGTGGGCTCAGCCGGATGGCGGCATGCGGCTGGGCATATAAGTTTTGTCTGTCGGTCAAGGGTGCTGGGTAGATCGGTCGCAGCTGCAAGGTGGTGTCCGCCTTGGTGACGGCCCACAGCCCCAGCAAACGCGGTTCCGCGCTGCGCAGGTCATCGACCAGCGCAATCAAAACCTGACTCTCTGCAGGATGTTCGGGGGCGGCCAGGACACGGCTAAGGCGGCCGACGAACAACCCCCCGATCAAGCCGAGCACAGCCAGGCCGCCGAGAACGGTTTGCCGTGGGCCGATCATTTCACCAGAACCAGCCCAGCAGAGCGCCGGCGCAGAAACTCAGGAGCAGAGTGGCACCAGCCATGGCCTGGATGTTCCAGCCGGTGTTGTTATCAGCAGCCTTGCTGTTGGCTTGCTGGATATGGCTGAAGGGACGCACCGCGCCGAGGATCCGCACGGCGAGTTGCCAAAAACTGAGTTCCAGCCAGTGAGCGAGGCGAGTGCTCATCAGCGGGAGGTAGTTACTTTCAGGATGCGGCCACTGTCGTCCGCCACGACGCGCACTGTGCGGCTGATCGCATGGCCGCCAGCATCCCCTGTGTGGCCTGTATAAGCCAGGAGGTAAGTTGCATGACCGCCCGGGCTTTTTGCCCCAGCTTGCGGAGTGACCCGCGGGGCGCTGCCTGCCAGTTCGGGAAACTGGCGCAACACTTCTCTGCTGATGCGATCAATTGTTTTTGTGTCCATTTGCTAATGCTCCACCAACTGCGCGTTGACCCGCGCTTTCTTGCGCAGGAAAGCGGGCACATCCAGGTCGCTCAATACCTCGGCGGGCATACTGGGCTGGCTTTCCGTGATCCTTGGTTCTGTGAAAGTCGGGGCAACTTCATAGGCCATTTTTGCCTCAGGCTCTGCGACCTGATGCTCAGGGCTGAGCAACTCTTGGTTGTGCGAAGCGGCAACCGGCTGGGAGGGTTTCTCCCCAAGGCCAGTCACGACCAGGATCACTTGGGCACGACCGTTCAGCCGTTCGTCCTGGGACAGGCCCATGACAACGTCCACGCGCTCCCCGGTCAGCGAGTTGATATGGCCTACCGCCTCGCCAACTTCGTACAAGCTCAGGTCATCCCCGCCGCTGAAGTTGGCGATGACGCCGTCTGCGTCGGCCAAGGATACGTCGCCCAGCAGCGGATGTTGCAGAGCCTGCTGGATGGCGTCCAGTACTTTGTTGGGCCCGCTGCCGTGGCCGATGGCCATCAGCGCGCCGCCACCGCGCAGCATTAGATTGCGGATGTGCGAGAAGTCTACGTTGATCAGACCTGGCTGAGTGATCAGTTCGGCGATACCCTGCACGGCGCGGCGCAGCACATCGTCCGCCATGCGGAATGCGGTTTCCAGTGGCAGGTCTTGTGGAGCCACTTGCAGCAGGCGGTCATTGGAAATAGTGATCAGCGTGTCCGTGTGCGGCGCCAAGCGCTCCAGACCCTCCTGGGCGTTGCGCTGGCGGCGGCCCATTTCGAAACTGAAGGGCGTGGTGACGACGGCGATGGTCACGGCGCCCAGGGAACGGGCTACTTCGCCGGCCACGGCGATGGATCCGGTGCCAGTGCCGCCGCCCATGCCTGCTGCCAGGAAGACCATGTCCGCTCCGCGCAGCGCTTCTTGCAGCTCCTTGCGACTCTCCAGTGCAGCGCTGCAGCCGATCTCATAGTCGCCGCCGGCGCCCAGGCCGCGGGTGAGCAGCGGCCCCAATTGGACTTTGGTAGGCGCCTGGCTGTTCTGCAATACCTGGTAGTCGGTGTTGGCGGCGATGAACTCAACACCGGGGATGCCCAGTTCGATCATGCGGTCCACTGCGTTGCCACCGCCGCCGCCTAGCCCTAAGACTTTGATCACCGGACTGCGCAGCTCGCTGGTTGCAGTCGCAGGGTTGGGTTTTGTGTCTTCCATCTTGGGCTCCTTAAGCGGCCTGCAAGTTGTCCACCGCACAGCCAGCCTGGATCAGAGTGCGCAAAGTCTCGTCTGGGTAGGCCTCCAAGCCGCCCGCTAGGGTGACACGTGAGGCGGCCAGGGCCTGCTCCAGAGAAGTGCCGACCGCGGCCTGGTGCGACTGCAGGAAGCTTCGCACTGTATCCATGGGCCAGTGCTCTGCATGTGGCAATAGCATGTAATGCGCCAAGGTTTGGGCTTTGGTGATGCCTTTGCTGCCCGCGAGCAGGTTGTTGGGTGCCGCTGCGGGTACGGCAGTGGCGGGTTGGGTTGCCGGGGCTGATTTGGCTTTGGGCGCATTCCAGTCCAGCCATTCTTCGCCCTGCTGGTTGGGCTTGGCGGTTTGGTAGCGGAACCAGCTGTAGGTGCTGGAAGGGCTGTCCTCCGCCGCGCAGAGCAACCAGAAGTTGCAGGCCAAGACATTGGCGGGCACGTGGTTGTTGTGCGTGTCTGAGGGGGCGCGCTGTAGTGATTCGGCCATGACGATGGCGCGGCGCACAGGTTGCGCATCACGGGCCTGGCTATTTTCGCGTTGGACGCCGGCCGCTACCAGGATGATGGGCAGCACGCTGCCGGTTACGGCGCGGCTGATGGCGTTGTACCAGTCGAAGATGCGAAAGCCCATTTGGTCTTCGCTGCCTTCGGGCGTGTGGTAAGGCATGGTGGCGGGCCAATTCTCTGGGCCGCCGGCGCCCCAGGTCATGGACTGGTCGCGCGTCCAAGCATAGGCGCCCAGCACCAGGCTGGCCAACAGTTCACTTTCACCACGACCCTGCAGACCTTCCAGAGCAGAACGCAAGAAAGCCGTGTCCCAGTAATCACCACCGGGTTCCAGGGCGGGGAAGACTGGGGTCAGGCCCGCTTGGCGGGCAGCCTGAGCCAGGGGAATGAACTTGTCCAGGAAATTGTCCACCAGACCGCGCTGCGTCCAGGCCACACCAGGCCACTGGCTGCGCAGGTTGGGGCGGTCGAACAGCACTGCGTAGCGCACGCCCCAGCCGGCATAGGCTCGGAACAGAGCCGCGAAATCCTCGACAGAGTATTCTTCTGTCAGCGGAATGTCGAACTGCAGGACGGGTTGGATGTCGCTGGTGATCAGCCCGCTGATGAATTGATCTGGGATGGCACGATCCAGCGGAGCGGGCAGGGTGATCCAATTGACGCCCAGCGATTGAATGGCCGGCAGCCATTTCTGCACAGCACCCTGACCGTAATGCTTGTAGTCTGGGAAATAGTGGATGCCCATGCGTTTGCTGCTGGAGATCTGCAATGCCGGCTGAACCGGCACTGCCTCGATGGTTTCGTCGGCAGGCGTGCTGGCGAACACCTCCTGGAAGGGGGTGCCTTCCTCGGCGCCTTCCGGGAAATCTTCGATGATGTCTGCGCTGTGGCTGATCGCCCCGGCAAAGCCATCGTCTTGTGTGTAGTATTGCGTTTCGATTTCCATAGTCGCACTCCTTTACATGCCTGCAAGATGCAAGAGACGTGCCAAATCCTGATGATTCGCTTAGACCGCCGGAGGTAATGGCGGTATGGATGTGGTAAAACCTTTCAATGATTTTGGTCACCGGTGGGGCCGGGTTCATTGGACAGCGATTGATCGCCAGGCTGTCCGAAGAAGGCGCCAGCATTCGCACACTGCTGCGGCCATCCAATGAGACGCCACGCTTGCCGCGTGGCGTGTCTGTGCAGGCGGCCATCAGCAGCCTTACGGATACGCGCGGCTTGCGGGCAGCCCTGGTGGGGGTGGATACGGTATTTCATCTGGCGGCGGTGGAGTGGAACGACCCCGCCGCCGATTTTCGTGCCACTGAAAGTGAAGGTACGCGCAGTCTGTTGGGCGCGGCAGAGGACGCCGGCGTCAAGCGCTTTATCTTTCTGAGCCATCTGGATGCTGACAGAGCGGCGGCCTATCCCATGCTGAAAGCCAAGGGGATCGCGGAGGAATTCATTCGCCAAAGCCGCATGGACTACACCATTTTGCGCAGCAGCTTGGTGTTTGGGCCTGGCGACCATTTCACCAGCGGTCTGGCCCGACTGATCGCCTTCTTTCCGCGCGTCTTTCCCTTGCCGGCGGATGGCGAGACTATGCTGCAGCCGTTGTGGGTGGAGGACCTGGTCACCTGCCTTTCCTGGTGCCTGCAGGACCAGAGCACGGCCGGCCAAACGTATGAGTTGGGCGGCCCGGAGCATTTGACCCTGCGGCAGATCACCGAAATTGTCTTGCAAAAAACAGGGCAGCCGCGCCAATTGGTCCCCATGCGTCCCTCACATCTGCGCGTGTTGCTGCGCCTGGCGCACGTTTTATGGCCGCAGATGCCGGCGTCCAACTACTGGCTGGATTACTTGGCAGCTGATCGCATCACCTCCTTCGATACTATTCCACGTGTATTTCACCTGTTGCCCGCCCGCTTTTCTCAGAAGAATGCTTATCTGGCCGGGGTCGAGTGGAAGGCGGAACTGAAAAAAGAGATGGAAGCACTGCGCTTGAGAATGTTGTTGCCAAACTCGAGCGATTCCGAAGTGGCGGCAGACTAACTGCTCTTATATACTCACGCGCAGTTGCTGGCTGAGTATGAAAACTTACGACATCACCTTGGATATTTCTGCGGAATTGCCTATCTGGCCGGGTCATGAAGGCTTGGTGCTGCAGCGTTTCGAAAAAATTGAAGATGGTTCAGTCGCCAATGTATCCCGCGTGGCGATGGGGGTGCACACCGGCACGCATGTGGATGCCCCGTATCATTTTGTCAAAGATGGCAAAACAGTGGAGACGCTCTCGCTGAAGATCCTGGTGGGACGCGCCTATGTGATTCACCTCAAAGACGATGTTGGCGTGGTGACACCCCAAGTGCTGGAGGCGGCCGGCATCCCACCGCGCACCCGCCGTGTGCTGATCCGCACGCGGAACTCCAAACAATGGGTGAAGGGTTACAAACCCTTTGCTGAGGATTATGTTGGGCTGGACAAAGCCGCGGCGGATTATTTGGTCAAGCGCGGCGTGAAGCTGGTGGGCGTGGACTATCTTTCGGTGGCGCCATTTGCGGAGCCTGCGCCCACTCACCAGGCTTTGCTAAAAGCCGGGGTGATCATCGTGGAGGGGCTGAATTTGTCACAAGTGTCCCAAGGCCGGTACAACTTCGTATGTTTGCCGCTGAAGCTGGTGGGCAGTGACGGGGCGCCGGCCCGCGCGATTTTGATGGGCGTGTGATCTTGTGGACGACAAGGTTGCAATCCGCCCCGCCAGAGTGGGGGATGCGGGAGCAGTGGCGCGTGTTCATGTGGAGAGCTGGCGCAGTACCTATCGTGGCTTACTCCCCGAAAACTTCTTGAACAATTTAGATATCCAGCGTCGCTTGGACTATTGGCGCAGCGTGTTCGAGAACGAATCGCCAGGTGAATTCGCCTTGGTGGCAGAGCACTCGACGCAGGGCGTGGTGGGCTTTGTCAGCGGCGGCCCAGCGCTCGAAGACCTTGGTCCGTACAGTGGACAAGTTTATGCAATCTATCTGTTGGCCTCGCAGCAAGGGCAGGGCATTGGCCGCGCGATGTTTGAAGGTGCACGCGGCTCGCTGGTTGAGCGAGACTACGCTGGCTTCATGCTGTGGGTATTGGAGGGCAACCCAACTTGCGGCTTCTACGAGCACATGGGAGGGCAGCTGATCGGGCGTAAAGAAGATCAGATCGGCGGTCAGCCTGTGACCGAGTTGGCCTATGGCTGGGCAAGTACCTAAGTCCTTTCACGTGAGATTGGCCAGCGTGGCGGATGCCGAGGCCATTCTGGCGATTTATGCGCCACTGGTGAGCCACTCTGCAGTCTCATTCGAAACTGAGCCGCCCTCTGTAACGGAAATGGCCGGGCGCGTTGAGCACACGCTGCCAGAATTTCCCTGGTTGGTGGCCGAAGGCGGAGGCGTTGTGCTGGGCTATGCCTATGCCAGCCGCTATCGTCCGCGGGCAGCGTATCAGTGGGCGGTGGAATGCTCAGTGTATGTGCACCCTGATGCGCGCCGCCAGGGCATTGCCAGCGCGCTGTACAAAGTGCTGTTTGCCATTCTGAGGCTACAAGGTTTTTACAAGGTCTATGCGGCGGTCACATTGCCCAACCTAGGCAGCGTGGCTGTGCACGAAGCCTTCGGCTTCCGCCAATTCGCCACCTATCGGGCCGTGGGCTATAAGCTGGGCGCCTGGCAGGATGTGGGCTGGTGGGAGATGGATCTGAGGGAACTGGCCGGAGAACCGGTTGCGCCAAAACCGTTCAACCAGTTGGCTGACAGCAGCGGGTTGGCGATAATTCTGTCAGCGACTAGCTAATGCGTTGGATCTTCTTGAACAGTCTGCGGTCGAAGCCAGCCAGGTTACCAGGGCCCAGCTCTCCGGCGGCTGTTACCGCGGCCACCACATCGGCCCGCAGCTGATCCACATCCACACCGCGGCAAACCGCTGGCCAGGGGGCCAGCCATTTCTTGCAGCGTTCAAACATTTTGGCCATGCCAATGAAATTGTTGCGTTCTATTTGGAGGTAGACGACGCCGACCTGCAATATGCCTTGGTAAAGGTGGCGAACGGGGCCGGGCTCTGCCCGCCAGGCGGCTTCCAGCGCTTCGTGAGCCTCCCAGTATTGGCCAGCGTCAAACAAAGCAATACCCTCTACCGCGGCAGGGTGCAAGGCACCCTGGCAGGCAGAGGGTATTTGCTGCGGTGTGACGAAGATTTCGTCAGGATTGCGAACCGGTGTGGTCTTACTCAATGTAGATTTCCACGTGGTCGCCGTCTTCCTCATCGCGTACATCGATCACTTTTCCGGTCATGCCGCTGCGAATGGCTTCCATCAACTCTTCTTCTTGCACGCCCGGAACATATTTGGAGGCGATGCCCAGTCCGGCGCTCACCAGGCTCAGTGGTAAATTGACTGTCACCTTGTTTCGTCCGCTAAACAAATCCGTCACCCGTACGCGCAGATAGCGGCCGTCGTCTGCTGTCACGCGACCGGGAGACGGGCGGCCAGAACCGCGCGTCAATGCTTCCAGAAGCTTGGCGCCGTCGGCCGGGCTGATCTTGCCGTCTTGGATCATTTGTAAAATCTTTAGTCGTTCTTCACTGGTTGCCATGACTATCTCCCAATTAGACCGCGATTAGCTGATCTGGATGTCGACTGTTTCATCATCATCGTCGCTGTGGGCCTGGATGATGATCGGTTGGCCGTTCTCTTTGACCTGTTCAAAGGCACTCAGCAGGCCTTCAATATCCTCTAAATCCACTCCAGAGATATTCATGCGACCGCCAAAAAATCTCAGCACCTGGCTGGTCAGCTTAACCGGCAGAGGCAGGTCCAAGTTGAAGTTGCCCTCAGCATGCCCGACCGCCTTGCGCGAGCGAATACGGACACTGGCCCAGGGGCTTTGCCGGCTGGCCCAACCCAGCACGATCAGCAAAACGCCAAGCAGCATCGGTGCCCAGGCGCAGATAAAGGCCAGGCCCAGCGAGCCGTCCCGCAGATCGCTGCGCATCCAGCTGGCGGCCAGCACGGCCAGCAGACTGCCCGCCGCGATCGCCACCGCCCACCACCGGGACCGGCGAACTTTAGGGTCGATGACTTCGACCCGGCTGGTGTGACTTTCTTCTTTGGCGTCCTGGCTTGCGCCCGCTGCCCCCAATTGTTGTGCAGCCTCTTCAGGGTTAATTTCGCCGCGCTCCAGTTGCTCCAACACATCCATTGGGGAAGCTGCAGCCTTGCGGCTGGTTTGCGCGCCGGTCAACAATTCCGCGGCCTGTTCAATGCTTAGCTCGCCGCGCTCCAGGCGGTTGAGGATCTCGAGGCGTTCTGACGGGCTAGGCATCTTCATTCTCCACAGAGTTCGGCGGAGTGGGCGCTTCCGGAAGCATAGGCGGCTCGGGAGCCACTGGTGGTTCAGGAGGCTGCACGATCGGGCGACCTTCCAGAGCGTGCAGCAGCATCTCTGCCTCGGCGATGGAGATCTTCTTTTCTTGCAGCATGTTCAGCACCATGGCACGCTCTTTGGTATCCACGGGTTCAACGGGCCTGGCGGGCGGGGTGGGCGGCGACACAGTGCGGCCACGCCGACGGCTGGCGAGCTTCATTTCCAATTTGCGTTGGGTGCGGGCCACGCGCTCCTGAGCGCGTGCCGCAGCCCGTGAGCCGGAATGGCCCAGTCGCTCGCTGAGCGAGCTGAGCCGCTGGTTCAGCGCTTCCATCTGGGATTCCAATTGCTGGGTCACCTGGCCAGTGATCTCATCCGCCAGATTGTCCAGGTCGTCCACTGCGTCCAGGTCCACCAACAGCTCCTCATCCCGCTGGCGGCTGCGGATGTCTATGTGTCCGCCGGCTTTCAGCACGATCTGGCTGCCGCCCTCTCCCAGGACGAATTCATGCGTGCGGGTCTGGATGCGGGTCCTCTCATCTGGGCTGGTGACCAGGATGCTTTTGGCCTTGCTCTCCAAATGAATATTGGCGTCCATCGAATCGCGCAGGTCACAATGCAGGTTGCCGGCGGCTTCTACATGAACAGTATCCTCTAGCGTGCTCAGGCGCAGGTCAGCGTTACCGCTGGTCTTAACCTGGATGTTGCCTTCCACATCGCGCAGGCCCAGGCTGCCGCTGATGGTCTGCGCCTCCAGGTTGCCCTCAACATTGCGGATGGCGGCGCTGCCGCTGATATTGCGCACGCTCAGGTTCCCATCTACATTGCGGGCAGTGAAACTGCCAGCGATGTGCTCGGCGACCGTATCACCCACCATGCGCAGGGTCAGCGAGCCGCCAATCTGATGCACCTTTAGGTCGCCTTCTACGTTGCTGATGTAGGCATCCCGGCCGACCTGAGCGATGCTCAGCGAGCTATCTTCCGGTATGCGCAGAACGCAGTCGCTGTCACAGGAGAGCGTCAGCCTGTCGTTTTGGAAGCTGTATTGCAGTGCATCTTCGCTTTGACCTTCGATGCGGATATTGCTGTCGCCGTGGCCTTTGATGTGCAAACTGCCTGCAATCGAACCGATTTGTATTTCAGGGTTGCTGCTCGAAGCCAGTTGTATGCGTGCCATTTTAGCTGCCTTCCTTTTCTTCAATGAGGCGCAAGGCCTCTTCGTAGCTGATCGTGCCGTGGTCCAGGTCGTCCAAGATGCGGCGGCGCTCTTCGTCGCCCAACCCGGCGAAGTCTTCTTCGCTGGGCTCATAGCCCAGACTGCGAATGATCTCCATCAGGCGGTTGCGGATGGTGGGGTAGGAAAGCCCCAGGTCGGCCTCCATGCGGGTGATCTTGCCTTGGTTGCGGACAAATAATTCCACGAAGGCCAATTGCTCTTCGCTCAGCTGGCTGAACGGACTGCCTTGAAAGCGACCTTCGATGCGCGTATCGCATTCGCGACAAGCCAAGCTGGTGACTAGCAGGTCGCCCTGGCAAACTGGACAAGTGTGGGGAGTGGGGTGCATGTCATTCTCCTAAGCGCAAAATCAGGATTTTGATTTCTTCACGCGGAAACATGCAACTATTGTATAGATGTTTTAGCAAATGTCAAGAAAATATATTAAATATTTTGATATTCCTATTCATTTTTCTCAACGCATGCTCAAGTTACTCCAAGAATCACGGCATTTTCCCCATTTTCGGTAGTAAGTGTGACGCCGGCCTGGTCGTGTGGTCGGCGCAGCACGGCCAGGGCTAGGTGGCCATCAGTGGGCGAAGCCGCCGCTGAGGTGATCTCACCGACGGGTTTGCCTTCTGCTCGCAGTCGCTGGCCCGGAGCCAAGGGTTGCTGGCTGCTGACTTGGGCCAGCTTGCGTACGACCTTGTCGTAGGTCACCTGGCGGGCCAGTACTTCCTGGCCGGTGTAGCAGCCCTTGGTAGCCGAGACCAGTCGATCCAGACCAAGTTCGAATGGCGTGTACTGGTGGTTGAATTCCGGGTCGCCCGGCAGACCGGCCTCAATGCGCAACAGCTCACGTTGTGAGGTGTTCAGCTCTGGCAACTGCAGACTGGCTAGCAGGACTGGGGCAGCGGGTTTAGGCAGCAGGAGTAGAACACTGTACGGGCTGCCGTAGCCGGATTGGGTGATCAGATGAACCGGATGCCCTTGCCACTCTGCCGCCCGCAGGCCATCCAGCGCTGCGACGGGTTCCAGACCCAGCCTGGCCAGAGCCTGCACCGCCAGCGGACCGTGCAGTTCAATTTGCGCATAGGCGTCGCTCTGGTCTTGGATGGCGACCTGGTCGTTGAAGAAGATGCGTTTTTGGAAGTAGGTTGCCAGCCCGGGGCCGTGCCCGGGTTGGGTCAGCATGAGCAGGCTGCCCCCGTCCTGGGCCAGGCTGAAGTGTTCCAGCACGCGGCCTTGGGCGGAAGTTAGTAGGCTGGGCACGACTTGCTGCGGGCTGAGCAAGCCGAGATCATTGCTGGTCTGCCGCTGCAAAAATTCCACATAT
Source organism: Anaerolineales bacterium (assembly GCA_026129305.1). GTDB lineage: Bacteria > Chloroflexota > Anaerolineae > Anaerolineales > UBA11579 > JAMCZK01. The sequence continues at coordinate 47,393 of JAHCII010000009.1, forward strand.
GTATCGCCGGTGAAACGCAAAAGGCCGGGAGCGCTTAAGGTGAAGTAAGCAACACCTTCTTTGGCGGCCTGGTAGGCAGGTAGAGCTTGTCCGGTCATTATTCGATAATAGCATGTGATCCGACGCTATATAATCAGCTTGGTAATGAAAGGGACGCGGTCGGCGTCTAGGTAGTGAACCCATTGGATGAGGATGCACGATGCTCGAAGTCAAACGCAATGCCAACAATTCTGCTTCACCGCCTGAGCATGTCAAAAATTTAATCTTAGGTTCTGGCCCGGCCGGGCTGAGCGCGGCCTTGTACACCGCCCGCGCCCAACTGGAGCCGGTGGTGTTGGCTGGCCAAGAGTATGGCGGCCAGGTATCCCAAACCCATATTGTGGAGAATTACCCCGGCTTTCCCGAAGCGGTGGGGGGCCCGGAACTGACCGAGCTGTTCCGCAAGCAAGCAGAGCGTTTCGGCGCGCGTGTGGTCTTTGATACGGCCACCCAAGTGGATCTAAGCCAGCGACCTTTCCGGGTCACGACCTATGAAAAGGTCTACCTGGCGGATACATTGATCATTGCCACCGGGGCCACGCCGCGGCACTTGGATGTGCCGGGCGAAGTGGAGCTGACCGGGCGCGGCGTTTCCTACTGCGGCACTTGCGATGGTTTCTTCTTCAAGGACAAGGATGTGATCGTGGTCGGCGGTGGGGACAGCGCCATGGAAGAAGGTTCGTTCCTGACGCGCTTTGCCAACAACGTTACCGTGATCCACCGCCGCGAGGAATTCCGTGCGGGCGAATTGCTGCTGCAGCGCGCCCAGGAAAACCCGAAGATGAAATTCATCACCAACACGGTGGTTAACAGGATCGAAGGTCCTGAAGCGGTCAACACAGTGGAGCTGGAAGATATCGTCTCCGGCGAGAAGAAGAACTTCAAAACCGATGGCGTGTTTATCTTCATCGGCCACACGCCTAACACGCAATTGTTTGTCGGCCAGCTAGAGATGGACGCGGGCGGTTATCTGATCGCCAATCAGTACATGGAGACCAGCGTCCCCGGCGTATTCGCTGCAGGCGAAGTGGCTGACCCGCATTTCCGGCAGGTGATTACTTCTGCGGGTATGGGCGCCGCGGCGGGGATTCAGGCCACGCGTTTTCTCGAAGAAAACCCCTAAATACGAATGAAACCAGCAAACTGGGTGGTGCTTCCGCCCAGTTTGTTTTTTAACCCAAGTTTTTGGGCAAATCTGCAATGTTATAATTCGTTTGTTTGAGCTATGCGTTCCCAAAACTTCCCTAAATTTCTGGAGCATGAATGACTAAAGTTTCTATTGTCGGCGCCGGCATGACCGGTGCTACCGCGGCCCACTGGTTGGCTGAGCGCGAACTGGCGGACATTGCCCTGGTGGATGTGGTTGAAGGGATGCCGCAGGGCAAAGCCCTGGACCTGCTGCAGGCCATGCCGGTGATCGGCAAAGACGTGCGCGTGACGGGCAGCAATGACTACAAGGTCACCGAAGGGTCAGACATTGTGGTGATCACTGCCGGCCTGCCGCGTAAGCCGGGCATGAGCCGTGAAGATCTGCTTAACACCAATGCCGATATCGTCAAAAAAGCCACCGAAGAGACCCTCAAGCATTCCCCCAACGCCATCTACATTATCCTCACCAATCCGCTGGACACGATGTGCTACGTCACGATGAAGACCGGTGGCCTGCCGCGCGAACGCGTGATCGGCCAGGCCGGCATCCTTGATTCCGCTCGCATGCGCGCCTTTGTGGCCATGGAGCTGGGTGTCAGTGTGGAGAACATTAACTGCTACGTGCTGGGCGGCCATGGCGACAGCATGGTGCCGTTGACGCGCCATTCGAACGTGGCTGGCGTCCCACTGAACGAGATGCTGCCCGCCGACCGGCTGGAAGCCATCGTGGAACGCACCCGTAAGGGTGGCGGCGAGATCGTTTCGCTGCTCAAGCAGGGCAGCGCCTTCTATGCGCCTTCTGTGGCAATCGCCCAGATGGTGGAAGCCATTTTGAAAGACAAGAACCTGATCGTGCCCAGTTCCATTTACTTGCAAGGTGAATATGGACAGAAGGACATTTTCTTTGGCGTGCCTGCACAGTTGGGCCGCAAGGGTCTGGTGAAGGTGATTGAGTACACGCTCAATGCAGAGGAACAGGCAGAGGTCGACAAGTCTGCGGCGGAAGTCAAAGCCAGCATGACCGAACTGAAGATCTAGACTGCCTGAGAAAGAAGAGATATGTCCAAAGACACATTATCGATCACGGACAACCGCACAGGGAAACAATACGAGATCCCGGTGTGGGAAGGCACCATTCGGGCTTTGGATCTGCGCCAGATCAAGACTGGTGACGATGATTTTGGCCTGATGAGCTATGACCCGGCCTTCACCAACACAGCCAGCACCAAGAGCAGCATCACGTTGGTGGATGGTGACAAAGGCATTCTGCGCTATCGCGGCTATCCGATTGAGCAGCTGGCGGAGAACTGTACCTATCTTGAAGTGGCCTACCTGATCTTGCATGGTGAATTGCCCAACAAGGCTCAGGACGAGCAGTGGGTTTACGACATCACCCACCATACGATCATCCACGAGAACATCAAGAACTTTATGCAGCACTTCCGCTACGATGCCCACCCGATGGGCATGTTCATCGCTACTGTGGCGGCGCTGTCCACTTTCTACCCTGAGGCCAGCAATATCGGTGACGAGGCCGGGCGCACGATCCAGATCCAGCGCCTGATTGCCAAGGTGCCCACCATCGCGGCGTTTTCTTATCGCCACAGCCAGGGTTTGCCGTTTGCCTATCCAGACAATGACCTGAGTTACCCGGGCAACTTCTTGAACATGATGTTCCGCATGACCGAGTTGAAGTACGAGCCCAACCCAGTGCTGGAGCGCGCCCTGGATGTGCTTTTCATACTGCATGCGGACCACGAGCAGAACTGCAGCACCAATGCGATGCGCGGCATCGGCTCCAGCCAGGTGGATCCGTATTCCGCCATGGCCGGTGCGGCGGCCGCCTTGTACGGCCCGCTGCATGGCGGCGCAAACGAAGCCGTGCTGCGTATGCTCAACCAGATCGGCGACGCCAAGAACATCCCGGCCTTCGTCGAGAAGGTTAAGAAGGGCGAAGGCCGCCTGATGGGCTTTGGGCACCGTGTGTACAAGAATTATGACCCGCGGGCGCGCATCATCAAGCAGGTGGCGGAGGACGTCTTCAAGGTCACCGGCCGCAACCCGATGCTGGATGTGGCCATGGAATTGGAGCGCATCGCCCTCGAGGATGACTACTTCATCGAGCGCAAACTGTACCCCAATGTGGATTTCTACTCGGGCATCATCTACCAGGCCATACGCCTGCCGACCAGCTTTTTCCCGGTGATGTTCGCCATCCCGCGCACGGTGGGTTGGCTGGCGCAGTGGCAGGAAATGCTGCTGGATAGCGAGCAGAAGATCGCTCGCCCGCGCCAAGTGTACCTGGGCGAGGACGTGCGCGATTTTGTGCCGATGGCCAAGCGCAAGTAGCTCAACCATACAGATAAAAAAAGACCTCCCAAACGGGAGGTCTTTTTTTTATGGTTTTGGCTATGGGGTGGGCGTAGCAGTGGCGGCAGGCGCACCGCCGCCGGCTCCACCGTTCCAGGAGAAGAAGCGCATTTCGCTGGAGGGGCCGCCGGCAATGTAGACCGGCAGGCCATCAGCATCCACGCCGATCTGAGCCACGGGCACCACTTGCCAGCTAAAGATATGCGGCTGGCCGGTACTGGGCCGGAAGTTGGCCGGGACAGTGAAAGTAGTGTCCTTGACATGCCCAATGGTTTGGCGGTTCTGGCCGCCGGTGATGTCAGTGACCGTGACCTGGTAGTACTCGTTGCCGCGCAGGGCGCCGACGGAAGACCACTGCAGCGTAATTGTGCTGCTGGAGGAGTCGAACGGAGAGCCGTTGGCGGGCAGTAGCGGCTCTGGGGCTGGATAGGGCGGGGCTACCGTGGGCGTGACCGTGGCTACGCCCACAAAGGTGCGCTCGCACATCGGGATGGAGAGACGCTGACCAAGGAAAGCCACATCCGAAGTTAGCGAGTTCCACTCCATAATGGCTTCCATCGGCACGCCAAAGGTCAAGGCGATCAAACTGAGGGTTTCACCCTCTTGGACGACGTGGCTGCGGGTTTCGCAGGCGGCGATGGTCGCTTCCAGCTCGCTGAGGGTGGCGGTGGCCAACGGCGTTGGGGTGAAAGTGGGTTGTGGAATGCTGAGCACCTGGCCAATGCTCAGCCCGCAGTTGGCGTTCAGCGCGTTGGCTAGAATGATGTCTTGCGGCTGGATGTTGAAGGCAAAAGCAATGCCGCCGCAGGTGTCGTTGGATTGCACCGTATAGCTCAACGGCGTATGAGTGGGTTGCGGAGTGGAGGTTGGCGTGGGGGTCTCTGGCGTGGGTGACAGTGTGGGAGTGGCGCTTTCGTTGGCCAGGAGTTCAGCGTCCTCTGTTGCGGTTCCGCTTGGCGATAGTGCAAAATAGACCAAACCGCCGAGCAGCAAGATCACAAATGCCAGCAAGCCGATGGCGATGGGGATGCTGAGCACCACCTGAGGTTGTGTGCGCCCGGCGGCGGGCGTCCGCACCAAGGGGGTCTTGCTGCCCTGGTCGAATTGATGGCCGCAAACCAGGCAACGCGGCGAGCGTTCGCTCACCCGGGTTCCGCAGGAGGGGCAGACTTTTGTCGGTGTAGAACGGGGATTGTCGGCTGTCATAGCGAAAGCGGGCGGATTATACCAAGAGCCGCATGGATATGTGTCAAGCCAAGGTTATACTGATTTTTATGCTGCCCGTCAGCCTGTATTTGCACATCCCCTTTTGTACCCATCGCTGCGGTTACTGCGACTTCAACACCTATGCAGGTTTGGAGGCGCTGATGCCCGTTTATGCAGACGCGCTGCAACAGGAAGCGCGTCTGCTGGCCCAGGCGGCCCCGGAACGATTGCCGGTGCAGACCGTCTTTTTTGGTGGGGGTACGCCTTCTTTGCTGCCGCCGCAGACCGTAGAAGCCATCTTGCAAACACTTGCGGAAGTGTATGACCTGGCTGCGGATGCTGAGGTCACGTTGGAGGCCAACCCTGGCACGCTGGACCGGGAAAAGCTGCAAGGACTGCGTGCGGCGGGAATCAACCGGCTGAGCTTCGGGGTGCAGTCTTCCAGCCCCGAGGAACTGCGCCTGCTGGAGCGTGAGCACGACTTTATGGATGTGATCCGTGCGGTGGAGTGGGCGCGTCAGACGGGGTTCGACAACCTGAACCTGGATTGGATATTTGGCTTGCCGGGGCAGTCGTTGCGCTCTTGGCAGCGCAATGTGGAACTGGCCATACAGCTGGCCCCGGAACACCTATCACTGTATGCCCTGACCATCGAGCACGGTACGCCCTTCAGGGACATGGCCGCCCGTGGCCTGCTGCCGGACTTGGATGCTGATCTGGCGGCTGACATGTATGAATTGGCCGTCGATCGCCTGGCCGCCGCTGGTTACGAGCAGTATGAGATATCCAACTGGGCGCGGCGTGACTCTAACGGTGAGTTGCTGGCTTGCAAGCACAACTTGCAGTATTGGCGCAGCCTGCCTTACGCCGGCTTGGGCGCTGGCGCCCACGGCTTCCTGGACGGCAAGCGCACCGCAAACGTGCTGGCGCCGGCCGCCTACATCAAGCGACTGCGTGAGGGCGCCGCGCTGGAGTTCCCGCGCACGCCAGCGACCGTCAACCTGACGGTTTTGGAGGCGCAGGACGAGATGGGTGAAGTGATGATGATGGGGTTGCGCCTGATCCACGAAGGGGTCTCGCAGAGCAGCTTTTCGCAGCGCTTCGGCCGGTCGCTGGACGATGTCTATGGGAGGGAGATACGCCAACTGACCCGGTCTGGTTTGTTGGAGCGCATGAACGGTGAACAAGCAGGCATCCGCCTCAGTCAGCGGGGGCGCCTGTTGGGGAACCAGGTGTTCGTAGAGTTTATTTAAAGGCTGCGGTGGCCCAGTTCCTGGGCCAGAGCCATCAAGGCCTCGCCGGCGGTCTGCAGGGGGTTGGCCGCGTGCAGCGCCTCCAGGGCCTCTTCGGTGAGTTGAGCGGCTTTCTGGCGGGTGTATTGCTGAGCGCCTTCTTCTTCCAGCAGGCTGGCAAATTCCGCTACTTGCTCCTCTGGGATGCCACCTTCCTGCCAGCGGCTGGCGAAGCGGCCTTTGTTTTCCAGGCCAAACAAAACGGGCAGAGACTTCTTGCCGCTGAGTAGATCGGTGTGGGCTGACTTGCCCATTTCGTCCGGGTCGCCCCAGATGCCGAGTAGATCATCATAGACCTGATAGGCCAGGCCCAGCTTTTCGCCAAAGAGCATATAGGCTTTCAGTTCGCGGCCAGTTAGCCCGGCAATGCGCGCCCCCAAGTCCGTGCAGGCGCGGATGAGCACGGCGGTCTTGCCCCAGATCATCGGCCAGTAGGCTTCAACGCCTGGGTTCTCCACCGTTTCATAGGCCATGTCCAGGTATTGCCCTTGGGTCAGCTGCAAGCTGGTGCGCGCCAGCAGCTTGGCGGCAGCGGCGTAGATGGCCTGATTGGCGCTCTCCTCAAGGCTTTCCAAGCTGATGTGCGCCAGGGCGAACATGGCATCGCCGGCATTGATGGCTTGGGCGGTGCCGTGCAACGCCCACAGCGTGGGGCGGCCGCGGCGCAGGTCGCTCTTGTCCTGAATGTCATCATGGATCAGCGAGAAGTTGTGCAGCAGCTCCACCGCCGCGGCCGCGGGCAGGGCCGCACGCCAGTTGCCACCGGCGGCGGCGCAGGAGAGCAGCAAGAGCATGGAGCGCACCCGCTTGCCGGCCGCCTTGGGACCGGCGCCCAGGCCCTCCCAACCCATGTGATAGCTGAGCATGCCATACAGCACTTCCTGGCCGGGGGTATTGGCGGGCTGCGTGGCTGCCTTCAGAGCCTCTTCGACGACGGGCAGCATTTCGTTACGATAGGTGTTTAATGTCATGCTGGCCAGCTATAGTGATTCGAAGTGCATCTGCAATTGCCCGTCTGCCGTGTAACTGTAATGGGCCCAGAGTGGGGCATCGTCGGGCTGCATGTTTAGGATCTTGGGCAAAAGCACCGGGATGTCCTCGACCATTGACAGGCCAGCCAGTTGGTCGCGGGGGATCCAAGAGCTCTCGCCCTCTGGTGTGGAGCTGGGTTCGCCTTCGGCGCTGCCCCGAAAGACCCACATCACGATGCCGGTATGTGGGTCACCCGTATCAATTGCCGCGACTGCGCATAGCCAAAGGCCTGTGACATGCAGGCCACTCTCCTCCAGGACTTCACGCCGGGCGGCCGCCAGTACACTTTCGCCTACTTCCACATGGCCGCCCAAGCCGTTGTACTGGCCGGGAAAAACGCGCCGGTCGGCGGCGCGTTTCATCATCAGAACTTCATCCCCGCGACTGAGGAAAACCAGCACGCGCGGGATGACCTGGTAGCGGCGGCTGTCAAAGGCCTGGGGGTTAGTCTGCAAGGTCCTTAACTTCTTCTTGTTCGACTTCTTCACCGAAATAGAAGGCCCGCATTACCTCTGGGTGGGTGCGGGAGACAAATTCATCCACATACTTGCGTGTGCCGGCGATAGCCAGATGCCCGAAAAGCATGCGGAACTGTTCTTCCCAAGCCTGGAAGATGGTTTCCTTTTCGGCCTGAGAAAGCTGCATGAGCTTGGCCTTGAAGGGCCCCAGAGCGCGCTTGCGGTTTTCGTAATGGAACTGTTCGTCCGTCTGTTCGGGCTTACGGTCCTCGGCGTATTTTTCGTCGATGTAGGCGTAAACCTCGGCCAAAAGCGCTTGGGGGACGTTTGAATATAGGATGTTCTGGAAATTGGTGGCTAGGTGAACTTCACAAGCCTCCGCCTCCACGAACTTGCCAAAGGCATCTTCAGGCAGGGTCGAAGCGCCGTGCTGTACAGCGCCAGCAAAGCCGTATTCATTGCGCGCCACGCGGCTCAGGTTCAACAGCGTGTCGAAGTCCACTTTTACCTTGGCGACGCTGCCGTCGGGCAGCACCACGCCACCGTGGGACGTGCCGGTCTGGATGCTGATCTTGCTGAGCCCTGCCTGGCCGCTGCCCAATTCGTCAAGCTTGGTTTGGAAGCCATCCACATAAGCGCGCAATTCCGCTTCGTTGGAATTGCGGCCGCCCACTTCGCCGATTTCTCCGCCGACGGAGACCGTGACACCGGCCGGTTCGTGCTGGCGGATGAAGTGGGTGAAATGGGCTGAGAGCTCAGAGTTCAAACGCTGCTGAGCTGGTTCGCCGACCTGATTAATGTCTACCAAGGTGGAGGTGTCAATATCAATATTTAGAAAACCGGCTTGCATGGCCTCCACCGTCAGCTCTTCCACGGCGGCGATTTCCTTGGTGGGGTCCTCTTTGTAGCGCTTGGCCGAGATCTGGAAATGGTCGCCCTGGATGAAGACTGGGCCTTGATAGCCCTCGGCAATGGCGGCTGCCAGAATGTTGGTGGCGTATTCCGCAGGGCGCTGCTCGGTGTAGCCGATCTCTGAACGAGCGATCTCGAATATGAAGGCTCCCGCGTCGATGTCTTTCGCCACGCGGAATACGCAGCGGGCCGCGTCGTGCGAGAGGGCACGCAGGTTCATAGCCGGCACGGTGAAGGTGGGGGGCACGTCGCCGCGGCCGCGGGCGATGTAGAGTTCATGGATGCTTGCTGGGAAGGCGCCAAGCTCTACAGCCAGCAGGCGCACAATGTAACGCGCCCAGGATTGCTCAGCCTTGCTGCCCAGGGCAGACAGCTCCACCAGGCTGCCGATCTGACTGCGGACGGCGGACTCATCTTTGAGGGTGACTTTGCCGTCGCGGTAGTCGATGCTGTTGCCCAGGGCGTGGAACACTTTATTCAAAGCTTCGTTATTCATATGCATCCTCAGAAACGGGGAAGAAGTTGTTGGCATTTTACCATCCGGAGGTATTCAGGGGCGCTAACAATATGCATATCGTCTTCATGTATAATGATTCCAGGTGCGGATGCGCCCAAGTTGAGGAGAGAAAAAATGGCAGATTTATACGATCAAGTGAACGCCGATCAGGATATTTTTCGCCGGTTGGCGGGAAAAATTCCCGGCTTTAGTGGATATGTTGAACGCGAAAATCGACGTGCGGCTGACAAGATCCTGCGCGAGTCGATTGCAGACAGCTACGAACAGATCTGGAAGCAGGTCACCAACGTGCAAAAGGATCTGGCCAATAATGGCGCTTTTGATCTGATAGATGACATGGAAGAAGCTGCCACCAAGCTGCGCACCTTCATCGATAAAGTGCGCACCGCCAGCTATGGCAACACAGGCTTTTTTGATGCGATCAAGATCAAATCGCCCGAATTGCAGCGCTTGTACGAATTTGATCTGGCGCTGGTTTCTCGCGCAGATGAGATCAGCACAGCCGTGGAGGCTGTGCGCGCCGCAGTGGGTGGTGACGACCTGGCAACGCCAGTGTGGGCCTTGATCGACCTGAGCCGTGATCTGGTGGCCACTTTCGAGGGCCGCCGCGCGGTGATCACTGAAGAGGCAAGTATTGCCACGGGTGAGGGCGATGAGACTGCAGCTGCACCTGCGGCCGAGACTGAAGCCCCTGCCGCGGATGATGCACCGGCATCTGTGGGTTCGCTGATGGATGCCGAGGCGGATGCAGACGACTCAGCACCGGCTGAATAATTGTTGACTTCTGTTGGAGGAGAAATGGCTCGTATTTTTGACGTAGTTGAATACCCCAATGAGATGAAGGAAGAGATCGTACATCGCTTCCCAGAGAGCGGTGCAGGTGACTTCCGCATTGGCTCGCAGGTGATCGTACGTGAATCTCAGAATGCCCTCTTCTTCCGTGACGGTAAAGCGCTGGATGTGTTTGGCCCCGGCCGCCATACGATCGCCACGGGCAACGTGCCGCTGCTGGTCAACCTGCTGGGCACGCTTTTTGATGGTCGCAGCCCCTTCACAGCTGAGGTGTACTTTGTCTCCATGCGGGAGTTTTTGGACCGCAAGTGGGGCACTCCGCAACCGATCGTGATGCAGACCCCGGGGATTGGCTTGGGTTGGCTGTTGCTGCAAGGGTTTGGCACCTATGCCTATCAGGTGGAAGACCCGCAGCAGTTTGTCACCCAGGTAGTGGGCACCCAAGGTAAGTACGACACCGCCGAGATCGAAAATGACCTGCGCTCTCGCTTGCTGCGCTCTTTCTCTGACCTGCTGGGTGAGATGAAGGGCAAGTACAGCACGGTGCAGGACATCATCGGCAACCAGGAAGAGATCAGCGCCGGCGTGCGCGCCAAGACCGCCTCGGACTTTGAAGCGCGTGGCTTGGTACTGAAGAGCTTTGTGATCGCCAACTTGACCCCGGCTCGCACCACGGCGGAAGATCTGCGCGATATGGGCTTGCTGGACACAGCCACCTATACGCAGCTGCAGGCGGCCGACGCAATGCGCGATGCCGCCAACAATCCCAGCGGCGGCGCCGGCTTGACGGCCGGTATCGGTGCTGGCGTGGGCATTGGACAGGTAATGGGCGAGGCGCTCAAGGGCGCCATGAGCAGCCCGGCCGCGGCCGCCATGCCGGATGTGATGACGACTGCCGAAGTGGCTGGTTTCCTCAAGGTGGCTGAGAAAGATGTGCTGGCTGCCATCGAAAGCAAAGATCTTAAGGCCAAAAAAGTGGGTGGCACCTACCGCATCACCAAAGCCAACCTGGAGGCCTTCCTCGGTGGTGATGAGTAATTGACAGTTGAGCTTCAAAGGCCGCGGCAACCCGGTTGCCGCGGCCTTTTTTGTAGGAGAGCGCTATGAATCTCGATGAACAAAGCATGCAAATTCAATAGCAGCAAGGTCACCTTAACCGGGTGCAAGCAGCAGCTTCCTGGCTAATATTCCTGGGTGCATTCTCGCTGGTGAACTCGGTGCTCACCTATTTCGGCTCGACGGTAATCGCGGCCTTCGGTTTGAGCTTCACCCAATTCGCGGATGTATTGATCGCCATGCTTCCGGAGGTCATGGACGAGTTCAAACTGGTGTTCTCTGGCCTGGCGGTCGCCATTTACGTGGTCACCTTCCTGGTGCTGATGCTGGGGGCCTTGCTGGGGCGCAGAAACAAGTGGATCTATTTGGCTGTGGCGGTAATCTATCTGATGGATGCTGGCATTACCTTTTGGCTGGAGGATTATCTGGGGCTGATCATCCATGCCATTCCATTATTTATCCTATTCCGCGCTATTCACAGCTTAAGCCAATTGAAAAAACTTGACCAGGCTGATAGCCCCTTGGGTGCTGAGCTCAAGATCGGTGCGCTTGATCTAAGCCAAGCCAGAAAGCCACTAACGGTCTTATTTTGGTTGCTTGCTGTGCTTTGGATTGTTCTGCTGGCCGCAGTGATCTTCTTGTTTTTCTTTTGGTAGGCCTATTTGCGTACGCCTTCGCCGGCGGCTCGTGCTTCCTCAGCCTTTAGGTCGCCGCGCTCCCGCCAGGCGAAGCGCGCGGCATAGGGATTGGACTTGCTTTCCATCACATCTGCAGTGACCCGGCCGAGTAGTGGCGTGAACTTGAAGGCGTGCCCGCTGCCGCCGGCGCTGACCAGCAATCCGGGGCGTTGCGGGTCGTGATCGATCCAGAAATCACCGTCGAAAGTATCGCAGTAGAAGCAAAGGCGCTCAAAGATCTTGGGCGCCTGTGCCATGCCTGGCAGCGATTCGGCCAGGAAGGAGCGAAAGCGCTCTTCGGCTTCGGCCGGAACCTGGCGCGGTAGCCGTGGGTCCTGCTGCCAGCCCACGCCGTGATTGGCAATTTTTAAGGTGCCATCGTTCTGAGCGGGAAAGCCGTACCAGCCCGTCTTGCCCACATCCGCCGTCCAAACCGGGAATTGCGGCGGCTGGTAGAGGGAGAGCTGATCGGCTTTGAAATGGAAGACAGCCTGGGCGGTGGGCCACATCACGTCTGCCAGATGGGGCAGCAGCACGGGGGTCCAAGCGCCCGTGCAAAAGATGACTTGATCTGCATGATACTGCTTATCGTCTGTGGTCAGCACACCGGTGACCCGGCCGCTGGTCTCCAACAACTGTTTGAAACCCACGTTTTGCACGATGTGCACCCCGGCTTGCAGCGCACGTTGGGCTAGCAACGTGACCACGCGCCCGCTGGCAGCCCAGCCACCTTGTGGGTTGAAGTAGCCATCGGGGTACAGCTCGGCGTTCCAGGCTGGGTAGCGTTTGCGTATCTCCGCCGAGTTTAGGCGCTCGGTGGGGTGGCCGTGTTTTTGAAGCAGGAGGTAACTTTCGTACTCGAAGTCATTTGCCTGCATGCCATCCAGCGTGAAATAGAGCACGCCGGTCTCGTGGTAGATGGTCTCGCCCAATTCCTCATTCCACTGCCGCCAGAGGGGCAAGGCTTCTGCCATCATCTGCAAATAGAGCTCATCTTTGCCGTAGTCCAGCCGGATGACCTTGCTGATGTCGGTCGATGCCGCATCCGGGTGAGGGATCGGGCCGGGTTCCAGCAGCGTGACCGCGTAGCCGCGTCCTTGTAACTCGATGGCGGTGTTAATCCCGTATGTGCCACCACCAATAATCAGGATGTTAGTGGTCAATTGAAATTCTTCTCGCCGGCGCGGATGGGTACCTTCAGCCGATTTTCTGCCGGGGGAATGGGGCAATTCCAGGCGTCGTTATAGGCACAGTAGGGGTTGTAGGCCAGGTTGAAGTCGATCAGGAACTTGCCATCGGGCAATTGCTCGGGTTCCAGGTAGCGGCCAGCACCGTAGGTTTCGCTGCCGGCCAGTGAGTCTACGAAGAGCAAGAAGAAGCCATAAGGCGCATGGAACAGGGTCAGTTCCGCTTGTTCGCCGTCCACGGTAAAGCTGAAGCGCCCATAACGGGTGTAAGTCTTTAGATCCCCGGTGGATGTGGGGAGTTGCACTAGTTCTTGTTCCTCAAAGGGTGTCACGTCTTTTTCAAACTGCAAAGCTTGGTTCTCGGGAAAGTAGCTGAGACCCGAAAAGCGTTCCCGCTGTTCGGGGGTCAGAGGGCTGTTGGTGTGGTTGGCAAAGAAGTCATCTTTGCCTTGGCGGAAGGTATTCAGCGAATTCTCCATAGAAATTATTTTATCGCTAAGTTATATGCAAAAAGCCCCGGCCATTAGGCCGGGGCTTTATATTTTGAATTTTGCCAGCTGATTCTACAGCAAGCTGGAAATGTAGTGCCAGCCGATGTTAACCAGCAAGCCGAGAGTGAAGTAGCCACCGGCTTTGCGGTTGAAGTGCATGGCCCAACCCACGAACCACAGCGGCCACACGGTCCAACCCTCCGGCGCCTTCTTAGGCTTGGGCTCGGAGTATTTCTGCCAGCTGCGACGCAAGTAGGGCAGCGCCAGGAAGGTGAGCAGCACGCCGGGGCCTGTGTAGTTCAACACGACCAGGGCGACGATGATGACGTAGAAAAGGATGAAGATGGCCTTATTGAGCAGCTTTGAGCGTTCTTCGCCGAGGATGACGGGCACAGAACGGACGCCAACCTTGGTGTCGGGTTCGATCTTGTCGATGTGCTTGCCCACCAACACACTGGCCACCACCAGACCGTAGGGCAGGGTCAGCGCCCAGATCTCTGTAGTCAAGGGCATGCCGTTGAGGGCGACGTAAGCCGTACCGCCGGTCATCAACGGTCCCCAAACCACGAAAGCGGTTAACTCGCCCAAGCCAGCCCGCTTGAGTACGTTGGTGTAAAAGAAGCTAAGTACGAAACCCAGCACAGCAAATACCAGCACCATAGCCCCGACCTGAGTGTACAGATAGAGCATGATGAGGAAATCAATGAAGGTGAGCAGGCCAGCGGCCTTGAGCAGGCCATTGGGGGTGGTAAGCCCGCCCAGTATCGGGTGGGTGCTATATTGGGCGCGTGGATAGTCTTCCGTATCCACGCCCTGGCGTACATCCATGTAGTCGTTGAGCAGGTTGTTGGACGCATGCGCCAGCATGATTCCGATGATGGCCAGAAAGCCGAAGAACCAATTGACCGAGCCAGCGCCGCGAGTGGCCTGCTCGGCAGCGATCAGCAGCCCCAGCATGCCCGAGATGATGGTCATGGTGAATACGCAGGCACGGGAGATCACCAGCCAGCGGGTGAAACCGTCTGCCAACTCGATCTGCGGGACATTGCAACCGTCCCAAGCCGTTTTCCAACGGGTTAGCAACGGCAGTGGGTGGGCAGCTTTGCCCTGTACTGCAGTTCTGGTGCTCATGAACGCTCCTTGATTGTGAACTCTGTAATTAGTCTTTTCATAATAGCACAAGCGGCCCTGCAGCGCTACTACTCGTGCAGGGTGAGCATGTAGGCGACGAGGGCATCAACCTCTTCCGGGGAAAGCACTTGCCCGAGGGTGGGTGGCATCAGGTCAGAAAAACCTTCAACCAGATAAGCGCTCGGCTGCATAATGGATTGATGCAGGTATGTGCTGGCATCCATCCCCACCACGCGCTGCTGGGCTTGAGTGGCGATCCCCGCCAACGGGGGACCAACGATGACGGTATCTGCGTTGAGGCTGTGGCAGGCGGCGCAGTGCCGGGTGAACAACGTTTGCCCGGCAGCTTCTTGCGGGCTGTGGTCTGTGTTGAGGGTGGGCTGGCTGCTGCAGGCTGCCAGCAAAGCAGCCAGAGCGCACAACCCAAGCAAGCCTGGTCGGATCTTTACCATTGCAGCAACTCTTGAATTTTGGCGTGGATCTCTTCCACGCTGGGGATGATGGTGTTCATCAGTGGGATGTTGAACGGGATTGGTGTATCGGGGACAGCCAGGCGCTGCACCGGCGCGTCGAGGAAAGTAAAACAGTCCTGCGCCAGCGTCGCGGCAATCTCGGCGCCGAAGCCGCCCGTCAGACCATCTTCATGGGCAATCAGGCATTTGCCCGTCTTGCGTACAGACGCCAGCACAGCCTCCCGATCCCAAGGGGTAATGCTGCGCAGGTCGAGGATGTCTGTCCGACCGGGAAAGGCTTCTGCGGCTTCCAGGCAGCGGTGCACCATTTCTCCCCAGCTGACGATGGTGAGGGCATCCCCAGAGCTCAGCGATGCGGCTTGCCCAAAGGGAAGCACATAGTCGTCGCCAGGATATGGACGCCGAGAGGGCGGTGTATCGTACAGCGCGCGGTGTTCCAGCAGGATGGTGGGGTTGCTGCCGCGTAGCGCAGCGCGCAGCAGACCGACCGCATCGGTAGCGTTGGAGGGCATCGCCACCTGCCAGCCGAGGCTGTGCGCATAGATGGCCTCACCCGAAACAGAGTGCCAGGGATCGCCGGTCTTTTTGCTGTAGCCCACCGGAATGCGGATGACCACCGGGGCGTTGAACTTGCCCGCGGTGCGCCAATGGATCCAGCCAATGTCATTGATCTGTTCGGTGGCTGGGTCGGCGTATTTGCGGAACTGGATCTCGGGCAGCGTGGTCAGCCCGGCCATGGCCATGCCGGCCGCCCGGCCGATGATGCCTTCTTCGGATAAGGATGTGTCGAAGACACGGCGCTCGCCGAATTTGGCTTGCAAGTCCACCGTCACGCGATGGACGCCGCCACGGGGGCCGACATCTTCGCCGAAGATGACCAGGCGCGGGTTGGCTTGCAGTTCAGCCTCCATGGTGCGGCGGATGGCTTCAGACAAGTTGATGCGCGGACCATCTTCCGCAGCGGAGGCAGCCCAATCTGCGACTGGCTTGTGCGCATCTGCAGGCACGCTTGGGTGATGGCCTGCCTCCGCAAACACAAAGCGGCGACCAGAATCCAAGGCAGGGGTGGGCTGCTGCATGGCGTCATCCAGTTCTTGGCGCACCTGGGCCTCGACCTCAACCGCCAGAGCCTCCCAATCCGCATTGCCAAGTAATTTACGCATAGCCAATAGTGGATCTCGGCTGTGTTCTTCTTCTATTTGCTCGGAACTCTTGTAGGCGGTCTGATCTTCGCCAAAGGTGTGGCCGGTGAGGCGTGGCACCTGCAGGTGTAGCATGACTGGGCCAACCCCGCTGCGCGCATAGGCGACCGCCTGGCTCACCAAGGCTGCCGTTTCTTCCGGCTGGGTTCCGGACCCGCGTAGGATGTGCAAGTTGTTGTAGCTGGCCAGATTGGCGCTGATGTCGCCCCCGGGAGTTTGGTATTGCTTGGGTACGGAAATGCCATAGCCGTTGTCTTCGATGTAGAAGAGCATGGGCAGCTTGAGCGTGGTGGCGATATTGAGGGCCGCCCAGAAACCGTTGCTGGCCACAGAGCCATCGCCGCCCAGGGCCGCGGCAATCGCTCCGTCCCAGGCTTTGTCTTTGAGCTCGTCACGGTAGTAGGTGGCGGCCTGTGCCCAGCCTGCGGCTGGCGTGTATTGGGCGCCCACATCGCCGGAGGAGGGCAGCACGCTCACGCCCTTGCGCGGCGGCAGAGAATAGACCACGCCCACATCACGACCCTCGGAGGGCGAACCGGTCAGCGCCATATCGGCAGCGAAGGCTTCGCGCGGACTGAGGCCGGCGGCCAACATGAAGGGCCGCGAGCGGTAATAGACCGTGGCGGCGTCTTTGCCCTGGGTGAGTTGCAGAGCAAGCAAAACCTGGCCGAGTTCATGCCCTTTGGCTGAGAATTGGTAGGTGACTTTGCCCTGGCCTACCAGTTCGTTTTCTTCGATCTCATCAATCGTGCGAGAGGTGAGCACCAGCCGGGCGACTTGCTGCCAGTCTGGGCTGTTTGTGCTGGTTGTCTGAGTTTTTTTTTGCATTATTCTCGGAATTCCAGTTCAAAGTCCAGATTTTCGTCCCAGGCGTCATCCCGGTTCATTTCAATGTCGCCAAAAAGCTTTTCCTGTTGGGCGGTAATGCGATAACGACGCACCAGTTCCAATACTGCCAGGAAGGTGACCACAATATGCAAGCGTTGGGGATTTCCCCGCAGCAGCGAGCGGAAGCGCACCAGGGTGTTTTGCTTGAAGGCCTGGGCGATGACGCGGATCTTCTCGCGAATGGTGACTTTGGGCGGGGCGACCACCGTGCGCAGTGGGGCGCGCGCATCCTCGCGGGTGAACACGCGCAGCGCGGCGCCGTGCAGGTCCTGGATGGTGATGTTGCTCAGGTCAAGCCGACCCTCGACTTTTGGCGGTGGCGCCAGGCGCAGGTAGGCGCGCAACTGGCTTGCTTGGCGGCGGGCGAGCAACTCAGCCAGCTGCTTGTATTGCTTGTACAGAATGAGCTGCTGCACCAAGGCTTCGCCGGGATCCTCTTCGTCCGGCATGCGCACGACCGGGCGGGGCAGCAGCGCCTCAGACTTGATCTGCATCAGGCGCGAGGCAACCACCAGAAACTCTGAGACGCGCTCGGCGCGGGCGGATTGCAGTGTGCGCATGTAGGCCAGGAATTGGTCAGTGACCTTAGCCAGTGAGAGCTTGGTGATGTCGAGCTCGGCGCGTTCGATCAGCTGAAGGAGCAGATCCAGCGGACCCTGGTAGACCTCAGTCTCGACTGTATAAGGTTGGGGTGTATTGGGATCAGAAATTAGCACCACACGGCCATTATACTCCTGGGTAAGAAGGGTCACTTAGGGCGAGTCTGAAGGGTAGAATGTTCCGGAGAAATTGGAGACACACATGGCAAACGAACCCATTCATGTAACTGATGATGCTTTTGAGCAGACTGTATTGAAGTCTGAAACCCCCATGGTGGTCGATTTTTGGGCGCCCTGGTGCGGACCCTGTTTGCAGATCGCCCCGACCTTGGACAAGCTGGCCGAGGAATTTGCCGGCCAACTGGTGATCGCCAAGGTCAACACTGATGAGAATCCTTCCTGGGCCCAGCAGTACGGCGTGCAAGGCATCCCGACTATGCTGTTTCTGTCGGATGGCAAGTTGGTACACCGCCAGGTGGGCGCCGTACCGGAGCCAATGCTGCGCGATCTGTTCCAGCAGTTCGTCAGCGTGGTTAAGGAAGAAAAAGCCGCTTAAGTAAAACCTCAGATAGAGCAAAACAGGACCGCAGCGCGGTCCTGTTTTTGTTTTGGCCTATAATTCGTGGCATGACGCTTGCTTGGGCGATAATCGGTTTAGGGTTGGGGGGATTGGTTTGCTATCTGGCGGATGTTTTGCCCACACAGCGCAGGCTGGCTAAGCCTGTTTGGCTGCCCTTCAGTTTTGCCAAGTTCTTCGACTATCTCAAGCTGCCGCGCAACGCGGCCGTTCTTTTTCTACTCACTCTTATGGCAGTTCTCTTGTTTGTGTTCCCTGTGAACGCTTTTCCCGGCTATCAGCTTTTGCTGGTGGGCGCGTATTTTGCTTTGGTGATCGTCATCGATATTGAGCATCGCCTGGTGCTGCACATGGTCAGCCTGGGGGGAGCCTTCTTGCTGGGGGCGATAGGCCTGCAGTGGGTGGGTCTCACACGGGTTTTGCTGGGCGGCGCCGCAGGCTTTGGGGTGATGTTAGCCCTGCACCTGCTGGGCGACTGGCTGGGACGCCTTTTGGCCCGGTTGCGCGGCCGGGCCTGGCAAGATACCGCCCTGGGCTTCGGTGATGTGACCATCTCTGGCGTGATCGGGGTTTTGTTGGGCTGGCCCTCAGTGTTGAGCGCGCTATTTTTTGGCGTGCTGTTTGCTGGCGCGTTCAGCTTGCTCTACCTGATTTGGGCGATGGCCCAGCGCAGCTATACGCCAATGATGTCCATCGCCTATGCACCCTTTCTGTGCTTGGGTGCCATGACCACGATCGTTTTGGCCATTTTCTAAAATTGGTTTTGGGAGACTTCGCATGACAGAGAAAGACGCAGAGAAGGAAAAGCAGACAGAAGCGACGCAGACACCTGTGGAAGACAAACTGGTGCAGACCAAGCATACGTTGAAGCTGGGCAAGCGCATATTAAATTACACAGCCACCGCGGGCACCCTGGTCTTGCGCGAAGAGGATGATGCCAAGAGTGAGCACAAAGCCAAAGCGTCGGTATTCTTTGTGGCTTATACGCTGGATCAGCCCGGGGACGCCAAGCCGCGGCCGTTGACTTTCTCGTTCAATGGCGGGCCGGGTTCTTCTTCGGTCTGGCTGCATTTAGGCGTGCTGGGTCCCCGGCGGGTGGACATGACGCCGGACGCGGGCATGCCCAAGCCGCCGTTCCGCTTGCTGGACAATGAGTACTCCATTCTGGAGGAGACCGACTTGGTCTTCATCGACCCGGTGACCACCGGCTTCAGCCGGGCCGTGCCGGGCGAAGAGGCCAAACAATTCCACGGCATGCAGAAGGACATGGAGGTGGTGGGCGAGTTTATTCGCTTGTACACCACGCGCCAGATGCGCTGGACTTCGCCCAAGTTCCTGATCGGTGAGAGCTACGGCACCACGCGTGCTGCGGCGCTCAGCCATCATTTGCAGGAACGTCACGGTCTTTATCTGAACGGTGTGATGCTGATCTCTTCGATCTTGGACTTCTCCACAGCGGACTTTAACCCAGGCAATGATCTGCCTTTCATCATGTTCTTGCCCACCTATGCGGCCACAGCCTGGTATCACGGCCAGCTGGACCGCAAGCGCTTCCCCGACCTGCGAAAATTGCTGAAAGAAGTTGAAGACTTTGCCAGCACAGAGTACGCCCTGGCCCTGATGCGTGGGGATGCGCTGCCGGCTGAAGAGCGCGGCCAGCTGGCAGCCAAGTTGGCGGAGTACACCGGACTGTCTGCGGACTACGTGGAGCGGACCAATCTACGTATTGAGATCCACCGCTTTACCAAGGAACTGCTGCGCGCGGAGCGGCGCACCGTGGGACGGTTGGACAGTCGCTTCACCGCAGCCGACCGGGATGCGGCGGGCGAGAACTACGAATTCGACCCCAGCTATGCCGCCATACAGGGCGCCTTCACAGCGACCTTGAACCAGTACCTGCGCCAAGAGCTGAACTTTGAAAGTGATCTGCCGTACGAAATCCTTTCTTGGCGTGTGTACCCGTGGAGCTATAAAGAATTCGAAAACCAGTACGTGAACGTGGCGGAGATGCTGCGCAAAGCCATGCATGTCAACCCCGGCTTACGGGTGTTTGTGGCCAATGGCTACTACGACATGGCTACGCCGTATTTTGCGACGGAGTACACCTTTAACCATATGCAGCTGACCGCGGAGTTACGCCGGAATGTCTCAATGGAATACTATGAAGCGGGGCATATGATGTACATTCATCCCGCCTCGTTGGTAGCTCAGAAGCAACACCTGGCCGCGTTTATCCAGCAGGCCAGTTAGCCAGATACGCTAGGACTTGCTTCAGCACTTCCTCCGGTTCCGGTTCGTCAGTGCGGATCTCCAGATCAGCATTTTGACGGGCGTTGGTCAAGCGCGGTTGCTGCTCAGCATATTCACGTTCTTGCCACTTGAGCCCGCGGCTCACCGTAGTGGAGTAGTCGCTGTGCAAATAGATTAGCACATCCGGCTTGCCAATGATCTGCCACATACGTGGCGCAAATGAGTGTTCTTGGGCGATTTGGAAGGCTTGGTAGCCGGCAGCTTGCAGGCCGCGCACCAGCGTAGACTTACCCGATTTACAAGGGCCGACTACGCCAACGCGCGGCAAGGTACTTTGAGGGTTGTCGTCTGCCTGGGTCATAAAGGCAATCTTACCCACATGCGCCGCACCGGGTCCGGCCTGTTGGCCAGCACGCCCAATACGACGATGCTGACATCATCGCCGGGACGGTACTGTTCGCGCTGCAGCGCGGCCTCCATTAAACCATCTGCGATGGTTTGGGGCTCGGCGCTGGTGGCGACCAGGCGCTCAAACTCGGCTTGCACGTCCAGCGGCTGGCTGCTGCGCACGCCGGCAAAGGGCAAGCCATCGGTGTAGGTGGCGATCACCAAGCCATCTTGCAGATCGATCTGGTGGATCACTGGGCGGGTCTCCCGGCGCAGACCAACGGGAGAACTTTCCTGGTCCAGAGATTGAGTTTCGCCAGCGTAGTAGACCAGGACTGGGTTGGGGTTGTTGCGCGTCACGACCACATTGCGTGATTCCATGTCGATCGACAGGATGTTGAGGGTGGACTGCACTTTGCCGCTGCGATGTGTGTAGAGATAGTCTGAGGCGGCGCGGGCGGCAGCTCCGTCGCGCACCCCCTCAGCCAGCAGGCTGATGACTTTGCGCACGACCATGTTAGAGATGAGCTTGGCGCTCTTGCCGGAGCGCTGGCCATCGGCCAGCACCACGGAGAGGCCGCCATTGGGGCGTTCTACGACTTCCAGCGTGTCGCCGCTTTCCGACATGGCGTACTTGTTAATCTTGGCGACACCGATTTGAATTTCCATGCTGGCATTGTAATCAAGTTTTTTGCGCTGGCTTGCTTGCCGTGACCAGCACAGCTTGGCTGGCGCGCACCGCAAGGTATTCCTGCTGCACATTGAACCCGGCGGTGCGCAGTTGGTCAGCGAAGGCCTGGTTCCAATGCCGTGGTTGGATGTGCAGCCAGGCGGTGGGCAGCACCAGCAGCTTGCCGTCAGGCGCCAAGACGCGCCAGATGGATTGCAGGCTGGCTGAGACGATGATGTATTCACTGGGGAAGGTGGCCACGACCTGGTCAAAACTGCCTGCGGCAAAGGGCAGTTGCTGGGCCTGCGCCCGCACCAGCCTGGCCGGTTTGCCCGCCGCGGCCAGGCGCCGCTGAGCCAGGCGGCTCATCTTTGGGCTGAGATCCAGCCCGACCACGAAAGGTTTGGCCCCGGCCAACAGCGCCTGCAAGTGGCCGGGGCCGTGCCCCAGCTCCAGCAAGCGCGGACCGTGGGCGCGCGGCGCCACGCTGGCAACCCAATCGTTCCAATGACCCAGCGAGACGAGCCAGGCCACCAAGTCATAAGCCCAGGCGAGAGGGTAATAGAGCAGCTGGTAAAAGAAGCGCAGTAGATCGGAAAGCCAGCCCATCAGCCGGGCAGCAGGATCGGCAGCTTGGCCGGATGGATGCGATACTCCAGCGTTTGAATATCCTCAGAGATCAGCTCACCATCGGCATGGGCAGGCGAACCCGGCTGCACGTGCACGCGCAACCGGGTGGCGTGGACTTCGTGCACGGCGGGATGCTCAACGTAATTGCCTTCCGCCGCTTTCATCGTCTTGGGCAGGACGGACAGGATGCCCAGGCGCGTGGGTAGATAGCCATAGACGAAGCTGAGCTTGCCATCAAACGGGTCAGCATGGGGCACCGTGTAGAACACGCCGCCGGTCAACGGTGAGTTGCCGATGGAGACCAGGGTGCAGGGTCCCTCGTATTGGCCCTCGTCCCATTGCAGCTTCATATGCCATTTGGGGTTGCGGCCAATGGCGACCAGCGTGGCCAGCAGATAGCGGGCAATGCCCTTGATGGCCGTCATGCGTTGTTGGATGGTGGTGACGTAGGGTTCCAGGCCAATGCCGGCATTGTTGATGAAATAGCGCTGGTTGACCTGGCACACATCTATGTTGCGGATGTTGCCAGCGGCGATCAGCACCGCAGCGGCGTCCAGGTCCTTGGGCAGGCCCAGGTTGACTACGGTGTCGTTGGCGGTGCCGAGCGGCAGGATACCCAGTTTGGGCATCTTCTTGGGCGCAGCCAGCAGGATGCCGTTGACAATTTCGCCAATCGTGCCGTCTCCACCGCCGGCAATGATGGGATCAAAGCCTTGTTGGGCAGCCTGGGAGGCCAGTTGCGTGCAATGGCCCGGCCCGTCGCTGACCACGGTTTCGAAAGTGATACCGGCATTGCGCAAAGCCGCTTCGGCGGCGGCTTGGCGTTTGCCCGCATTCCAGCGGGCGGCATAGGGGTTGAGGATGAATTTGGCTGCCATGCGGGCAGACTGCTATGCGCCGAGGACTTGCACTTCAATACCCTGGGAACGCAGCCAATCGATCGAAGATTCAATCACGGCGGCACTGCCGACCAGCTGCACTTCCAGCCAGCCTTCGGTTGGATTGACCTGGGCGCGCAGGATATTGATGGACAAATCGCCAAAATTGCGGATGAGCTGGTTTACGATGGGGGTGTTGACTGCGGAGGGAGGGTAGATGAGGCGGACAACTTGCTCAGTCAAAGCGACTCCTCTAAGGCTACAGGGTAGACAGATTTTAGCACGGATGGCTAATTGACTTGCAGCAAGCCGCCATCCGCGCGTTCGGCCAATTGGCCGCAGCCCGCTTGGATGTCAATGCCCCGGCGTACGCGTACAGTGCACGAAATGCCGGCGTTGTCCAAGATCTGCTTGAAGGCTGCCACACTCTCGCGAGTGGAGCGTTGCCCGGCGTAACCCTGTGTGGGATTGAGCGGAATGATGTTGACGTGGCAGTTGAGGCCGTGCAATAGTTTTACTAGGCGATCGGCTTCTTCCGGGCTGTCGTTCTGATCCAGGATCAAGGCCCATTCAAAGGTTACCCGCCGGCCGGTGGCCTCGGTGTATTCCTGGCAGGCGCGTATCAGATCCTTGATGGGGTATCTGTCATTGATTGGCAGCATGGAGGAGCGCAGTTCGTCTGTGGCGGCGTGCAGTGAGATGGCCAATCCTACTTGTCGCTTCTCCGCCGTGAAACGGCGGATGGCGGGCAGCAGACCCACGGTCGAGATGGTGAAGCGGCGCGCCCCCATGTTGAAGCCATCCGGATCGCCCAGGCGGTCGATCGCTTCCAGAGTGGCGTCGTAGTTGTGGAAGGGCTCGCCCATGCCCATCAGCACGACATTGGTGGGGCGTTCGCCGTCTTCGGCCAGCTGGCGGGCGAAGACCAGCACCTGTTCCAGGATCTCGCCGCTGCTTAGATTGCGGCGGAAGCCCATTTGCCCGGTGGCGCAGAACACACAGCCCATGGCGCAACCCGCCTGTGAGGAGATGCACAGCGTGCGCCGGTCTTCATAGCGCATCAACACCGTTTCGATGTATTGACTGTCGGGCAGACGAAAGAGCACCTTGGTGGTCTGCCCATCTTTGGAATACAGGCGCTGGGCTTCTTCCAGGTGGGTGAAGGCAAAGTTCTCGGCTAGGTTGTCGCGCAGATCCTTGGGCAGGTTGCTGAAATCTTGAGGTTTCGCCCACAGGTTTTGATAGAGACCTTGCCAGACTTGCTTGGCGCGGTAGGCCGGCTGTCCCCAGTCTTTTAGCTGTTGAGTGAGCTGGGGCAGGTCGAGGTCGAAGATCAGTGGCAGGGTCATGGCAGACTAAGTCAACGTATCCAGCAAACTGGCCAAGTCGGGTTCGATAAAGTCGGGCTGCGGCTGCCAGGCTTCTGCCTGGGCGCGGGTGGCCACGCCGGAAAGCAGCAGCGCGGTGCGGCAGCCGGCGTTGTAGCCTGCCTGCACATCGGTGTCCAGGCGGTCGCCCGCCATTAGGGCCAGCTCCGGCGGCACGCCCAGCTGCTCCAGCGCGCTGTGCAGCAGAGCCGGCTGAGGTTTGCCAATGACGGTAGGGGCGACTCCGGTGGCGGTTTGTAGGGCGGCCAGGATACTGCCGGCGCCGGGCACTTTGCCTTCCGGCGAAGGCAGGTTGCCATCCGGGTTGGTGCCAATGAAGGCCGCCCCGGCCTGGATGAGCAGCGCTGCTTGGCGCAGTTTGGCGTAGGTCAGCTCACGGTCAAGACCCACCACCACCGCCAGGCAGTCGCTCTCCGCCTGCAGGAAGCCGCGCTCTGCCAGAGCTGTCTGCAAGCCGCGCTCACCAATGATGAAGACGCGTCCGCCGTCTGGATATTGCTTGCTGAGCATTTTGGCGGTTACGCGGGCGGAGGTGTGGATGTGTTCAGGAGCGACCTCAGCGCCGTAGTGGCGGAACTTCTCCTGGTATTGCTCAACTGTGCGCGTGGCGTTATTGGTCACAAAGGCATATTGCATGCCGCGCTGAACGATGCGCTCCAGGAGGGTGGGGACATCACCGATCGGTTCGTCACCGCGCCAGAGCACGCCGTCCATATCCAGCAGCAGGGCTTTGATCACAGGCAAGGTCATCAGGGGTGATTATAGTGCGCCAAACAAAAGAGCCGAGGGTTTGCCCTCGGCTCTTTGATAAGCGAGTCAGCCTACTTGATCACCGGCTTTTCGAGGACCTGATCCACCAAGCCGTAGTCTACAGCTTGCTTGGCGGTCAGATACACGTCGCGGTCGGTGTCCTTCTCGATATCGTCGGTGCTCTTGCCTGTGTTCTCAGCCAGGATCTCGTTCAGACGGGCCTTGAGGCGCAAGATCTCGCGGGCGTGGATCTCGATGTCTGTGGCCTGGCCGCCGCCGCCACCGCTGGCCCAGGGCTGGTGCATGTGGATGGTGGCGTTGGGCAACGCATAGCGGTGCCCCTTGGTGCCGGCCGAGAGCAGCACGGTGGCGTAGGAGGCGGCAAAGCCGACGGCTACGGTGCTGACCTGGTTCGGGATCATCTGCATCGTGTCGTAGATCGCCATGCCGGCATATACCGAACCGCCGGGCGAGGAGATGTACATTTGGATGGGGGCTTCTTGGTCTTCATTGCTCAGGTAGATCAGCTGGGCCACGATCAGATTGGCGGTGTGATCTTCGATAGGCGTGCTGAGCAGGATAATGCGGCGCTTGAGCAGCAGGGAGTAGATATCAAACGAGCGCTCGCCGCGACCGGTGGTTTCGATGACCATCGGAATGACAGATTGCGGATTGAACATGGTGTCTTCCTTTCGTGCTTGCATAGCTATTGTTATTCTTCTGTCGCCTTTTCTTCGACAGGTTCCTCGCTATTCTTGGTTTTCTTTGCGGCTTTGTCCGGAGACTGGCCCTGGGCAGTCAGGCGCAGGCGTTCCAGCGTGCGCCGGATGACTTCTTCGGACAGGGTGCGGTTGACCAAACCTTGCAAGTTATCCTTGGAAAGCACGCGCTTCATCTGGTCTTCAGTCAGGGTTTGGCTCAGGCGCAGGACGCGCTCTTGCACCAGACCTTCCACCTCGTCGTCGCCGACTTCAATTTCTTCTTGCTTGGCGACTTCCATGATGACCAGAGATTTTTTGAGGCGCTCTTCCACTTCTGGAGTTACTTCTTCTTCCAATTGGTCGAAGGTGATGTTGCGGCTCTTGAGGTAAGTGTCCAGATCCATGCCGCGGGCGGCCAGGTCTGGCCCCATGTCCTCAATGTGGTGGTGGATTTCGTGGTGCAGCATCTGGGAGGGGAACTTAACTTCGCTCTCGGCTACCAGTTTTTCCACCACTTGGGTTTCATAGGCGCCTTCTGCCTCACGCCGGAAGCTCTCGGTGAGCTGGCTTTCGATCTCGGCGCGCAGGTCTGCCAAAGTTTGGTAGCTGCCCACAGACTGGGCAAACGCATCGTCCAACTCCGGTAGTTGGCGGTCTTTGATCTCTTCGAGCTTGAGTTTGAAGCTGGCGGTTTGCCCGCGCAGGTCCTCAAAGTCGGAATCCTCGGCAAAAGTGTGCTCGAGGGTCTTCTCGTCACCGGGCTTCAACCCGAGCAGTTCTTGCGAAAAACCCGGGTAAGGCCACTCGCCCTTCGTGTCGGTGTCTGGCGCCTCAACCATCACAGGATAGCGGCGCTCGTTGAGCAGCGTGGTGTCGCCATCCTTCTCCGGGGTCTTGCGCTCTGCGCTCAGCAGAATGTAGGCGACGTCGCCAGCCTGCACCGGGCGTTCCACAGGGGCCATGATCGCGTTTTGCTCACGCAGGTTCTTGAAGACATTGTTGATGTCTTCTTCTGTGATCGGCTTGTCTTCAAAGGGCAGGCGGATCTTCTGATACTTGCCCAGGGTAACTTCGGGGGAGAGCGGTACGCGGATCTCGAAGATCAGCGGGTCTTTGTCTTCGTGGACTTTTTCCAAAGTGCCAGAACTGTAAGGGCGGATCCCGCTCTCCTCGATGACCTTGGGGTACATCTCGTCCAGCACAATCTCGATCGCTTCGTCTTTGATGGCCTCAGGACCAACTTGCTTTTCAACTACGCTAAACGGCGCCTTGCCAGGGCGAAAGCCAGGGATCTTTACGCGTTTAGCGATCTTGCGGGCCGCTTTTTGGCGCGCATTTTCCAAGGTTTGCTTTTCGACCTCGACCGTGAGATGCATTTGGTGGTCGTCCAGGGGCTTCTGTTCGATTTTCAACAAAGGATTCCTTAAGCTATGGCAAGAATGCGTGGATTATAGCATGGCGGTATTTTGGGCTGTGTCAGAGCTTTGTTAGATTGTGTGCGAGCATGAGATACTAGCGGCATGAAGTTCAAGACCTTTGGTGATGCGAAACTTCCCAGCATTGTGCTGCTGCACGGTGGTGGCTTGTCATGGTGGGCGTATCAAACCGTAGTGGACGCTTTGCAGGCCGAATACCACTTGGTGCTGCCGGTGATTGACGGCCACGGCGAAGATGGGGAAACCACTTTTGTGAGCATTGAAGACTCGGCCAGGAAGCTGATTGCCGAGATAGATGCCGAGCTGGACGGCGAAGTGGCCTTAATTGGCGGCCAATCCCTCGGCGCGCAGATCGCCGTGGAGCTGCTCTCCACGCGACCCCAAATGGCGAAGCGCGCATTGATCGAGAGCGCCTTGGTGTATCCGGTGCCCGGGATCGCTTTGCTCTCGCGTGTCAGTTATGGCATGGCCTACGGGCTGATCAAGCAGCGCTGGTTTTCCAAGGCGCAGGCCAAGAGTTTGTTTCTGCCCGAGAGCATGCACGAACAGTATTACCAGGACAGCCAGCGCATGTCCAAGCAAACCTTGCTGAATATCAGTGCCAGTAACGGGAATTACGCGCTCAAAGAAGAACTGCTGCAGCACAGCCGGGCCAAAGCCTTGGTGGTGGCCGGCTCGCGTGAGTTGGAGATCGTGCGCCGCTCGGCGCGCCGCCTGCACGAAGTGTTGCCGGTCAGCGAGCTGTACCTGGCCCCGCAAATGGGGCATGGCGAACTGAGCTTGGCCCACCCTCAGATGTATGTCAGCTTGTTGCGCCAGTTTGCTAAAAAGCTGAGCTAGTCATATGTGGCTTCAGGTGCAGCCTCTCGTTTGTTGCACCAATCTTTATCCTTGCCTGCGCACTATTTCTTCGATCCAAATCGGGGCGAAAGGCGAGGTGCAGCCTTTGGGTACCGGGTAGTCGCGGTAGACACCCAACTTCTCGCCGATGGCGATGGCGCGCGGGCGGTGCTGGGGATGGTTGATGCCAATTTCGGCCAGAGCAAAATTCATGGTCCACTGCGCATCGGGGGCCGCCGCAGCCATCTCCTGTTCGATGCGGTCCAGTAAGGCCGGAATATCCAGCGTGTCTGGAGCTTTAACAACCCTTTGCGAGGTCAGGTTCCAGCCGGCGCGGCTGGCCATGGGGTGCTCGTCCATCATCCATTTCTGCCGCAGGGTTTCGCTATCTGGGTGTATCTTAACCACGTAAGAGTTGATCCAGTCCGCCAGGCGGGCATGTTTCACTGAGCGCACCATGGTGTCCAGCTCATCTGCACTGAGTTCTTTGGGTTTGATCAGCAGCATGGCCAACATTTGGGCATCGAAGTTTTCCGTCTGCCAGAGTTCCAACGCCAGGGCATGGTTGGTCTTAATCCGTTTGGCGAGGATACGCAAATCACCCAGTTTGACGCCGAATTGATTGTCCCAAATTCCATTCTTGGTATTGAGCGCCTTGGTTTTGGAGTCGCTCAGTGATTCGAGTTCTTTGAGAATTTCTTTGGCGGTCATGTGAGTATGATCCTTCTTGATAGATGTGCGAAGAGCCATATGACCCCAACTCGCACCATTGCATTCGCCCAGAGCACTGGATTGGATCCGTTGAGGAGCATATCGTACAGCTCGACCGCCGCGGTGGCAGCATGAAATACGATGAAAGTCCAGATAATGAGCCTCAATGACTGTGGGTCCTGGAGCTTGCGCGCGCCAAAAGATAAAAATGCGATCGCTATTTCAGCAGCTCCTAAGAAATACGCGATCAGTTGCGCCTGTGGTGGTAATTCTATCCCCGCGGTTGCCGGTATCATCCTGGGGGCGAAGATCAGCACCAAGCCCGCGGCCAGGGTAATTGCATGCAGCACAAGCCAGGTGTTTAAAAGACCTCTGTTTGAATCTAACATTAGGGTCTCTCCACGTTTGCCATTGTGTTGTATCTTGTCCTGTGGGGAAGGAGGGACTCGAACCCTCACGCCTTGCGGCACATGATCCTAAGTCATGCTTGTCTGCCAGTTCCAACACTTCCCCGGCTGCGAGATTATAGCAAGAAAGCGCTGAGACAAGCTGGCTTGAGTATAATGCCGCCCGGTATGGAGAACTTATGGGACGTGTGATCCGCACAGAAAGCCTGGCCAGCGAACGTACTCGGCTGATGAAAGCCATGACGCTCGCCGTGAGGGAGTTGGCAAAACTAGGCGCTTTTAACAGCGAAGCGCGCGACTTGGCGGCTTTCCTGGTGCTGGCCCTGGACGGGATCGCCGATACGATCGAGCGCAGCGTGCAGCCCTGGGAGAAGCGGGATTTCTGGCTGAAGGCCGACCGCTTCCGCATGGAATGGGCCTGGGTGGAAACCCTGCGCCGCGAGTTGCGCAAAACGGTGCTGGCAGAGGATGCGGGGGAGGTCGCCTTTCATCTGGCTTCATTGGGCCAGCGCTTGAAAGATGTACAAGTGTCCGAACGGCACCGGCTGGGGACGCCATGGAAGGGCGCCTGGGCGCAGCTGACCTCCCAGAAGTAGGCGGCGCGTGGCGCGCTTGTATCCGGTCACCAAGAGCAGGTAAGATGAAGGCAGATGCGCCCGAAGATCCTTGTTGTTGAAGATGATGCTGCCATTCAAGATGCGCTGGTCTACAACCTGACCCAGACCGGCTACCAGGTGCTGACCGCCCGCGATGGCGTGCAGGCGCTGGCCATCGCGCGCGGTGAGCAGCCTGATCTGGTGGTGCTGGACTTGATGCTGCCAGAACTGGATGGTTTTGATGTCACCCGCGTGTTGCGCAAGGAGAGCAGTGTGCCGATCCTGATGCTGACCGCGCGTGATGATGAAATCGACAGGGTGCTGGGCTTGGAACTGGGGGCTGATGATTATCTGACCAAGCCTTTTTCCATGCGAGAATTCTTGGCGCGCATTAAGGCCATGCTGCGCCGCGTGCAGTTGGGCCGCGAGGGGGCCGGCGAAAGTACCGCAGCGGTGAGCACACAGGATCAAATCGTTTCCGGAAATCTGCAGATCGATTTGACCCGCCATGAAGCCCGTCTGGGGGATGCAGTCATCGAACTGAAGCCACAGGAATTTGATTTATTGCTCTTCTTTGTCCAAAACCGCGGCCGCGCCTTCACCCGGGAGCAATTGCTGGAGCAGGTTTGGGGTTGGGAATTTTCCGGGGGAAGTCGGACGGTGGATGTGCATGTGCGCTGGCTGCGCGCCAAAATTGAGCAGGATGCTGATGCGCCTACCCGACTGGTGACGGTACGTGGGCTGGGATATCGCTTTGAAGGCTAGCCATGTTTGCGGGTCGCTTTAGCTGGCGGCGCTTCGCCGCTTTTCTGCTGCTCCAATTCCTTCTAGTTCTTATTGTCTATGTGGCGCGGCAGCCATTGGTCTCCGTTTCGTCCGGTCCTTCATGGCTGAGCTTGGGGCTGGTGGCCTTAGTCGTACTGACCACTGCCGGCTTGGCTGCCTGGCGGCAAGAAGGCAGGCCGACGCCCGTGCGGCCAGAGACGCCGCTTAATCCCGACGAGACCACCCTCGGCCAGCGGCAGATATTTGAGCATTTGAAGGTAGGCCTGGTATTGGTCGACATGGATGGAGAAGTGCGCATAGCCAATAAAGCTGTGCAGCAGCTTTTTTCTCTCAGCTCTCAAGAGGCGCAGGCAGGCAGCTTGCCGCACTTGTTGCGCCACTATCGTTTTGTGGACCTGTGGCGGCGCAGTAGGGAACTGGGGTTGCCGCAAACGCTTACCGCTGAGGTACCCCAGAGTAGGCGCTATTTGAGCGCCACAGTCTATCCACTCTCTGGCGATATGCAGGGCCAGGCGCTGATGCTGTTTGAGGATGTGAGCGAGTTGCTGCGTCTGGAAACCATCCGGCGTGATTTCGTGAGCAATATATCGCATGAGCTGCGCACACCGCTGACCTCGCTCAAGGCCCTGACGGAAAGCCTGCGGGCAGGCGCCTTGGAAGAACCAGAAATGGCGCGGCGTTTCTTGGGCCATATTGAAACCGAAGTGGATGCCTTGTCTGAGCTGGTCTCGGAACTTTTGGAACTGGCCCGCATCGAGTCCAAGCAAGTGCCGCTGCAATTGCAACCCACCGATGCCGCCGCCGTCGTGCAGCGCAGCCTGGAACGCTTGCGTTTGCAAGCGGAGCGCGCCGGGGTGCAGCTGGAGGCGGATTTGGATACCGGCGCGGCGCAGGTGATGGCGGATGCTTCCCGCTTGGAGCAGGTTTTGGTGAACTTGATCCAAAATGCGATCAAGTTCACTTCTAAGGGTGGCCGCATTTCACTGGCCCTGGGCCGCGGGGATGGCGTGATGGAATTTTCGGTCACAGACAGCGGGATGGGTATTTCCGTCGAGGACCAGCCGCGTATCTTCGAACGCTTTTACAAGAGCGACCCGGCCCGCAACAAAACAGGCACCGGCCTGGGGTTGGCCATTGCCAAGCACGTGGTTGAAGCGCACGGCGGACGCATAGGTGTACAAAGCCAAGAAGGCAAAGGCAGCCGCTTTTACTTCACCATTCCTCTGATCTAATTGCAGAATTTTTGTTAACAATCCCTTAGCATGGTTTTTCCATTGGCTTAAAGTGGGGCTGCTAACATGCTGCTGTATGTATAACCCCACTTTTCCCTTAGGAGGAATCCCCATGAATCGAAAGATTCAAACGCTGCTGGCCCTGCTGGTGATATCCGGCCTGGCGTTGGCAGCCTGCGGCGCGCCGGCGCCCACCACTGAAGCGCCTGCGCAGCCGACCACGGCTGCCGCGGCAACCGAGGAGCCAGCCGCGCCGGCTGACCCGTTCAGCCCGCTGAACGTTTCCGGTGACATCATCACTGCCGGAAGCTCCACCGTGTATCCCTTGTCTGAGCGCATGGCTGAGCGCTTCAACCTGGAAGGCTTTGGTGACACCATCACCATCGACAGCATTGGTTCTGGCGCCGGCTACGAGCGTTTCTGCGTTGCCGGTGAGACCGACATCGCCAATGCCAGCCGCCCGATCCGCGAAAGTGAAGTCGAGTCCTGCCGCGCGATTGACCGTGAGCCCATTCAGTTCTATGTAGGTACTGATGCGGTTTCTGTGGTGGTCAGCTCGCAGAACGACTTTGTCACCGACGTGACTGCGGAAGAACTCGCCTTGATCTTTGGCGCCGCCAACACCTGGTCGGATGTGCGCCCTGAATGGCCGAACGAACCCATTCAACGCTTCATCCCTGGTACGGACTCCGGCACCTTCGACTTCTTCGTCGAGATCATCCATGGTACAGACCCGACTGCCATCCTGGCTGCTTCCAATACGCAAAAGAGCGAAGACGACAACGTCTTGGTTCAGGGCGTATTGGGAAGCCCGTATGCGATCGGTTTCTTTGGCTATGCTTACTATGTGGAGAATGCCGGTGCGATGAACATCGTCAGCATCAATGGTGTAGCTCCGGACAGTGTGAGCGTGGAAGATGGCAGCTACGTGTTGGCTCGCCCGCTGTTCCTCTTCTCGGATGCCGCCATCCTGGCTGAGAAGCCCCAAGTGGCTGCCTTCATCCATTTCTACCTCTCCTATGTGAATGAGGAGATCGTGGATGTGGGTTACTTCCAAGCCAGTGAAGCGGCTATCGAAGCTTCGTGGGACAACTTCTGGGCTGCTGTCGGCCAGTAGCTCCGCATTCACAACTGTTGTAGCATCAGAATTCCTTGGGGCGGCTGGCTCAGGCCAGCCGCCCCAAGTTCCCTGACCTGACACAGTTATAATGAATTTCACTTTCTTGCGAGGTTAAACAAGACGCGTCATGGCCATTCCAACCCCTCCTGTTGCTCCGCTGCGCCGACGCACTCGCATTCATGAAGTTATTATTCAAGGCCTCTTGTTCCTCTGCGGCCTGATCTCGATCTTTGTCACCACCGGAATCATTTACGAACTAAGCAAAGAGGCATATCTTTTCTTCGGCTATCAACAGTGGTTGCCAGCCCATAAACCCTTAGTGGCTGATATAGCCCCAGAGCAAACTCTATTTGAAGTGGGCACGCAGGGTCCGGCCTTGGAAGTGGGTTCCCACTACCGCATCGGCGACGAGATCATGTTGTTGGAAGCGGTGGACGGCGCGCTCGTTCAGATGCAGCGCGGCGCGCAGCAGACTGAGCCAATCGCTCATCGGGCAGGGTTGACCTTGTCTCGGGAAGTTAACCCCAACCTATTGGAATTCCTGACTGGCACGGCCTGGGAGCCGCACAACGGACGTTTTGGCATCCTGCCTTTGTTGAACTCTACGTTGATCGTTTCAAGCATCGCCATTCTGGTGGCCTTGCCTTTAGGCTTGGCGACTGCCATCTACCTCAGCGAATACGCTACACCCACAGCGCGCAGCAGGCTTAAGCCGATTTTGGAGATCCTGGCCGGTGTGCCTACGGTGGTATACGGCTTCTTTGCTTTGACGTTCATGACCCCCTTGCTGCGCGCCATCTTTGGTTCTGGCGTGGTCGAGATATACAACATGGCTTCCGCTGGCATTGTGGTGGGCATCCTGATCCTGCCTTTTGTTAGCACGGTCAGCGAAGACGCCCTGTCCGCCGTGCCCCGTTCCTTGCGGGAGGCAGCCTATGGCTTAGGGGCCACTCGCTTGGAGACAGCCATTCAGATCGTGCTGCCGGCCGCTTTCTCCGGGATCGCCGCAGCTGTGATCCTGGCTGCCTCACGGGCGATTGGTGAAACGATGGTGGTAGCGATTGCGGCAGGGGCCGGGCCAAACTTCACCTTCAACCCTTTTAAGGCTGCAGAAACCATGACCGGGCATATCGCCCGGATTAGCGGCGGTGACCTGAGTTACGACTCGCTGGATTACAACAGCATCTTTGCGGTAGGACTGATGCTGTTTTTGATGACTTTGGTGCTTAACATCATCAGCCAGCGCATCGTACGTCGTTTCCGTGAGGTGTACGAATGAGCCAGGCACCTTCGAAATTTGCAGATGCTTCTCTTCAAGTAAACCGCCGGCATGTCAGCGGTAAGCTCTGGTTAACCATTTTCCAGGTGGCCACCTTGATCGGAGTGGTGGCGCTGACCGTGCTGCTGCTGACCATCCTGAATGACTCGTTTGGGTATGTTGCTGTCGAGAATAAGGTGGACCCGGACAGCTTGGCTGTCAACGGCATTCCGCTGGATGCGCAAGATAAGGAGACCTTGATGCAAACGTTGCGCGCCAATATCTCGGCTGGCCTGTACGCGCGCTTCGAGCGCGATCAGCCCTTTGCCGAGCGCGATGCAGCCAACGTGTACGCGCTGATCCAGGAGTTTGTCATCTCCCCACGCATTCTGGAAAGCTGGACGTTGTACGACTCCTTGTTCATCCGCGAACAAATTTCCGAGACGCTGGAGCGGGATTTCCCTAATGCAGAACTGCAGTTCCGGAATTGGCTGAGTTGGAATTTTGTGCGGGCGCAGCAGTCCAGCTATCCAGAAATTGCTGGCGTGCGCACCGCAATTTTGGGTTCGTTATGGACGATCGGCATCGCCATCGCCTTTTCGCTCCCGGTGGGAGTGGGTGCCGCGGTCTATTTGCAAGAATATGCCCAGGACAATCAAATCAACCGCATCATTCAAACCAACATCAATAATTTGGCGGGCGTGCCTTCGATCATCTACGGCATGCTCGGTTTGGCCATCTTTGTGCGGGCGTTTGGCCTGTTTACCAGTGGGATTGCTTTTGGTGCGGTGGACCCGGCTACGGCCAACGGGCGTACGATCCTTTCAGCTGGCTTAACCCTCGGCTTGTTGGTGTTGCCGTTGATCATCATCAATGCTCAAGAGGCGATCAAAGCCGTGCCGAATTCACTGCGTGAAGCCAGCTTTGGTCTGGGTGCCACGCGTTGGGAGACGATTTGGGCGCATGTGCTGCCGAATGCGCTGCCGGGCATTTTGACCGGCAGCATTCTGGCGGTCTCTCGGGCGATCGGTGAAACCGCGCCGCTGATCGTCATCGGGGCGTCCACTTTTATTCAGGTGGACCCGAGTGGCCCTTTTTCCAAGTTCACCACATTGCCCATTCAGATCTTCCAATGGACCACCCGCCCACAGGGCGCCTACCATCACCTTGCCGCAGCGGCCAGCCTGGTTTTGCTGGTGATGCTGCTTACCTTGAATGCGACGGCGATCTTACTGCGCAATCGCTCCCGAAGGAGTTACTGAAGTCATGCAGAACAGCACCTATGCGATCGAGACCAAAGATCTCGCCATTTTCTATGGCGCCTTTCAGGCTGTGGGTAACGTCAATTTAGAGATTGAGCATCATAAGATCACCGCCATCATTGGACCCTCCGGCTGTGGAAAGAGCACCGTGCTACGCGCCTTCAATCGAATGAATGAGCTGATCCCCAGCGTGAGCACAAAGGGAGTGGTGCTATTCAACGGGCACAATATTTACGAGCGGGATGTGGATCCTGTTGAAGTGCGCCGGCATGTCGGCATGGTCTTCCAAAAGCCGAATCCCTTCCCTAAGTCGATTTACGAGAACATTGCCTGGGGCGCACGCATCAATGGCTATACCGGCAATATGGACGAGCTAGTGGAATCAGCATTGCGCGGTGCGGCCCTTTGGGATGAGGTGCATGATAAATTAGACCAAAGCGGGACATCACTCTCTGGTGGCCAGCAGCAGCGCTTGTGCATTGCGCGGGCGATCGCAGTGAAACCTGACATCATTCTGATGGACGAACCTTGCTCGGCCCTGGACCCGATCGCTACGCTTCGCATCGAAGAACTGATGTACGACCTGGCCCGCGAGTATACGATCATCATCGTCACGCACAATATGCAGCAGGCGGCGCGGGTCTCTGATTACACCGCTTTCTTCTCGCTCTCCGAGGATGGCAAGCGCACAGGGCAACTGATGGAATACGGCGACACCAAAACGATCTTCACTAACCCGGGGCGCAAGATCACCGAGGATTACATTACCGGCCGTTTCGGATAGCCTAGCCCGGCTGTACCGGCTTGAGCCAAAGATAGCTATAAGGCGGCAGGGTTAACTCCACAAAGCCGCTGGTAGGGGTGCAGGTTTGCTGGGTGAGCAGGTCTATAAGCGCCGGTGTCAGCATGCCTTCGACCAGCTCGATGCGCGTGGTCTGCGCTGCCTCGCTTAAATTATTGACAATAAGTACCAGCTCATCGGCGAATTGGCGGTAATAAGCCAGGACCTGTTCGGGGCGGTCATTTTGCGCCCAAACCAACTCTCCCCAGCCAAACACGCGCTCATTTTTTCGGTTGGCGATCATGCTCTTGATGTGGTGATAAAGCGAATTTGGATCGGCTTGCTGGCTGGCCACATTTACGGACTGATAGGAAAATGGCGGCTCCGCAATGACTGGCGCATAAGTC
This sequence comes from Anaerolineales bacterium, assembly GCA_026129305.1. Classification (GTDB taxonomy): domain Bacteria; phylum Chloroflexota; class Anaerolineae; order Anaerolineales; family UBA11579; genus JAMCZK01. The sequence goes on from JAHCII010000009.1 coordinate 83,931, forward strand.
TGCTGAGCAGCCGAGAAGCCGGCATTGGGGCTATCTTCCCATTGCATCGGCGTGCGTACGCCGTTGCGGTCGTCCAGCCAGATATTGTCGCCCATCCCAATCTCGTCCCCATAGTACAAAATGGGAGAGCCGGGCAGGGTGAAGAGCAGCGAGTTTGCCAGCAGGATCTTGGCTTTATTGTTGCCCAGCAGCGGCGCTAGCCGGCGGCGGATGCCCAGGTTGAGGCGCATGCGCAGTTCTGGGGCGTATTGCTCCCACATCCAGTGGCGTTCTTCTTCCGTCACCATTTCCAGGGTCAGTTCATCATGGTTGCGCAGGAAGGTGCACCATTGGTTGTTCATTGGGATGGGTGGTGTGCGCTCCAGAATTTGACGGATCGGTGTGCCATCCTGACGCTTGAGCGCCATAAAAATGCGCGGCATGACGGGAAAATGAAAGGCCATGTGCATTTCATCGCCGTCGCCAAAATAGGCACGCACATCCTCCGGCCACTGATTGGCTTCGGAGAGCAGGATGCCTTCTGGGGCGTGCTGGTCAAAAAATGCGCGCACTTGCTTCAGATATTCGTGCGTCTCGGGCAGGTTTTCGCCGTTGGTACCCTCGCGTTCGTATAAGTAGGGGATCGCGTCGACTCGGAAGCCATCAATGCCCATGTCCAGCCAGAATTTCATAATGTCCAGCATTTCTTGCTGGACCTCTGGATTGTCGTAGTTCAAGTCGGGTTGTGAGGAGTAAAAGCGATGCCAATAGAATTGCTGTGCTTGGTCGTCCCAGGTCCAGTTGGACTTTTCCGTGTCTAGGAAGATGATTCGCGCTTCGCTGAATTTCTCGTCTGTGTCTGACCAGACATAATAGTCGCGATATCTGGAGTTCTTGTCTTTGCGAGCTTCTTGAAACCAAGGATGCTGGTCCGAGGTGTGGTTCATCACCATGTCGGTGATGATGCGGATGGACCGTTTATGCGCTTCAGCGATCAACAGCTTGAAGTCATCCAGATTGCCGAAGTCAGGGTGAATGCCGCGGAAGTCAGCCACGTCATAGCCATCATCCAACAGTGGGGAAGGGAAGATGGGCATCAGCCACAGGCAGTCCACCCCCAGGTCTTGCAAGTAATCCAGTTTCTCAACCAAGCCGAGTAAGTCGCCGTGGCCGTCTCCGTTGCTGTCCTGGTAGGCGCGTACATAGACTTCGTAGAAGACAGCATCTTTAAACCAGTGTGTGTTTTTGTCCATAAGTTAAAGAACCTGACCCATCCGCTGAGTGTAGATGGGTCAGGTTCTTTGGTCAAGTAATTGATCTAAGCGGGTTTAGCCTTTGACCGAGCCAGCCGTCAGGCCGCGCACAAAGTAACGCTGCAGTGAGAAGAAGATGATGAGCGGTACGATCATGGTGATAAAAGCGCCTGCGGTCAGGATGTGCCAATCCTGGCCACGGTCGCCGATCAGACTGGCCAACTGGGCGGTCATTACCACTGAACTCCGGCTAGTGCCCAGAAAGACCAAGGCCACCAGCAGATCATTCCAAACCCACAGGAACTGGAAGATGGCAAAGGAGGCGATGGCTGGCACCGAGAGGGGCAAGACCAGGCGGATGAAGGTCGCCATAGGGGAGGCCCCGTCAATTTGAGCCGATTCGATGATCTCTTTCGGCAGTGAAGATATGTAGCCGTAGAGCAAGTAGATCGCCAGCGGCAGACCAAAGCCAGTATGGGCCAGCCACACGCCAAGGAAGGTGCCGTTTAGATTTAGGGAGGTGTAGACCCTTAACATCGGTATCAGCGACATGTGCAGCGGCACCACCATCAGACCAATGACCAAGGCGAAGAGGAAATTGCGCCCGGGGAACTGCAGCCAGGCGAAGGCATAAGCGGCAAAGGCCGCAATCGTGATGGGGATGACCACCGAGGGCAGTGTGACCAGGAAGCTATTCAGAAAGGCGGTTTCCATGTTTGCCGAGGTGAGTACATCCACGTAATTTTCTACGGTCCACTGGCTCATCTCGAAAGGATGCAGCAGGGTGGTCCACCAGCCGGTGGTCTGCAGATCGGCCGCCGGGCGGAAGGAACTGATCAATAAACCGGCTGTGGGCAGGGTCCACAAAAAGCAGATCGCCAAGATGACGATGCGCATAGGCAGCCCAGTGAGCACCTGACCTAATTGTTTAAAATTGCTGGATTTTCGTGTTTGGGCGGTCATGCTCAGTTCCTTTCACGTTGCTGGCTGCGAATGTTGCTGATCATGATGGGGAAGACGGCCAGGAGCAACAACACGGCCAGGGCGCTGCCCCGCCCAAAATGCCGAAAGGTGAACATCTCGGTATACATGCGGTTGGCGATCACCTGCGTATCGAATTGTCCGTTGGTCATCACGAACACGATGTCGAATACTTTAAGGACCATGATGATGATGGTGGTGGTGATGGTGATGATCGTGCCCTGGATGTAAGGGATGATCACGTTAAAGAAGATGCGTATTTCGCTGGCGCCATCCAAGCGGGCTGC